>NZ_FQLF01000002.1:0-308668 GCF_900120175.1 Oceanicoccus sp. KOV_DT_Chl
CAATTGAGTCACTGGCGGAACATGCGGGATTATCTCCCTCCAAGACTCTCTACTCTTTTCAAGCAACAAACCGGCCAGTATTATCAAATGGCGAGACGAAAAGCGCATAGCCTATGCCTGTCAATTATTAGCGCATAGTAATAAACCGATAAATACTATTGCCGATCAAGTAGGTTATAGTGACCCTTTATACTTTACTCGCTGCTTTCGACGGCAGATGGGTAGTTCACCACGGCAATACCGTTGTAGCTATCAAACGACCAATCCTTATTAAAAGTTATTTACGAGCGTTATCCATGGCTAGAAAAATATTTAAATACGTTTTAATTCTGTTCGGTTTATATTTGATTTACGCCAGCTATCAGGCCTATCAAATACTGGATGAAGCAGAGTTATTTAAAACACCGGTATTTGAAACAGAACCGCCCACACTACCCGCCCCAATTCAATGCGTCACCGACACAAAAAGGGATTCTAGTATTTTCAAAAAACCAATGGCTTCCGTCACCAGGAAGCTATTATTGCCGCGAATCAGCTATTCGAAAATTATGCGACTGCACAAGGCTGGCCGATTTTCTTCACCGAAAATGGTGCTATCCATAACCCTGAGCAATTAGCCCGCTTTAAAGTCATTATCTGGAATAACAATACTAATGACGTGCTCACGGTAGATCAGCAAACCGCTTTGAAAAATTATATCGCAGGCGGCGGTCACTGGCTGGGTATTCATGGCGCAGGCGGCAGCCGCAAACATGAATGGCAATGGTACCCACAGCAATTGCTAAAAGCGCAATTTATTGGCCACCCGATGTTTCCGCAATTTCAAACCGGCACCATTATCATCGATAACAACCAACACCCGGCGACGCAACATTTAGCGAGCCACTGGCAACGCGAAGAAGAGTGGTACAGCTTTGATCGCAGTGTCAGAAATATTGAAGGTGTCGAAGTTCTCGCCAGCCTCGATGAATCCAGTTATAACCCAAAGCTGGATTTATTAATGGATAATGATCACCCGCTGATATGGACCCACACCATAGGTAAAGGCATTGTGTTTTATACCGCGCTAGGCCATCAAGGCAGTGCGTATCAAGAGCCTGAATATAAACAACTTTTGGAAAACGCCTTGCAATGGTTAATGCAACAATAAATAACCAGAGATATCATGAAAAATAACGACGAAAAAAATACTGCCCAGCACGCAATTATATCCACCCTGCTTTTAGCCCTGAGTGCAGGATTAACTGCCTGTAATGATGCCGAAGTCGCGACTACCACTGATAGCCCAGCGGCTAAAGCCATTACCGTACAAACGCAAACATTAGCCGCACAAAGCTGGCAAGGTGAAGTCAACACCTATGGCGTGGTAGAAGCAGCGGAAGAAATAAATCTCAGCCTGGATTTTTCTGCCATCGTTGAACAAGTCTTGGTAAACGAGGCCCAAGCGGTTAAAAAAGGTCAGTTACTGATTACCTTTGATCAGGAAAAACGCCAATTGCAATTCAACCAAGCCAGCGAAAATGCATTACAAACTCAAGCCGCTTTAGACGAAGCGTATTTAATGCTGGAACGTAGAAAATCACTGGCTGCTAATGACACGGTTTCGAAAGAAATCCTGGATAATGCTGAACTCGCGCTCAACCGCGCTCAGGCACAACACCGGGAAGCGACCGCCGCCAGAAAATTAGCTCAACGCGAATTAAACGACAGTAAATTATTCAGCCCGGTCAACGGCGTCATTGATATCAAAGCCGTAGAAGCCGGTGAAAACATTACTGCAGGCAGTACACTGCTGACGTTGCAAGCCATTGATACCTTGCGCGTTAAAACCTGGGTAAGTGAAAAAGATATCCGTTTAATTCGCAGTGGTGCCGAAGCAACGATTACCTTATCCGGCCTGCCGGATCAGCCGCTACCCAGTATTGTCGAATCAGTCGGCGTCAATGCAGATGCCAATACTGGAAATTTCCCCGTCAAACTCATTCTTGAACAACGCAATCAATTGATTCGGCCTGGCATGACCGCGCAAGTGGCGATTAAAGGGGTAGTACAGGAAAATCTGTTAATGCTGCCCGAAGCAGCTGTAGTCGACAGAGACCGTAAACGTGTGGTCTTTGTCGTTAACACCAACACTCAACCTTTGACCGCTCTACGCAAGGAACCGTTATTAAGTGTGGGCATGGGCAACCAAATAGTTGTCCTCAGCGGGCTAGAGCCAGGAGTTCAAGTCATTGTTGATGCTCAGGATAAAATCATCAATGGCTCTGCTATTGTTGTGAGCCCATAATCTTATGCATGCGATCATTAATTTTTTTATTGGTAGGCCCTTACTAGTCAACCTGATCATGGTACTGGTATTTATCCTTGGCGCACTCACTCTGGCCAATATGCGTTATGAGTACAACCCTAAAGTTGATATGGGCTCGGTGAATATCACCACAATCCGCGCCGGCTCTGGGCCTGAAGATATCGAACTCGCCATCACTCTGCCGCTGGAAGAAGAGCTGGTCAAAGTCGAAGGGATCGATAAGATCTACTCCAACAGCATGGAAGGCAGTTCGGTTATTTCTATTCGCTTGCAAACCGAGTTGGATAATAAAGATAAAGTATTAAGTGACATTCAAAAAGCGGTTGACCGCGCCGCTACCAGGTTACCTAATGACTTGATAGAAAAACCCTTTGTAGAAGAGCTCTCAACTCTGATCACACCCGTCATTGAAGTCCATGTAACTGGCCCAGCCCCAGAGGCACTGTTAAGAACCGTGGCAAAAAAAGTTAGCGATGGACTGCGTGAAGTGGATGGCATTGCCAGCGTGGTAAAACAGGGCTATCGACGTGCCGAGGTCAATATTCAGGCACAACCGGAAAAAATGGTACAGCGAGGCATCAGTTATAAAGAACTGATTGGCGCTATTAACACACGCAATGTCCGCGACAGCGGTGGTTCTTTAGAATCTTTCACCACGGAAAAAAAAGTCGTTACCATTGGCCAGTTTGAACATCCGAAGCAAGTTGCTGATGTCATTATTCGCAGCGAAGAACCGGGTAACGTTATTCGTATCAGCGATGTCGCCACCGTCATTGAAGGTTTTGAAGAATGGGAGGTACAGTCGCGCACTGACGGCCAACTAAGCATCGCGCTGATGGCCCGCCGCAATGGCTCTGCGGATGAATTACATACAGCGCAAGCAGTAAAAGATTATATCCAGTCAATTCAATCCACTCTGCCAACTACAGTGGAACTGAAATTAGTCAACGATATGTCACGACTGACTCACAATATGCTGGATGTGTTAGTGGGTAACGCCTTGCTCGGTTTACTCTCTGTTTTCGTTATCTTATGTTTTACTCTTAATGTTCGTTTTGCTATTTGGGTCGCCGTCGGAATTCCCTTTTCGATTGGCCTAACGTTTATGTTGTGTGATGCCATTGGCGTCACTATTAACAGTATTACCTTAACGGCTATTATTTTACTAATGGGTATATTGGTAGATGACGCAGTGATCGTTAGTGAAAACACACAACGGCTCCGCGAACAAGGAATAGATGCCAATCAAGCGAGCCTGCTAGGCGCAGCACAGGTATCACAACCGGTTATTTTCAGCGCACTCACCACTATACTTGCCTTTCTACCACTGCTGTTTTTAACCGGTTACGATGCTGCCTTTATGGTGAGTTTTCCAATCACTGTTATTATTCTGCTAATGGTGTCACTCTTTGAAAGCCAGTGCCTGCTACCTTCTCATCTGGCCCATACCCGTTTAACCATTTCAAACAGCGGCAATAATAATACTTTGCTTCAAAAGCTGAGCGTGCGTTATAGAAAAATAATTTACCGTTTATTAGCACGTAAATACCTCACCATTGCTGGCTTCATTGGACTATTTATAGTGGTGATGACACTGGGGGTTTTAACCATAAATTTTGACCTCTACCCAAGCCCGGATATCGATACCATTAATATTAAAGTGGAACTGCCCACCGGCAGTAACTTTGAGCAAACTGTCGCCAAGGTCATCGATATTGAAAAACAGATCCGCCCCCAAAATAAGTCCTGACGACCTATTAAATATTGCCTCACAAATCGGCCATCACAATACCGACCTTTACGGTACTGTTGAAGGCAACAATGAAGCATGGGCAGTAGTATCCATATATTTAAAACCTGTAGGACAGCGTAAAACCAACACCTACCAACTGAGTCAGCAATTACGAAACTGGGCACAAACTCAAACCGGCTACCAACGGCTGGATGTTCAACCCTTGACTGATATCCCCGTCGTCGGCAAAGCCGTTGAGGTAGAAATTATTAGCAATGGCGATGAACGTTTTGCGCTTGCCGAGCAACTGCAACAATGGCTTTCTGAACAGCCTGCAGTGACCAATAGCTGGACCAGTTACAACCCTGGTAAAGATATTCTGGATTTAAAAATCAATTACCCTTTGCTTGCCGCCAGATCACTGTCAGTGAGTGACGTGACCCAAGCGGTGCGTATCGCTCTGGATGGCGAAATTGTTGATGAACTACAAACGCTGGACGAACGGGTCCGCTACCGGCTGCAATTACCACCCTCTAGCAACAGCGTGTTACAGACATTAGAAAATCTCGCCATCATTAATTCCTCCGGCCATGCTATTTATTTAAAGTCAGTCGCAGATTTTCACTTACGTTCGGGTGAAGCGGATATCAAACACTACTTTGGTAAACGCACAATCACGGTATATGCCGACATCGACCGGCAAGCTATTAGCCTGGACCAAATAAACCAGCAAGTGGCAGAATTTATCGCCCGACAACAATGGCAGCAGCACTATCCTTCTACCCGTATTATTCAAACCGGTGAACTGGAACAAACCCAGGAATCCATTGGCAACCTGGGCAGCGCTTATCTCATCGCCATGCTGGGAATATTTGGCCTACTGATCTTACTCTTCAATTCGCTGCTGCAACCGCTACTGATTATGCTCTGCCTACCCTTCGGCTTAATCGGTGTGGTCATCGGCTTTGGTATTCAACAAATTACTTTGGGTATGATGGCAGTGACCGGCGTGATTGGGTTAATGGGGGTATTGGTTAATGACTCGCTAGTGTTAGTTCATACCCTAAACGAAAAACAACAGGACGCCGGCCTACTCAATATCGATGCCATTGCCGATATTGCACAACAGCGTTTTCGCCCGATTATCATCACTTCAGTGACCACCGTTATCGGACTACTGCCGACAGCCTACGGCATTATGGGTAGTAACTCCTATATCACGCCGATGGTAATGGCGATGGCTTGGGGGGTAATGTTTGGAGGATTAGTATCGTTAATATTACTGCCTTGCTTGTACACCGCATTACAAGAGCTGAGACATAAATTTTAATGTGGATTTTCCAACAGCTGCCCAACAAACATAATTAACTTACACAATCATATTTGTCGATAAAACTTACAACTACTAGTTAGTAATATTGGGGCTGTATACGGCCTTACAACGCACAACAGCGATAATAAGATACCGCCAGAAAGTTTTTGCACCAAAAAGAGGCGTCGATATCATATTATCTCCCCAATTGTCGCTCAGCATTACATATCAATCGATATATTTACTAAAAGAATAAATACTACCGACCATTAGCCTTCAAGGCTATGTTTTATATAGATAAATATTATTTGGACTATTTCTTGCTGTATTTAATCAATGTATTAAGTACCTAAGCTTAATGCTGCAAACTCTCGAGACCTTCGCGTCTAAATAAAGAAGCCACAGAGTTTCATACGCGCAGGTCAATAACAATAATAGTGTGGGGTACTCCCCGCCATACACAAAAGGACTAACTCATGCAACAAAGAAACACATCAAGACTAGCGGGGCTCTGTCTTACCTTAGCTATGAGCAGTATGGCTTCGGCCACTTCCTTTGATTTTACTGGTTTACCCGTCACTGGCCCTTGGGCCGGGCTTGGATCAGGTACGGCACCTTTTCTTGATATAGCCAGCGCCGATAGCCAAATCAATGCGCATATCACAGCAGTTGCCGGTGGTACCCATATTGGCGTATTAACATTAGACGGCATCGGGGTGGCAGATGATGACACTTTAGGGCTGTTTGATCTGGCGGGTCTGGAAAGCGGTGAAACTCTTCGTATCGACTTTGACCAGACAATTGATATTGGCACATTGACCATGCGCCAATGGGAAGGACCGGATAGCGTTGTATTAGTAGGCTTTGGTGACGGTCAACAAATCGTACTTGATGACGATAGCTGTGGCTTATGTACTGCTGAAACTTTTGCCGTTAACTTAAGCAATGTTAACTACCTCACGCTAACAGGCTCCAGCAGTATCTCACTGTTAGCTGGTTTGGGAGATGTACAAATCAGTGCTGTTCCCGTCCCAGCTTCAGCATGGTTATTCGGAAGCGCACTGTTAGGATTAGCAGGTATAGGTCGCAAACGAGGTTAATCTCCCGCTATTTACTCACAAAACGCGGGCGCCCTCTCCCGCGTTTTTTATTGCACCTTTACTAATAATTTTACATGCCAATAAACACTGGCTCTCGCTTTTCAAATAAAGCCGTCACGCCTTCCTGCATATCTTTGGTTTCTACCAACGGGATGAATTGCTCTAACTCGTATGCCAGGGCATCAGCCAATGACGCATCCTGACCATGATTGATAACTCTGATAATAGCCGCTACCGCTAATGGCGGCTTGGCAGCCAACTCATTGGCAAAGTCCAATACCGTAGCGTCAAAATTCTCAGCCACGATTACTTCATTTATTAAATGGTAAGCCTGTGCCTGCTGCGCGGTAAGCTTGCTACCACGTAGCAATATTGCCAGCGCATTGGCCCTGCCAACCAAACGTAGCAGCCGGTTAGCGCCACTCCACAAGGGCGCTCCCCCTAAATTTATCTCCGGCAAACCCAGCAACGCGCCCTGCTCTGCTAAGCGAAAATGGCACGCCATGGCCAGCTCCAAACCACCCCCAGACAATAACCCTGAATTGCAGCGATTATCGGTTTCTCCATCGTTGCAATTTGATTAAACAGTTGAATTCGCTGTTCAACGAATTTATTAGGCCCAACCTCTTCGGCGATATGGGCTTCTTGTAAATTGGCGCCTACTGAAAAGTGTGTTGCTTCACCCTCGTCTATACTCTCACCTTTAATAACTATGGCGCGCACTGATTTGTCAGCCGCCAATACCGGTAACAACTGCTCCAATGCCATCACTTGCGCCACACCAATGGGGTTCATGGGTGGATTGTTTAAGGTAAGGAATCCCACACTACCCTGTTTACTGACGATTACTGCTGGCTCCAACATTATAAACTCCTAGTCAATATTATCCTGTAAGAATTGACGCACATCCTTATCAATAGTGGTTTTAAACGCCGTTAACATTAGTCCCAGTTTCAAATTAAAACGGATTGAATGCGCCTGTATGTTAATTTCACCGCTGGCGCCACTGCGCTTAAAACGCAAGCAATCTTCCGAGGGCCAATCACAATTCAGTTGATAGCGGGCAGTCATGGCTTCGGCAAGTTCCACAAGCTTCAACTTCACCTCGTCTCTCGATAAGCTAAATTCGTGCTGGATAGTAATAGTTGCCATCAGTTAACCTCAAAAACATTAAGGAATACTCCTGAATGCGCAAAACCGTAATGGATATATTGTAACCATCACCCAGTTTCACCCAATAAGAAAATTAAGAGGCTGGGATTCTCCCATCCTTCAAGCAAGGAGAAAAAAGACAGCATCAGGGGCATGGATTCGGTGATTCCAGATGGATCATCTCAATGGACGCCAACAGCTCATCACTCAACGACATATCTACAGTTTCGATATTCATCTTTAACTGCTTCATAGAGGTGGCACCGATAATATTGGAGGTCACAAACGATTGCTGATTTACAAAGGCCAATGCCATCTGCACCGCATCCAGCCCGTGCGCCTTCGCCAAGGCCACATACTTAGCTATCGCGATCTGACCAGCCGCTTTCTCGTAACGACTAAAGCGGCCAAATTTCACTAAACGGCTGCCTTCAGGCCGGGCACCATTTAAGTATTTGCCACTAAGCGCCCCTTGCCCAGCAGGCGAGTAAGCCAGTAATCCAACACCTTCACGATGGGAAAACTCCGACAACCCTAATTCAAAGCTACGATTCAGCAGATTATACGCATTCTGGATGGACACCACTTTGGGCAAACCCTTTGTTGCCGCGTAGTGTAAAAACTTTGACAGCCCCCAAGGGGTTTCGTTAGAGACACCGATATGCCGAACTTTACCGGATTGAACCAAGTCTGCGAGCACTGACAATGTATCCTCAATTGCCACAGACTCATCATCATAGTGTTGATAATTTGGGCTACCTAAACCAAAATTATTGAGCTTGCGATCAGGCCAATGCAGTTGAAATAAATCCAGATAATCCGTTTGCAAGCGCTGTAAACTACCCTCTATCGCAGCTTCTAATTGCTCTCTATTGAGCCGCGTTTCTTTACCTCTAATCCAATCATAAGGGCTGCGACCGGTGACTTTACTGGCAATCACTATTTGTTCACGGTCTGAGCGTTTGGCCAGCCAGCTGCCAATTATTTTTTCCGTGCTGCCTTGGGTTTCTGCCTGCGGTGGCACCGCATAACATTCCGCGGTATCAATAAAATTCACCCCATGGTCAAGGGCATAATCCATTTGTTGGTGGCCTTCCGTTTCACTGTTATGGGACCCCCACATCATTGACCCTAAACAAATTTGGCTGACTTTTATCCCGGATTGTCCTAGTGGGCGGTATTGCATGAGAACCTCTGAGTAGTTTTTGAATTTAAATCAAATAATAATTTCTAGAATAAACGGCCGTCATACTAGCAGAGGCTGTAAAAAAAGGGACATTTTCTATATTATTGCCGCCTCAACTTACCGTCTACCACTGATCTATCGAGGCTAATATCATCGCCATGGAAAACAATACCCGAGAAGCTTTCGGCGTTACTATTCTGACTTCACAACATAAAGCCATCCGCCGCACCAAACGTGAACAAGAGACGCCATCCATTCATGGCAATAAATTTTGGGGGTCCAGCTATTTAATTATGGATTACTTGCAACAAAACCCACCCCAAAATGGCTGCAAAGTTTTAGAGCTAGGCTGTGGTTGGGGACTAGCAGGGATTCATTGCGCCAAACATTATCAGGCAGTGGTTACCGGTGTAGATGCCGATAGCGCGGTATTCCCCTACCTACAACTGCATGCCGAAGCCAATGATGTTGCTATCAAAACCAAACGGCAGTACTTTGAAAAAATCACCACTAAACAACTAGCCGAGTACGACTTGATCATAGCTGCCGATATCTGCTTTTGGGATGAACTGGCCGACACCGTATTTAACTTAATTAAACGTGCGTGCAAAGCCGGTGTAGGCAAAATCATCATCGCCGACCCTGAGCGCGCCCCGTTTTTCGATCTGGCCGAACGCTGTATAGATCAATATTATGCTGAGCTGGAACACCGCGCTATCGATCAACCCCGCCGAGCGACAGGCTGCCTGTTAATTATCGAAAACGCCTGAAGAAGCTAGTGTTACATAACTAAATAGTCTTAATAAGCTCATTCACAAATGCGGCTGCTTGCTATACATTTTTAACCGGCAGCCACCCAAATACTGACTCTAAGTAATATACAAATCGTCGGGGGATCATCTAATGAGTTTAGCACCCACTATAAGTAGTTATTTATGCGATCATCAAATCAGTTACCAAATTCTTAATCATCCGCTTAGCAAAAGCTCTTTGGAAACGGCCATCTTCGCTGAAATTAATCCCGACCAACTAGTGAAAGCGTTAGTACTGGAAAACAGCGCCGGTGAGCTCGCTATGGTACTGACCACAGCCAATAAAAAAATTCAGCTGCATAAGTTAAATCGACAACTACATAGATCCTACACTTTAGTCCCGGAGTTCGAATTGGAAGAGCTGTTCCGGGATTGTGAACTAGGTGCTATCCCCGGTCTGGGACAAGCTTATGGCTTAACGACTTATGTCGATAGCGCGCTACTAACACAACCAGATTTATATGTTGAAGCTGGTGATCATCAAGAACTCATCCATTTCAGTGACGCCCAATTTCATTATCTGATGAGCAGCGCTATTGTACTCGATAATATTTAAGGACCCTGCCCAGGGATTTAAGCGAGAATAAAAAATAGCGTCATTGCCATAGAATTCATCAAACTGAAATATTAACGTCACATTGCTGTCATTCGTGCTTACTAACCTAAGCACTATGAAAATCATTGACGATCTATACCAATACGACCTGCGAATGTTGCTATGGTGCAGCCGGACACAGCATGCGGCACTGCACTGCAGGCTTGCCAAGAGTATCTCTAGGACCGGGGATGGCTACCTACAACTTTGTTTACCTCTGTTAATATTGGTACTAGACCAGCAGCAAGGCGATGAATTTTTTAGTTACGCCGCGCTCGCTTTTGCATTGCAAATGCCGTTGTACTGGATACTTAAAAACTGCCTGCAACGGCAGCGCCCCCCCGAAGCCATTCCTACCTTTGAAAGTATTATCATCGCCCATGATAAATTCAGCTTTCCTTCAGGGCATAGCGCGGCCGCTTTTTTGTTAGCCAACCTAACGTTTATTTTCTACGGCAGTATCGCCTGGCCCTTATTTGTATGGGCGACACTGGTAGCAATGTCCCGAGTCGCGTTAGGCGTGCATTACCCCACTGACATTATTGCCGGCGCACTATTAGGCTCTGCCACTGCGTTTGTTATCTGTTATTAAATAAATCCTAGCTCGAGAGATATCACTGAGATCAGGCCACCGGTGAGAACATATACATGAAAATACTTTATGGTGTACAGGGAACAGGCAACGGGCACATCACCCGAGCTCGCGTGATGGCAAAGCAATTTGCTTTAGCAGCACAGATACAACCGATTGAAGTAACCTATTTATTTTCAGGTAGAGACGCGGATAAGTTATTCGATATGGATTGTTTTGGTAAATATCTCCATCGCCAGGGGTTAACGTTTGTTAGCGAGGCGGGCGAAATTAATTATCAAAAAACCCTCAGCAATAACAAACCACTGCAATTTATTCGTGACATTAAAAGCTTACCATTATCAGACTACGATTTAATCATCAGTGACTTTGAACCTGTCACAGCCTGGGCGGCTAAACTCCAAGGGAAACCTGTGCTCGGGATAAGCCATCAAAATTCTTTTGCTTATGATATCCCTACCGCCAGTACAAATTTCATCGCCAATTCTATTATGCGTAACTTTGCACCAGGTAGATGGAAAATCGGACTACACTGGCATCACTTTGGTCACCCTATTTTACCACCGATTATCGACACTGAACTAAAGCCAAAAGCCTGCAATAGCAGTGTGTTAGTTTATCTACCGTTTGAAAATCAAGATGACGTTACTGAGTTATTACACCGGTTCCCGAGACAACATTTTGTACAATACTCGCCCGATCTTGACAACGGTACGCTACATAATGTGCAGCTGCGAAAGACTTGCCATGATGGATTTAAAGCAGATTTATCCAAGTCAAGAGCGGTTATCTGTAACGCAGGCTTTGAGCTAATCAGTGAATGCCTGCAATTGAATTTACCTATTCTTGCCAAACCCCTACAGGGTCAAATGGAACAGTTATCCAATGCGGCTGCTTTAGAAAAATTAGGCTATGCCACGACTCTCAACGTATTAGATCGTGAAACAATAGCGGAATGGCTAGTGCTAGCCAAAAAGCCCCATTATTAAAATTCCCCAATGTAGCCAAAGCCTTAGTCGATTGGATACTGCGGGGTGACCGTGAAAATCCACAGCAGCTTTGCCAGCAACTCTGGAATGACTTCCCCTCGCCACAGCAGCCGCTGAATAATCTTGTGCCACTACATTAATCCCTCACACATAGTTAAACGCCTTCTCCTTGCTAAAAAACACTGATATTCAGCTGAAAAGCTGGTAATTTATCGGCTGGCTGTAGCAAGCGCCCCGACTAATAAACCGAAGGACTGAATCATGAAACTGCTATTTCCCTTATTCTTTGCGAGCATCCTATTATTTTCCACTTTCGCAGCGACCGAAAATCACCAGAACACCACGTTTAAAGTTACCGAAATTAATAAGTCATTGATATTACTACAAGGTAAAGGGGGTAATATCGCTCTAAGCAGAGGTACAGATGGCTTACTGATTATTGATGATGATTATGCCGAGATGTCTACTGCTCTGAAACAGAAAATTGATCAATACGGCGGTGTAAATACATTAAAATATATTATCAACACGCACTGGCACGGTGATCATACCGCAATAATGCCAACCTTGGCGATGGTGTTGATATTGTCGCTCACAACAATGTTCGTGCGCGTCTAAATAGCCGTCAGGAAGTAGCATTTTTCAACATGGTATCGGAACCCTACCCCAAACACGCTCTACCTAATATCACTTACCCTGAATCCATGCAGCTGCACTTTAATGATGACACTCTCAACTTACAGCATTATCCCAATGGCCATACTGACGGCGACACCGTCATCTTTTTCACCAAGGCAAATGTAGTACATATGGGCGATCATTTATTTTTTCCCATGTTTCCTTTTGTAGATCTGGGTAGCGGCGGCAATGTCGTGTCCTATGCAAATAACATTGCTGAAGTCCTGAAAAAATTAATGGTGAAACTGTCGTCATTCCAGGTCACGGCCCCCTTACCGACAAGCAAGGGTTAAGCGAATATCATCAAATGCTCACTGGCACACTCGCCGAAGTAAAAGCCATGAAAGACAGTGGACTTAGCTTAAAAAAGGCGCAGGAAAAAGGATTAAGCAGCCAATGGCAGCAATGGAATGGCGGGTTTATTAAACAAGATGTCTGGATAAATTTTATCTATGGCAGTTTATAACAGCAACGTATCAGTGACTGCTCAATAAGCATCGAGCACAGCTGGAAATTTTGCTACCTATTATTCAAACATAAATAAGTAGCAAATACTTATTCATACTATGGACTGCATTAATTAGGTAAAGTGTAAGCAATCTATTTATGTACAATTAAGTAACGACTAAGGCAGAGTAAAGAATGAATAATAAAAATGCCGATAAACCAATCCTACCATCTACACCTGTAATCAATAGCAATAATCCCACTCCTGATATTGGTAAAGACAGAATCGCCAGCGATCGCTTTTCAAGCCCATCGTATATGCAGCAAGAATGGCCACAAGTATGGCGCCGTGTGTGGAATATGGGGCCCAGAATTGAACAGCTAAAGTCCAGTGGTGACTTTGTCACCCACGAATTTGGTCGTGAGTCTTTTATTTTTATTCGTGATCAGGAAGACCAATTACGCTGTTTCTTTAATGTCTGTCAGCACCGGGGCAATAGACTGATCCATGACTCCGGGTGCGGTAACCGAAAAATATTGAAGTGCCAGTTTCATGCATGGGCCTGGAATATTGACGGCACAATTAAAGCCGTACCCGACGCCGACACCTTCCCGCAACTTGCCAACGGCCTACCCTGTGATGAACTGGATCTAGCAGAGATTAGAATTGACTGCTGGGGAGGCTGGATCTGGTTTAACATTGACGGCAAAGCACCACCATTAACTGAATTTTTGGGCGTTATCCCTGGTCATCTAGCCCCCTACCAGATGGAAAATATGCGGCTCTATGAATACAACAGTTTTCTCTGGGACTGTAATTGGAAAGCAGGCTGCGATGCCTTTAACGAGTCCTATCATTTTCGCGGCATCCATCCACAAATGCTGAAATGGTCTGAGGCTAAAGCCTCAATTGAACTGTTAGGTGAACACAGCCGGATGATAAATCGCTATGGCACTACCAGTCCACCCTACCATAACGACACTGAAATTTTTCCCGAGTTAAAACAATGGATGTCGTTTTATGGCATGGATCCCGAAGCCTATCAGGGAAAACCTGAAGATGTTCGTCTAGCCAAACAAAAATATTCAAGGGAGATGCAAGACACAAGCCACTATCCTTACCAACAGCTTCGTGATGACCAGCTATCAGATGTTTACCACTATTTCGTTTTCCCCAATATTGTATTTAATACTTTTGCTGAGGGCATTAACACTTTTCGCTTTCGACCCCACGCAACCGACCCAAACAAAATGTACTATGACCTGTTACTACTTGCCCACATACCCGCTGATCAGGAGGTTAAACCAGTGCATCGCACTCATAACACCCGAGTGCAATACAGTGACGTATTTCAAGTACCACAACCCACAATCATTACTGACGTCATGCAACAGGACGCAGACAATCTGCAGTTTGTACAAGCGGGTTTAAGCTCAGAAGGTTTTAAGGGTATGTACCTGGGTGATCAGGAGCTGCGGCTTCGTCACTTCCACAATACTCTGGATAAATATATGGATGACCCACTAACTGCCGATTGAATGTATTGACTGAAGGTAGATCTATAAACTGCCTTTAAAAAATTTGATGCTGCAGAAATCAACATCACAGCAGATAAGCTCGATTGTCTATTTCCTAACAGCCATACTTTTGGGTGATCTACTGCGTTCAATCACCCTATATTCTTACCGCATTAGAAGTATAGATATCACAAAGGACATTTACATGAACCTCCAACAACAAACTATTTTAATCGGTGGATCCGGGTCGGGTATTGGCAAAACGACAGCACTGCATTTGGCAAAAAAAGGAGCCAATCTGGCGCTAGGTGATATTAACCTGGGAGCTGCACAAACAACGGCTGACGAAATCAACGCCAACGGAGGCAATGCTCTGGCTATTGCCTACGATCAAGCCGATACAGCTTCTATAGAACATTTAGTAGCCACTGCAGCTGACCACTTTGGCGCTATACACGGCCTGTTTGCCAATGCGGCAGATCTAAAAATTATTTTGGAAGACAGTAACATACTGGATATGGACTTAGCCGTTTGGCAGCGCACACTACAAGTAAACCTGACAGGAACAACTGTTTTAATTCGGGAAACGCTACCGCATTTACTGAACAACAAGGGGGAAGTATTGTCTGTACGTCATCAGCGGCGTCCACTATTGGCGAACGCGAACGCCCATCTTATGCCGCTTCAAAAGCAGCTATTAATTCTCTCTGCCGTCATGTCGCGTCACGCTGGGGTAAGAAAGGCATTCGCTGTAATGCTTTGGCACCGGGTTTTATTGCCACTGAAACAACCAAAGAAAATATGCCTGCAGAAATATTAGATGCCATGCTCAAAGGTTATAATAGCGATCGCCACGGCAACACTTTGGACATTGCCGCCGCAGTTGCTTTTCTAATGTCAGATGAAGCCGGCTGGGTGAATGGACAAGTTTGGCATATCAACGGTGGCGCGTACTACGCCAACTAAAAAATGTGGAGTTTAGTTAACACTAAGATGCTGCAGCGCCTTGATTAAAGGGCACCCGCCAGGTGACATAAAATGAGGGGATCGCTGCCAGTAATACCACAATAAAAAACTGTTGGTAACCTAGTAGCTCCACCAAAAAACCACTGACCGAACCCATCGACCACATACACAAGCCCATAAATCCTGTGCCAAAAGCGTAATGAGTCGTTCGAAACTCTCCTGGTGCCAACTGTTGCATCATATAAATCATATGGCCGGTAGCGCCCATACCGAAAAAAAACTTTTCCAAAGGAATCGCCGCAGCTACTAGCCAAAAACTTTCAGGCTGATAAAGACTAAGCAGCACGTAAAAAATATTCGGAATATTTACCGCGCAACATAAAAACATCAGGCTCGGCTTTAGATCCCGGCGCACAATAAACCAGCCGCCTGCAACTGAACCTACTAAAAATGCTGAAAATCCTAGCGAATTGATATTACCCAAGGCGATATTATCTAAACCCAGACCACCATTACTCAGCGGGTCCATCATAAAAAATGGCACAATTTTTTCTAATAAACCCTGGCTTAATCGATAAAAAAAAGCAAAGGCGATCATGATGCCAATATCTTTTTTTAAGAAAAAACTGGTAAAAGCATGGGTCAACTTAAGCGTAGGTTTTTCTACCACCGGCACTGATGCAGGCGGATCAGCTGGTAATAGTGCCTGATGAATTAACGCAATCAATAGTAAGATGACAGATAGCAATGCAAAAATAATTTGCCACACAGACACCCAACTGCCAAGCGTGCTGAATAAATGACCGCTATAAGCCACCATAGCACCTGCGCCCACTATTGGCCCAAGCCCCCAACTTAAACTTTGTAAACCGATAAACTTGGCCTGCTGCTTATTATCCAAAGCATTTAAATAAACACCGTTGCTCGCAACATCCTGAATAGAGCCGGCAAAAGAGACCAACCAAAGAATAGCAATAACAATCGCAACATAGGCTGGCAATTGCAGGCACAGTGCCACCAAGCCAAAACCCACGGCAATACACAGTTGGGAGCCAACTACATAAAACTTTCTGGTTTTAAAGGTATCAACCAGTGGAGCTAATAAGGGTTGAATCGCATAAGCGAGATAGAACTGACTGGCATAGGCCGCAGCCTCGGCGTAGCCCATACCCAAATTGCGAAACATAATTGCAGAGACTACAACCAGAATTTGGTTTACCAGCCCCATCGCAAAAAAGCTAGATGGCACCCATAACAGTGGTCGCTTGAGCTGCTCAGACCTCAACACAGTATACACATCATAAAATTATACCCGCCTAAGATGACGGCGCCGCTACAGTATTGCGAAAGACCAATTGCCAGGGCAATAGATCCGGTGAGCAAGTAAATTCGGATGATTTAATCTGTGCTATCAACTTATCGGCGGCCTCCTCACCCACTAACTGCGTAGGCTGACGAATGGTGGTTAACTGCGGCCATATTTCGCTAGCGATAGGACTGTCATCGACACCGGCCACCGATAACTGCTGTGGAATTGCAATGTCATTTTCATGCGCGGCTGCCATCACACCGGCAGCCATATGATCGTTACTGGCAAAAATGGCGGTGGGAGGTGTCGCCAGAGTTAACAATTTTTCGCCGCAAATTTTTCCGGATTCAAAGTTAAAATCCCCTTGCACAATATATTTTTCATTTATCGCAACTTTATTCTCAGCCATCGCCGCACGAAAGCCCTTCAATCGCACCACAGCATCACGACGTTCAAGGTTACCAATCACAAAGCCAATCCGCTGATGGCCTTTATCGATGAAATATTGGGTCATGTCATAGGCAGCCTGGTAATCATCACAGAATACTGACTTTGTTGGGTTGGTTTTACCCTTGGGAGAAATTCTTACATAGGGTTTTTCCAATCGTTCCAAACAATCGATCACAGATTTCATATCTGAGATTGGGGGAATTAATACCAAGCCATCGGCATTCGATTGGCGAATCATCGATTCCACTTTATTCAAAGTGCTCTCGTCATCATCACCACAGGGGTGTACCAGTAATGAGTAGCCATGCACCGTTAATTTATCGATTAAGCCAGACTGAATATCATGAATATAGTTACCACTAAAATCCTGATACAACATACTGATCAAAAATGACTGATGCGTCGCTAAGCGACGCGCGGACATATTGGCATGATAGTCAAGAATTTCCATCGCCTGCTGCACTTTGAGCCGGGTATTCTCATTAACGTTGGCCTCATTATTCAGCACCCTGGAGACGGTTTTCTTGGAAACACCGGCGTGATTGGCCACGTCCATCATCGTTGCTTTTGAGGTTTTACTTACACTCACTCGACATCCTTATAAATAATTTTTCTGGGCTAATAATACACTAAATCGAACACAATCCAGCGACAGTTAATACATTCACTGCTAACACTAAATTACCAATGAAACCAATAGTACAACGCCAAAGCCGGTAAAACCGACGATAGTGGATACCAAAGTCCAGGACTTTAGCGTGCTTGCTTCATCCAAATGTAAATACCTGGAAACCAACCAAAAACCGGAATCATTCACATGCGACAGTGCGGTAGCACCGGAAGCGATGGCAATCACCATTAATGCGCTTGCCTGCACAGTTAAATCCAATGACTCCAGCACCGGCGCCGTTAATCCGGCTGCTGTAATCATTGCCACCGTAGCTGACCCTTGCGACACACGGACTAATAAGGCAATCAAAAAACCAAAGACATAGGGGGTCAAATTAAAATCAGCAACAAAACCAGCCAATATTAATCCGGTTTCAGAATCGACTAAAATCTGTTTAAACACCGCCCCGGCACCAGTCACTAACACAACCACACCAGCAGGCTCTAATGCTTTAGTCATAACTTCCCGCAATTGCACTGCGGATAGCTGACTCCCCTTTCGTAGCAATATATACGCTAATAAACAAGCGATCATCAGCGCAGTAAAGGGATGGCCAATAAATACCAAGAGCGAGAAAAGGGGTGACGTAGGCAACCACTGAGCTGCTACTGTTGCCAATACAATCAATAGCAAAGGCGTCAAAATGATCAATGCTACCGTCACCAGAGAAAAGCGGGGCTCAGTGCTACCGCCTGTATCTTCGGCCAGTGCTGTTAAAAAAGTTTCGGCCTTTTGAAATTGAAATATTCGGGCAAATACCGGCCCCGCTAAAATCATCGCCGGAATTCCCGCTATCACACCAAATATTTACCCACCCGAGGTCGGCACCCAACATATCAGCCACTGCAATAGGACCTGGGGTCGGCGGAATAAAAGCATGGGTTACTGTCAATCCGGCTAACGTCGGCATGGCGAAAAACAAAAATACTACGATTGCTTTTTTTAGCCAGTGAATACAACATTGGCACCAGGATAATAAAAGCCACATCAAAAAAAACAGGGATGGCAATAACAAAACCAATAGCACCCAATACCCATGGTGCTCGATCTGTGCCTGTTCTATTAAGTAAGCTACTCGCCAAACTTTGCACGCCCCCAGAAACCTCCAGCAATGCGCCAAACATTGCGCCAAGGCCGACTACCACCGCGACAAACCCCAGCGTACCTCCCATTCCATGCTGCATAGACTTAAGTACAGCCTGTGGGTCCATGCCCACTCCCAAGCCAACCAACATGCTGACCAATAACAACGCAATAAAGGCAGGAAGCTTTATCCGTAATATCAGTACTAGTAAAAAAACCAGTCCTGAAAAAACAACCAACAAACTTGTCAGGTTGTTACTCATCATGGCAAGCCGTGGGTATTAGTTTCAATGCTAAGTAATAAATCATCAGCTGTTATAAATAATGTGCTGCCCCCCACGCCGCCAAAACTACAATTCGATGCCGATCTATCCAGCTTAATCATGCCCAATAGCAAGCCTTTAGAGTTGAAGATATATATACCCCCAGGGCCGGAAGCAAAAATATTTCCTCGTTGATCTACCGCCATACCATCTGGCAGACCGGCCTTACCCGCGGCGACTGCAGCGGAAGCGTCATAGAAAATCTCAGTACTGAGTACTACCCCACTCTCATCTAGCGAGTATTTTTTCCATAACGGGGACTCAGGGTCAGAATTGGCAACATACAGCGTCCGTTCATCCGGAGACAACCCAATACCATTAGGGAAGCTTAAGTCCTTATCAATAGCTGTTACCTGCCCATCGATATCCACACGATATACACCATTAAAATCCAGTACTTTATGTGGTGATTGATTGAGCCCTTTTAAACCGTAGGGTGGATCAGTAAAAAATAACTGCCCATTTTTCGACATTACCAGATCGTTAGGACTGTTAAACGCGTTACCTTGATAGTGTGCTACTAGCGTCGTTTTATTTTGATCGCTCAAATTAATTTTTGATAGGCTGCGGCGACCATGATCCGCTGCAATAATAGACGCGTTATCAAAGCGAATTAAACCATTGCTGCCGGCCTCGCGTAAGTGTTCGCCCCCCGCACCCTCAAATCCCGATGGAAACATAAATACCATTAGCCCGGTCTTCTCATTCCACTTGAATATTTTATTTTGGGGTACATCTGACAGCAACAAATATGGCGCTTTAGCATCATTTATCCATACCGGCCCCTCTGACCACTCAAAGCCACTGGCCAGCACATTAATCACCGCATCATTTGCTATCAACGAATTAAGATCTTTCGAATAGCGCTCGATGGTGCCAGTAAATTGCTTTACATCGGTGGCATCAGGGGAAGTTTTAACCGCTTCTGCCTGTAATCCAATTGAGCTAACAATCATTAAAGCCATTGAAAGTTTTTGCAGTTTTTGCGGCGTCAAACTCTTAACAAAAAAATATCTAAACATGATTTTCATCCAAAAATTATTCTTGATATATAAATGAACCGGACAAACCAGATGCAGCATCGGGACCAACCCAAACATTAAACCGACCAGGTTCGATTACATATTGCATTTGTTGATTGTGAAATTTCAGCATTTCAGGCGTAATCGTGAATAGTACTCGCCGCTGCTCACCAGCAGCGAGGGATACTCGTTGAAAACCCTTTAGCTCTCTTACTGGCCGTGTAACATCTGCCACCACGTCCTGAATATAAAGCTGGACCACTTCTGTTGCTTGCTGATCGCCAATGTTTTTCAGCAATACGCTAACCTCTAAACTGTCGGCAGCGCTGAGTCGTTGCTGATTCGATAGCTGTAATTTTTGATAACTAAATTCAGAGTAGGTTAAGCCAAAGCCAAAAGGAAACGCCGGCCTAAAACCAAGATCCAGATAATGTGAGTCATTCCCTAACGAACTTTGCCAAGCCTGTACAGGAATATCATTGATAGCAACAAAGTCTTTATCATTTGCGGGCCTACCGGTATTTTTATGATTGTAATAAATAGGAATTTGGCCCACCGCTAATGGCCAAGTTATTGGTAGGCGCCCCGACGGCGACTGCTCTCCTAATAATAGCTCCGCGATTGCCGGACCTGCCATAGTCCCGCATAAAATGACACTAATACCGCATCTACTTTATCTATTATCGTCGACAAAGTATTGGGGCGACCTGCCATCAGTACCAACACGATAGGTTTACCCAGTGTAGATAATCGCAATAACAAGTCCTGTTGCGCGCCAGGTAAATCAATATCAGCGCGACTATGTGCCTCACCCGACAGGATGGCTTCCTCACCAGCAAAAAAAACAATCACATCCGATTGATTAGCCGCAGCAAGCGCTGCAGAAAACCCCGCATCATCCACATCTCGGCTGTAGCCAAGCCCGGCAGCGTAGTGCACTTGGCTATCGCCAACAATGCTCTTTATCGCCGCTAACGGTACCTGGCTGTTCACTGCCCTACCGTCAAAAACCCAAGTGCCCATTTGCTCATGCGGGGCATTAGCCATCGGTCCTATAATGGCTATCTGCTGATGTTTATTCAATGGCAATATTCGATTGCTGTTTTTTAAAAGCACCGCACTTTCTAACGCAGCATCTTTGGCGCGAGATAAATGCATTTCGTTCAATATAGAAGACTCACTAGCCGTGACGCGATAGGGTTGATCAAACAGGCCCAATCGAAATTTCATCCGCAATACATTTCTAACTGCACTATCCAATTCAGTTTGCCTTAGCTTTCCTGCCGCCAGCAATGTCGCCAAGTGTTGCTGATACGCTTTACTTGTCATCTCAATATCAAGCCCTGCGCTGAGTGCTAACTGCGCTGCATGGGAGGAATCCTCAGCAAAGCCATGGGCAATCATTTCAGTGACTGACTCCCAATCACTGACTACCACCCCGGCATACTGCCACTGTTGCCGGAGAATCTCTTGCAACACAAATTTATTTCCGGTCGCCGGCACTCCGTTTAATTCATTAAAAGAGGTCATCATGCTGGCAACACCGGCATCACTCGCGGCTTTGAATGGCTTTAAGTAAACATCTCTTAACTCCCATTCCGATATCATCGCGATGTTGTAATCGCGGCCGCCTTCAGCAGCGCCGTAGCCAACTAAATGTTTCGCGGTAGCGGCCATGCTATCGGCACGGGTTAGATCATCAGTTTGAAAACCCTCAACCATGGCTACAGAAAACTGCGAAGCCAGAAACGGATCTTCACCAAAGGATTCAGCAATACGCCCCCAGCGTGGATCTCGTGCAATATCCATCATCGGCGCAAAGGTCCAGCGTATACCAAACTCACTGGCTTCTTTCGCTGATGTTCTTGCCGCCAACTTGGCTTGTTCTGGATTCCAACTAGCCGCC
This sequence comes from Oceanicoccus sp. KOV_DT_Chl, assembly GCF_900120175.1. Taxonomy (NCBI): domain Bacteria; kingdom Pseudomonadati; phylum Pseudomonadota; class Gammaproteobacteria; order Cellvibrionales; family Spongiibacteraceae; genus Oceanicoccus; species Oceanicoccus sp. KOV_DT_Chl. The sequence goes on from NZ_FQLF01000002.1 coordinate 22,151, forward strand.
AACCCCAATGGAATAGGGAAAATTGTTTTAAAACCATGAATAACATCGCGAGAAAAAACCAAGGGAATACCTAAACGGCTTTCTTCCACTGCCAGCCGTTGTAATTCATCAACATGATCTACTTCCATTACATTAAGGAATGTGCCGATATGACCGCTACGGACGGCAGCTTTTAGTTGCTCAGATAAGCTACCTTTTTCCCTACTGGATGTTCCGCGCATCGCTAACTGACCAATTTTTTCATCCACTGTCATTGACGCTAGCAACGCATCTATTTTCTGCTCCACTGCCATATCCAGTTCGCACATTGCGATCAGCGGTTTAAAACTAACTAAAACGCCAACACCTATTTTAAATAGGGCAGGAATCCAATATAAACATTTGCCTTTCATCTGTTACGCTCTATTATCTAAATTTTCAATAAATTCAAAAAATCAACACACAGCAATAATATGAACCATAAACACGAGAATAATAAACCACAGCTACTGTTAATCATGGGTGTTTCAGGCTGCGGAAAATCATCGATCGCCAAAACTCTGGCCGAGAAATTAAATTATCGTTATCTTGATGCTGATGATTTTCATACTGAACAGGCCAAAACCTTAATGGCTCAAGGCAAAGCAATCACTGATGCTATTCGAGCCCCATGGGTTAAATCAATTTGCGACCACCTCAACACGCTAGCCGTCAATGAAACCCATTGTGTCTTAGCTTTCTCAGGGTTAAAAAAACAGCATCGTGAAAAATTTTATACACTGCCCTTTCAAGTTAAAGGATATTTGTTATCAGGCAGCAAAACATTAATACAACAACGAATAAGCGCCCGCAAAAATCATTTCATGCCACCCAGCTTATTGAACAGTCAATTCGCTGCACTTGAACTACCCTGCTCAATAGAACCCATTGCGACGGTCGATATCAATCAAACGATCGCAGCTATTTGCGACACTATTATTAGCCAACTTAAATAGCCGTATCGCTAAAATAATCAGATAGTCCCCTCTACACCAAGCCACCAACGCACCAAAGCCTCATCTGCCAATCAAGTCACACCGGGCAAAAAATCGCTGCCAAAAGCTTGGAGTGACTGTACACCTAAACCCTTTATATAAAGACTTGACACCGGTGTCAACTTAGACTTAAATTAAGCTGTACTGTTTATGTTGTGTTTCCGAATCAAACAGTACCCAGCAAGACTGGGTCTCCCCCATTAGGCCACTTTATGTGGCCATTTTTTTAATTCAAAAACCAAACACGTTAAAATTCATTTGAAGGTATCAGTCGTAAATTATCAGGATCAACAGAACTTTCCGTCGGAATCCATGGCGCGAGACAATCACTATCTTTCAAACATGGATCGGTTAACGCTAACAAAAATTCAACCAAGTCATCAACCTGCTGATCGCTCAAGTCGAGTATGCTAAGTGCCGATTCCCCTTCTGCTTGTAACGTTTCAAATTGCGCAAGCGCTAGCTGCGTATTGGCTTCTGCGTTTTCAGCACTAATACCAGTTTGTACATTTTCCGATAGACTTGTCAGCTCAAAATCGTAGGCCTCAATAGCCGCTCGTGGATCAAGGTGGTGAACAACCATATCTCTTAAACTCAGATATGCGCCATCATGGCCATAAGGTGCTGTCATCTCAACATTCAGTAACGCCGGTGTACGGAAAGCATATTTGTATTTATCAATCCAGGTTTCGCGAAAGCGACCAAAATCATCATCGCCAGTCAAACCATTTTCCTTACCACGGCCTATCTGTGGAATGGCCAACACATGAAAATCTTCATCGGTATAAAAATCACCACTGTGGCAGGCTGCACAATCTGCACCGCCATTATCAACTGTGTTATAAAACAATAATGCACCGCGCTTTGCCGATTCAGAGATAGCTGTCTGATCACCAGCGATATAAGCATTCCACGGATTATCAATAAAGATTTGTGACCGTTGATATTCACCCAATGCCAATGCAATATTTTCATAAGTGATTAATGTCATCGCATCATCAGTACTGGCAAAAGCTTGCTGAAACTCCTGCAACCAACTGTTAGGAATTGACTGGTCGGCTAAGCGTTCTGCCAAGGCATCGCGAACTTGCTTATTACGAGTAGCTGTTTTCTCTCTGTTATTATTCTCATCTCCACTCTGAACTAAAAACTTAGCCCGCATTTCCTCTTCGGAGGTGACCGGGAAAAAAGCTTGCGCCTGAATCAAATTAAGCGCACTGGCATCCGCGCTTTGTGGCCACACATCCGGAGTGCGAATATCTGACCCTTCGCCATTACTGGAAACGACATTACCCAAAATTTCGACCCGGCCATCGTGAAAAACTGTCTTATCGTACAGCCCAATGTTAAACGTGGTCGGCGAATTTCTGGGTACGGTAGGTCCACCATCATAGTCGAAGCCGCTGCTAGCATGCTCCCGGCCGGGGCCAATAAAATCCGGATCTACCGCATCCACACCAATAGGCAGCGCCAGCGCATCGCCGCCGGCGAGTAAGGGGTGGTGACAACTAACACAGGCAGAGTCCAATTGACCGCCCAGCGCCTTGGTGAAAAAAAGTTTCATACCAAGCTGAGCTAGCGGATCATCGATTGTAGGTAGATTACGGCCAGCGGCAGGATCGCCGGTTAAATTATTAGCCTGGATGACAACATTCAGCTCGGCATCTTCAACCATCACAGGACCGCTATTGACGACTGCGGAATCACTGGAGCCACCACCGCCGCCACAAGCCGTTAGACCTAAGGTAGAGGTAAGTAGCACCGAGACCAGTGTTTTTGCTTTTATTATATTTTTAATAACCATTTAAACCCCCATCACTTAGCTATAGCAGTATAAATCTCGCTATAGCTTGAGTATTACTCTATCACCAAAAAATAGTATACAAAGCCGCTAATATACCGATTACCGCAGTAGATCCCACCTTGAAATCCAGAGCTGCAGCTGACCGACCGTCCATGGCATCAATAAATTTATCTTCAGCAGAGTTGGAATTATTCAATAAACTGACTACAACCATCATTATTACCAATACCAGAAAGACAATCCCCATCCGATCAATAAAAGGGATGTCCGGAGTCAAATACTTCATTCCTGCAGACAGAGGAATAGTGAGTAAGGCCGCCAATAATGCTGAGGTAGCGGACGCTTTCTTCCAGAATAATCCAACCAGAAATATGGCAACGACTCCCGGTGATACAAAGCCGGTATATTCCTGAATAAATTGAAATGCCTGATCAAGCGCACCAAGCGACGGCGCGACAAACAGTGCAATAAGAAACGCAACGATCACCACCATACGCCCCACAAAAACTAACCGTTGTTGCGACGCGTTAGTATTAATGTAATTCCGATATATATCCATAGTAAAAATAGTAGAAGTACTATTGGCAATGGATGCCAGTGACGAAACAATTGCTGCAACCAAGGCAGCAAAAGAAAGCCCCTTCAATCCCGCCGGTAACAAACTCAACAAAGCGGGATAAGCTTTATCCGATTTAATTAAGCCCGTATCAACATCGGTCATCGCCAAAGTAAAATCACCGACGCCGGCTTCATTTTTTACAATTACATAGGCTGCGATACCAGGAATAACTACCACCAAGGGCATTAATAATTTAAGCCCGGCTGCAAAGAGAATACCGCGTTGAGCTTCATGAATATTTTTTGCGGCTAAAGCGCGTTGGGTAATATACTGGTTACAACCCCAATAACTTAAATTCGCTATCCACATACCACCTATTAATACCGATAAACCTGGTAGATCAATATACGCATCGCGGGTACCACCATTGCCATCGCTGATCATCATTTGGCCTGGCTCGAAAATCATATGAAAATGGTTTGGTGCCTCTTCTTTTAAAATTGTAAACCCAGTCCAAACATCTCCAGTACCGACCATCTCCAGCGCCAGATATGTGGTTACCAATCCCCCCAACACCAGAAAAAACACTTGCACTACGTCGGTCCAGGCCACAGCCGTTAAACCACCATATACAGAGTAAAGCATGGCGAAAGCAGCCAAGCCGATGACGGCATAAATAAATGGTATGCCCATCATGCTTTCGATACTTAATGCTCCGAGATACAACACCGCTGTTAAGTTAACGAATACATAGACCAACAACCAGAAAACAGCCATAACCGTTCTTACTCGGCTATCATAGCGCTGCTCTAAAAATTGCGGCATGGTGTATATACCTTCTTTCAAAAAGACAGGTAAAAAGAACACTCCCACCAATAATAAAGTTGCTGCAGCCATCCACTCATAGCTAGCTATAGCCAAGCCTAGTGCAAAACCTGACCCGGACATACCAATAAATTGCTCTGCTGAAATGTTCGAAGCAATCAGCGAAGCACCAATAGCCCACCACGGCAATGCCTTACCAGCTAAAAAATAATCTTCAGCATTTTTTTCATGCCCTTTTTTTTCTCTGGACACCCACAAACCAATACTAATAATGAGTAAGCAGTAGCCAACAAAAACAATTAAATCTACAGTATTCATAGTGATAGCCTTCTATTTATTATTGCTGATCTTTACTCACACTTAATTGAAGCGCTAGCGGCGCCCTTTCGTGACAACACAACATTACCAAACTCAATTTCAGCGGCAGCAGCACTTTGTAAAGAAAACCCGAAGTAATATTTGCAATATTGACCCCCTCATTAGTAAAACACTTTAAAGCCACAGAGACACTCTTCCACTGCTCATCATCTTCAGAATTTAACAATCTATTAATAGCTAAACCGCCTGCACAGTTATCGCCACACTTCATTAACACTTTTAATTTTCCCGCTAAAGGCTTGTTCACTTTGATATCAAAGGCCAGTACGCCGTTTTCCTGATAGGGTGAGAAATCCATCGGACTGTTTACCGCAACGTAGACTTCCGATGTTCTTTCTCCACTCCAAGTTACCCTGCGAACATCTTCCTGTACTTTTCTATCGGTCGCTTTAACCGTAATCGTATTAAATAATCCTTGCTGATAACTGCGCGTGATCTTGATACTGTTATCACCTTGCTCATGCAAATATAACTGCCACGGTAACGGCGGTTCTTTATCGAACAATACAATTTCATCAAAAGCTGCGGCTGAATCAGCGGCACCCTCTTCACTTAAATTATTGCCGACTGTTTCAGTATTGGTAGCCGCATAAGACAAACCGTAACCATAGGGGAATAAAGGTGAATAGTTATCATCGCCAATATTGACTAACTGTTCAGGTGAGTTTGGCCAGGAGAATGACAAGCGCCCCTGAAAGTCATAGTTAACAGAACCATCAGCACGCTTGAATAATACGTCCGCAATACCTTTCGCTTCAGTACCTGGTAACCATACGGCGACAAATGCATCTGATTGATTCAACTCAGGGTTTACCCACAACGGCCGACCCGAAATAAACAGCGAAACAACAGGAGCCTGGTAAACTTTAACTTTCTTTAACAGTGCCAGATCCGTTTTATTTCCGGGCTGATATTCCAAAGTAGAAATATCACCATGCATCTCTGCGTAAGGGTTTTCACCATAAACCGCAATAACTACATCAAATTTTGCTTCGCCTTCAGCTGGTAGTTCATCTTTTTTAGCATAGACAACTTGGCCACCAGCCGCCTCGACCGCTACCCGAATACCGCCCAAAATTGAACTCCCGCCGGGGAAATCCTCATTACTATTACCATTACCCTGCCAGGATATCGTCCAACCACCGGCCTGCTTACCAATATTATCGGCAGCAGCACCGACAACCAGCACTTTTGAATTAGCCTTGATAGGCAATATATTGCCATCATTTTTCAACAGGACCAGTGATTTCCTTACCGCTTCCCGGGCAATATCTCTATGTTCAGCGGCGCCAATTAATTCGGTTTTATTTGAGTACGGCCGTGTAATCGGGCCACCACGGTCAAATAAACCGGCGCGCATTTTTACCCGTAAAATTCTACGTACAGCATCATCGACCCGAGCCATTGGGATCGCACCTGATTCAGCTTGCTGTAAGGTATTTTCGAATAAGGCTTTCCAATCTTCCGGCACCATAAACATATCAATACCGGCATTAATCGATTGCGCGCAACTTTTATTGTTACAACCAGCTACTTGACCATGACCATTCCAGTCACCAACCACAAAACCATCAAACCCCATGGTGCCTTTTAATACATCTGTCAATAAATATTTCTGGCCGTGCATTTTGTCACCATGCCAGCTGCTAAAAGAGGCCATTACTGTCTGTACACCGGCTTCCAACGCAGTAAAATAACCTGCCGCATGGATATCCCGTAAGGTTTTTTCATCGTCAATATTATCGCCCTGATCAATACCGCCTTCGGTACCACCATCCCCCAAGTAATGCTTGGAGGTCGCAATGGTTTTTGTGTCATCTAAAAAGTCACTACTACCGGCAACACCCTGTAAACCCTCAACGATTTTCTCAGCATAGGCTGCAACAATATCGGGGGCTTCAGAGTAACTTTCATAGGTACGTCCCCAGCGGTCATCTCGCACCACGGCTAAGGTCGGCGCAAAAATCCAACCGATCCCTGTGGCGGAAACTTCTTTGGAGGTTGCAGAACCAATTTTTTCGATTAACGCAGGGTCATTAGCGGCACCTAGCCCAATATTGTGCGGAAATATAGTCGCCCCAATAACATTATTGTGGCCATGTACAGCATCAGTTCCCCAGATAATAGGGATCGCAACACCACCTTCGCTGGTATCCATCGAGGCTTCATAATATGACTGTGCTAAATCTACCCAATCTGAAACTTTGGCGTGCTTATCATTATTGGGCGTAGTGCCACCACCATTCAGCACCGAACCCAAGCGATATTTTTTAACATCATCTGCTGTGACAGAACGGGTTTCGCCTTGAATCATTTGACCTATTTTATCTCGCAGGCTCATAGTGGCCATCAACTTGCTAATGCGGTTCTCAAGTTCAGGGTCAACAGTAATTGGGTGATTTATCTCTGGCCAGATGGCAGGATCAAATTTGAATACAGCTGATGTAGACTGCTCATCAACAACGGTATTTATATTAGCTTCAGAAATACTTTTCTCGTCAGAATCACAGGCAATTAATAGGGTGCCTAGCAAGCACAGCAGTGTTGTCGTTAAGTATTTCATTAGAAAAACTCCAAATATCTTATTTCTATATTTTAAAAAATCCAAAATCACTTTATTAAGGTCGAACAATCCCAAAGCGCTTTATAAAAGCACTTAAAGAACCAGTGAATGACTTTAGGTTATGGTTCGCTGTAGCTTAGGGTTTGGTTCGCAGCAATATTGTCATAGTGACTAACAGTACCGTCTGGCCATATAATTTCGACATTGTCGACTTGCGCATTACTTCCTAGACCAAATATCTGAGTAGTCGGATTTTGTGAAATGAAATTACTACCTATCATTACTTCTCTAATCTGTACTGCACTACCAATCGTGACGCTAATTCTTGCACCAGCAGCCTCGGTATTTTTAGCACCACCGACCAAATTGATCGCTAGATAATTATTGTCATTGTTATCGTTACGATAAATGCTAACTGCGGTAGTTTTTCGCCGATGCGTAACAAAAATATCAATATCGCCATCATTATCGAAGTCTGCGCACACAACACCACGCCCTTGCTGACTGTCATCAACACCTAACGCTTGCGCTTGTTCGGTAAAGACTCCGGCTCCGTTAGAAACAAACAGGCGACTGCGATCGGTCTCCCAATCATCTAAAGCATCAGTATCTACCCAACCATTGGTATGGTAGATATCCAAATCGCCATCCAAATCAAAGTCCGCAAAGCAGGCACCCCATCCCCAACTACCGTCGGCAACATCGGCATCAAAAGTAATATCAGTAAAAACCGCATTATTATTTTCGTACAAACGATTACCTACCACTTCACCGGGCCCCCAGATACCCGTAACAAACCAATCCAGATCACCATCGCTATCAAAATCGCCTACTGCAGAGCCCATTCCATTGCGATCATTAATCTCGCTGCTCGAAGTAGTATTAGTAAAAGTGCCATCCTGATTATTAATAAACACCTGGCTAGTCAAAAAGTCACCTACCACCAACAAGTCTGGATAGCGGTCGTTATTAATATCGGCAAACGTCGGCGTAAAGGTATAGTCATGGTTATCACCTAGCACCCCACTTGAATTGACAATAATGCTAGGAGATATACCTGCGCTTACACTAACGCTGGTATATCTAATACCATCAATCGCGTTACTTTCATTTTTCCATAAGTGTTCAGTATCTAAAGGGCTACCGACTGTACGTGCAGTCCCCCAATGGGCAACAAACATATCGAGATCACCATCCAGATCGTAATCACCAAATGCTGCTGATATAGAAAACCTTGATGACATTGTGTCTATCCCAGAACCTGCAGTCACATCAGAAAAAGTGCCATCGCCATTATTAGCATAAACCTTGGATGGATCCCCTTCGATACCACCAATAAATAAATCTAAATCTCCGTCGCCATCCATGTCTGCAAATGCGGGACCGCTGTGGCGATAATTTTCTGTAGCGGATTTACTATTCGCGACATTCGCTGACGCAGCCACATCTACAAAAGTGTTATCGCCTTCATTGCGATACAGTAAATTGGGACCTATATCTCCACGCACTATAAAAAGGTCAATATCTCCATCGCCGTCATAATCGCCAGCCGCTACTCCACCCGAAAAATTTTCAGGCATAGACAAGGGTGTTGGATTAATGAAGCCATAATCAAATTGAATACCGGAAGCGACAGTAATATCAACAAACATTTTATCGCCAGAAACATTACCGGCCGTGCTGCTATCCGGCGTCTCAGTAGTGGTACTAGTTACGGGTGAACTTGATGATCCGCTGCCCCCGCCACCGCATGCTGCCAACATGGCAGTTACGATCATTAATGGTAGATAATAGTTCTGTTTCATCTAACACATCCCCGCTGCTCTACAGCACCTGTTATTATTTTTTATTAAGCGTTAACTTAATCGCTTTCACCATAAAGCGGTTAAGTTAAAGCTTAATCATGAAGCGCCCATCAAGAGCGCTTCATGCTAACTACGACTTAGAAGTTATAAAATACCCGCACACCACTTTCACGTGCTGGCGCCCACTGATAAGAACTTTGGTAAGCACCTATCTGTGAATCGGCTTTAATCTCTTCATCGGTCACATTATTAATGAAACCTTCTACAGTCCATTTTTCATCAGCCGACAGATACGAGACGCTGACATCAAATTTACTGTAAGCCTCCTGCGTAGCTACATCACTCTCACCTGGATCCATCGCATCAATAGTGCCTGCTGGACGGTCACCGTAATTTTCCTGAGTCAAAAACATTTCATCCTGATAGCTCATGCTAACGCGCGGACGAATAATAGCGCCGTTGGCCAACATAAAGTCATGAGTATAGGCAAGGCTTAAGGCATACTCTGGTGAGAAAGGTAAGGTATTACCATCAAGAATAACCGCTCCATCAACACAAGCACCTGGGCTAGCCAGATCAGGTTCAACACAAGGATTAAATGTGCTTGCACTAGACTGGAATGCACCTGCTGACCCGATAAAGTCATCGTACTCAGCACTTAAGTAAGCAAAAGAACCAGTCAGCAAACCACCTTCGGAAACTTTCCAGTTCATTTCTACTTCCAAACCTTCCATTGAGGCTTCACCAGCATTGGTTTTGGATAATGTTGATTCACCGGTAACGTCATCAACAACGGCACTGGTTACCTGCATGTCTTCATAAGTCATAAAGAACAGGTTTGCATTCAATGTCATCGCACCATTGAGCAATGTTGATTTAACACCGATTTCTAATGATTCATTTTCCTCGGGTTGTTGGGTTAGTTTATTGTTGCCAGCCTTGTCCAACAGACCATTAGTATCCGACGAGTTTTGTCCGTCTACCAATACACCTGATTTCCAACCAGTTGCAAAGGAGACGAATACCATCACATCATCAGAAAGGTCATATTCCAATCGCCCCATACCTGAAGTGTTGTCCCAATTGCCGTCCATATCATTGTATTGACGGACATAACAGCCTTGACCACCATTCAAATCAGAGGCTTGAGCAACAACTGTAGGCAATGCACCTACCACATCATAAGTACAATCAATTGAACGACCACCATTATCATAACGCTCATCATCGGTATAACGAGCGCCCAATGTTACTCTGAAATTATCGGTAATATCATAAGTACCCTGCGCATATAAACTTTCTGACTCCATACCACGATCAGGCTGGATAAAAGTAGAAAGTGTACCGTCAGCACTATCCTGAGGAGTACCACCCCATGAACCATGTGGCATATCGAAGCGAATACTGTTTTCTTCTTCAAATAAGAAAACACCCGCTGTCCAACGCAAACGATTATCGTCGCTATTCTTCAATTGGAATTCATGCTGGGTAGCTTCATGTGTTGAATAAACGGTTTCCCGCAATGTACCATTATGGCCCGAGCCCCAAATTTGAGATTGCGAAAATTCAGTATAACCACCGATATAACTTAAGGTTAAATCACTGTTGAGATCCCAATCAAGTCGTGTTCTCCAGGCATCAGAATCAAGATCAACAGCACCAGGTGCAAGTGAATCATCTTCACGATCACCGGCGTCCAACGTCGGAATATTACCTGTTCCCTGATTTAAAAACTTTTCATAAGATAAAAACCAACTAACAGCTTCTGTTGGTTTGAACATGGAGCTGGCACGATAAGAAGAAAGATCTTTAGCACCGTATTTTTGATAGGCAGAAAAACGTAAAGAATCTCCACTATAGGAAATATCGCCATCCTGCACGTCAGACTTACCAGAAAAACGTACCGCCCACTGATCAGTTAATGGGATGTTTACCATTGCTTCCATGGCGCGACGGTTACGACTGCCGGCAGTAATACCACCACTGGCCTCGAATTCCTGAGTCGGTTTAGCAGTGATTAAACTCATTGCACCTGCAGTTGAATTACGCCCAAACAAAGTACCCTGCGGGCCACGTAATACTTCCACACGCTCCATGTCATACATCAATGCAGTAGAGCCCTGTGCACGCGCGCCAAATACACCATCAGTGTAAAATGCAACCGCCGAGTCACCCGCTTCAGTGACATCAATCGCACCCTGACCACGAATAAATATTAACGGGATATTGTGATCGCCACTTTCACGGATGTGTAAATTAGGAACCATACCTTCTAAATCAAACACATTAGTGACGTGATTAGCCGTTAACGTATCTTGATTAAAAGCAGAAATGGCCAATGGCGTATCCTGCAGACTTGTCGCACGCTTTGTGGCCGTAACCATAACTTCTTCCAGCACAGCGGCATCTGCTGCAAAGGCAGTAATTGCCAACGTAGCATTACCTAGCAAAATTGCTGCGGCCAGTGGTTTGTAATTCATTTGTTTCATTATTCTCTCCAATTTCTGCTTATTAATTATTTTACAGCTTTACCCCTAGAACCAGCCGTGAACGAATATGAGTACAGCGTTTTCACTCAACACATGTCACCGGTGTCATAAGTAAATACTCTTATGTCACCGGTGTCAACAGTGTCGAGATAATTTGTTCATAGTTATTTTTTGATTTTAACTTTCAGCCCTAAATCCCATTTTTTTATTTTATTATCAATAACTTAATATGTAATACCTGCTTATAACAAGCCCTTCTCGCAACGAATAATGCTAATAAATATTGTTTTTATTGATTCTAAAACTAAGGGCTAGGTTTAAATCAGGATCATTTTATTCTGTAGTGGAGTCAATTATGAGCCGATAATTTCATGTTTCGCATCCCTTACGCCTGCAATAAGTTCCATTGATAGAGCTTGCTAACACTTTTAATAAGTTGCAACAAAAGGCGAAAAAAGCAGAAATTTTAACTATTTTAAACGGAGAGGAGGACAGGTTTTTTGGTATTTGAACGCTTAAAAGCATGAAAATTAGAGGTAACTCATTCAATCACAGCGCTTAAAGCCGCAACACACCCTTTTAAACCCGGCTGTGCAGCCAGCACAATAGCTAAAGGAATTTTTGAACAAATCCCGCTAAAACGGCCTTTACTATCAAATCGCTGCCGAAAAATATCTTCATCTAACAAATCTAGTATTCGAGGAATTATGCCCCCTGACAGATAGACGCCACCATTAGCGCCAACCATCAATGCCACCTCACCAGCAACCGAACCTAAAATTGCGCAAAAATCATTAACCGCTTGTATACAATACTTATCACCAGCACGCGCACCAGCGGTAATATCCGGTGCAGTTAATTCACGCTCTAGCCCATCCATCTGGCAATTAGCCCAATACAGATTAGCCAAGCCCATGCCCGATAAAATTCTTTCTACCGACACCCGCGGGTAACGCTGCCATAGAATTTTTAATAAATCGAGCTCATGGTCATTCACGGGAGCAAATGCTACATGCCCTGCCTCTGAAGGTAGAATATTACCCGAAGGCATCATTGCTGACACTCCTAAACCTGTACCTGGGCCAAGCACCGCAATAACCTGTTTGTCGCTAGGGCGTGCAGCTCCCAACCAATGTAATTCGCTATCAAGTAGACTTCCAACAGCCAATACCTGCGCCGCAAAATCATTGATCACTGTAACTGGAACAGTCAACTGAGACTGCAACTCACTACGACTAAAAGCCCAGTGGTTATTGGGCAGATCAATTTCATCAGCCTCTACCGGACCAGCTACCGCCAAACAAATATTAGCAATAGTTTCAAAATGACTCTGATTTATATAGGTGCGTATAGCATCAATAAAAAATGGGAAATCAGCGCAGGGGAAAATTTTAATTCCCTGTAATAGGTCACTACCCGGTACCACGTAAGCAAACCGGGCGTTGGTTCCACCTATATCGGCAACTATATTTACAGGCTCATTCATATTTTATTTTTCTTTTTTATTAACCGCACAGTAGCTTTCAGTAATATTACTCAACCACTATTTTTAGAACGTAGCTGCTACGAGCATGCGACAATTCTTAATCCAAATAATGATAATTACAGCCAGCTAAAACTACTTTCCAAGCCGTGATGCCGCCAGCGCTTGCGCTTCGATAGCAGACCAATCTTTAGCAGCAATCAATGCTTTATCCAACATCCAGGTACCGCCTACACACAACACATTAGGCAATGCTAAAAAATCAGGAGCATTGGCTTCTGTAATACCGCCTGTCGGGCAAAATTTTATTTGCGGTAATGGCCCGGAGATAGATTTCAACATTGGAATACCGCCAGCCGCTTGCGCAGGGAAAAAACTTCATATGGGAAATGCCCCGGTGCAATAAGGCCATAGCCTCACTGGGCGTTGCGACTCCGGGCAAAAGCGGCACAATAGATTGTGCGGCAGCATCTATTAACGCATTCGTACTACCAGGGCTTACCAAAAACTCTGAACCAGCATCGACTGAATGCTGCACATCTTCAGCAGTTATTACGGTACCCGCACCAACAATTGCGCCCGGCACCGACTCCTTAATTCTAGCAATCGCCTGCAAACCATAGGCGGTGCGCAAGGTGACTTCCAACACTTTTAGGCCACCATTAACCAAAGCTTGCGCCATCGGTACCGCATCTTCAATATCGTCAATAACTATCACCGGTATAACCGGGCTGACAGTCATGATTTCTTCAATTTTTAACATCGTATTTCCACCATTTTTTTAAGGGGCCCAATAGACATGTACGGGCACATTATGTTGTTGCAACACTGCAGAAATAGGTGTTTTTAATACATCATCACTGAGCAGTGCTTGTTGGTATACGTCCATTTTTTCTTCACCTGTGATCAGCAGGTGTAACTGCCGCGATTGTAATAAACCATATAAACTCATCGACATTCGCTCGGTCAGCTCGCCAGTCACGGCACTGGGATTTGCTTCTATAGCGACACAAAGATTGTTATCACTGCGATCAAGCCCCTGCACTAACCCGTCCGCATGCGGAAACAGTGACGCGGTATGGCTATCTGGCCCCATGCCTAAAATAGTTAAATCAAAAGGTTTTTGTAATTGTTGGTAACGTTGTTCACACAATGACAAACCCAACTTCGCGGTTGCTTCTATATTTTTCATTGGGATAAATTTTGCCAAGGCGGCATGTTGTTGCAGTAGGTTCTGAATAATAAATGCTTCATTACTACCGGCATGACGGGCATCCACCCATCGCTCATCCACTAACGCCACACTGACTTTTTGCCAATCCAGATCAACCGCAGATAACTGCTGGTATAACGGTTTAGGTGTGCTGCCCCCTGACACTAATAGCGTAGCCGTTTGTCGTTGCTCAATGGCCCGCTGCAATATCTGTTGGCAATCAGCCAGTAGTGCAGCAAACATATCGTCCCGACTGGTAAAAAAATTTTCAGTAATCACTATTCGTCTTTACCTTCCCGGAGTTAAACCAACTATGCCCATCCTGCGCCAATAGGCCATCGGACTCATCCGGCCCCCAAGTACCTGCGCGGTATAAATTAGGCCCGGCTTTGGTGTTCTGCCAAGCTTCAATAATAGGGTCGATCCAACCCCAGGCAGAAGCAACCTCATCGCGATGAATAAATAAACTGGTATTAGCCGCTGCCGCATCAAGAATTAATCGCTTATAGGCATCACTGCGAAACTTGGTATAGGTATCTGAAAAGTTAAGATTCAAGGTGGCCGGTTTTAGCTGCACATCCATATTTTCCAGATTTTTTGACATCATTGTCAGTTGAATAATTTCTTCAGGCTGCAAACGAATCACTAAACGATTAGGCTCTAACGGGCCAGCTGATTCGTCATAGACCCGGTGCGGCACTTCCTTAAACTGAATGACAATTTCCGCACAACGCGCTTTCATACGCTTGCCGGTACGTAAATAAAATGGCACCCGTGCCCAGCGCCAATTATCAATATAAGCTCGTAGAGCAACAAACGTTTCGGTATGACTATTAGGTGATCCCAGCTCTTCCAAATATCCTGGCACTAACTCACCAAAATAACTGCCCGCCACATACTGACCCCGAACCGTATTTTTTGCGACATCTTCGCCACGCATAGGTCTTAATGCACCCAGTACTTTAATTTTCTCTGCCTGGATACTTTTGGCATCGATTTTATTAGGTGATTCCATCGCCACCAAACACAGCAATTGCAACAAATGGTTTTGCACCATATCACGCAGTGCACCGGCATCATTATAGAAGCCGGCACGACCTTCCAAGCCCACTGTTTCTGATATGCTAATCTGTACATGATCGATAGATTTAGCATTCCATAACTGTTCAAAAATAAGATTAGTAAAACGCAGAGCCATTAGGTTCTGAACCGTTTCTTTACCGAGATAATGATCAATACGATATATATTTTTTTCTTCGAAATAATCAGCAATTTCAGTGTTAATAGCATCGGCAGAAGTGGCGTCATAGCCCAACGGTTTTTCAACCACCAGACGACTGTTTGGGGTAATCAATCCGACTTCAGCCAAATTCTGACAGCTCATTCCAAAAATAGCAGGCGGGATAGCTAAATAAAACACCCGTACCTTGTCGATATCTTCATCCATCAACTTTCGCAACGCATGCCAGTGTTCATCGATAGTCGCTATATCAAGCATTAACGGGTAAAGATATTGTTTAAACTCTTCCCAAATCGCTACGCTAAATTCTTCGGCCGCTAAATGCTGCTGTAACGCTAAGGCAGCAGTTTCCAAATAGTTATCAATATCAACCTGACTACGACAACTAGCAATAATACGAGTCTCAGGTAATAACTGATCTTCACGGTAAGCGCGGTAAAGGGCAGGAATTAACTTTCGCAGCGTAAGATCACCGGTGCCACCAAAAATTACAATATCAAAGGACTCAGCCATGCTTAATCTCTATTCCAGTTACAGATAAATGTTGCTATTAAAATATGCTGATTGCTATACATCAAAAACGGATGCTCCATCTTCAGCACTTCCGACCAACGCACGGAAACCTGCAAACATTTCACGCCCCATACCAATCGTTGCTGGCGCGCTATAAAATACGCCTTCTCTTGACAAAAAATCATCGCCAATCACTTGTAACACGCTTTTTTCAGCATCCAGTTCAATCATATCGCCTTCGCGCAATTTTGCTATCGGACCTTGATCTAATGCCTCTGGAGAAAGATGAATAGCGGCAGGTACTTTACCTGATGCACCCGACATACGGCCATCGGTCACTAGCGCAACTTTAAATCCCCGGTCCTGCAATATTCCCAGCACCGGCGTTAATTTATGCAGCTCTGGCATGCCATTCGCTTTGGGACCTTGAAAGCGGACTACCGCGACAAAATCTTTTTCTAGCTCCCCAGCCTCAAATTTAACTTTAATTTCATCCTGATGCTCAAAAATAATTGCCGGCGCTTTAACCACTCGATGTTCAGGCTTAACCGCAGAGACTTTAATAACGGAACGCCCTAAATTACCTTTCAACAATTTCAACCCGCCCTCGACACTAAAGGGCTTGGCACAACTGCCAAGCACATCTTCGTCTAAACTCGCCACAGGCCCATCACGCCAATCAATCGTCGAGCCGCCACCTCGCTGTGCTTCTTTGAGAAAAGGCTCATCACAGTAACGGGCCAAACCGCCTTCACCTAAAATTGTTTTCACCTCATTATGCAACAACCCAGCGGACAATAATTCACGAATCAGTAATGACATGCCCCCCGCCGCTTGAAAGTGATTCACATCGGCCTGACCATTAGGATATATACGGCATAACAGTGGCACCACTTCAGAGAGGTCGGCCATATCTTGCCAATTAATAATGACACCAGCAGCACGAGCAATAGCAATAATATGAATAGCATGATTAGTCGAGCCGCCTGTGGCTAACAGGCCAACTATGCCGTTAATTAAAGTGCGCTCATCAATAATCTCACCCAACGGCGTATAGTTTGCAGACAATGCCGTAATATCAGCCAACTGCTTAACCGCGGCGCGAGTTAATTGCTCACGTAATGCAGTACCAGGATTAACAAAAGAGCTACCGGGTAAATGCAGCCCCATGATTTCCATCAACATCTGATTGCTGTTCGCCGTACCATAAAATGTACAGGTACCCGCACTGTGGTAGGACTGACTTTCTGCTTCCAATAATTCTTTACGGCCAACTTTACCTTCCGCGTACAACTGCCGCACCCTGACCTTCTCAGAGTTAGACAAGCCAGTAAGCATTGGCCCCGCGGGGACAAATACTGTCGGCAGATGACCAAACGCCAATGCGCCGATCAACAAACCCGGTACTATTTTGTCACAAACACCCAGACAGATTACCCCATCAAACATATCGTGTGACAAGGCAACTCCCGTCGCCATTGCAATCAAATCGCGACTGAACAGCGATAACTCCATACCATCCCTACCCTGGGTTACGCCATCACACATTGCCGGAACACCACCGGCAACCTGTGCTACGGCACCGGCATCGCGAGCGGCCTGTTTAATAATTTCGGGGTACTCATGGAACGGTTGATGGGCCGACAACATATCGTTATAGGAAGTAACAATCGCCAGATTGGCTGAGCGATCTACAGCTAGCACTGATTTGTCCTGCTGGTCAGAGGCGGCATAGGCATGAGCAAGATTGCCACAGGATAAACGAGCACGGGTAACACCCTGTTGGCGCGCCGTGGAAATTTTGCTTAAGTAATCTTTACGGCTCTCCCGGCTACGCTCAATGACCCGTTCAGTCACTTCAGCTAATTTTGCGTGGAGAGGAGCCGTAAACTTTGAATCAACCATTTAATAATAACCTTTAGGGGATATTGATATTTGAAACGCTCTGCAACAACTTGCCTTCTAGCCTCTAGTCTCTAGTCTCTAGTCTCTAGTCTCTAGTCTCTAGTCTCTAGTCTCTAGTATTTAATCATAGCCGAGAAAAAAAATGCCCCCAAATAATATGGGGGCGTTCCGAAATCCGGATAAAAAGAGGACGACAGGGAAGTCCTCCGAGACACTCTTTCAGACTCTGCCAACCCTTAAAGGATAAACAGAATTTAATTAAGTTACGCCATTATCCAAAATACCGGTGTAAAATCAAGCCTAAAATGTAATTTAATTAAATTTAATACATTTCCCAGCCTCTATACAGTGCGGCTATTCATATGCACCAACGAAAGTGAGCAGCGTCCGCTATAAAGCTACGCTGATAGCTGGCTAGACTAATACACAACGATTAACGTAACGTTGGCTCTGGCTTATGAGCAGCAAAAATAGTGCCTCCTTTGCCATACCACAAACATTTTCTATCTTGATTAAGGTGAAACTTGATGAAAAGCACCCGCACCGAACATGACAGCCTGGGCGAAATCGAAATTGACAAAAACGCCCTTTATGCCGCGCAGACCCAACGGGCCATCAACAACTTCCCCATCAGCGGCCAGACCCTACCGGAAAATTTTATTCGCGCACTGTTACTGATCAAATTAGCTGCTGCACGCACCAACCAACAGCTAGGATCAATACCAGCCACCATGGCTGACGCTATTTCTCAAGCAACTGAAACATTAATGAATGATCCGGAGTTAATGAAGCACTTCCCTGTCGATATATTTCAAACCGGCTCCGGCACCAGCTCCAATATGAATGCAAACGAAGTGCTGGCCACCCTTGCCACTAAAATCTATGGCGAGCAAGTTGACGCCAATGACCACATCAATTGCAGCCAAAGCAGCAATGACGTCATTCCAACCGCTATTCATGTCAGCGCGGCACTCGCACTGGAGAATGATTTGATACCAGCCTTAGATCATTTATCCCATACTATTCGCGGAAAAGCCGACACCGTTGGCCATCATATTAAAACCGGACGTACTCACCTGATGGATGCAATGCCGGTGCGTTTAAGCCAGAGTCTGTTAGCCTGGGCCGATCAAATACAACTCAACATCAACCGCCTACACGCCTTACAACCAGACCTTCAATCTCTCGCCCAAGGCGGGACTGCGGTCGGAACAGGAATAAACACACACCCGCAATTCGCCGAAATCTTTAGCCAACACTTAAGCCAATTGACCGAGCTAGACTTTACTCCAGCAAGCAATTTTTTTACGCATATCGGCTCCCAGGACATCGCCGTCGCAGTTTCCGGTCAACTCAAAACCACCGCGGTATCCATCATCAAAATCGCCAATGATTTACGCTGGATGAATTCTGGCCCCTTAGCCGGGCTGGGAGAAATTGAATTACAAGCACTTCAACCCGGCTCATCCATTATGCCGGGCAAGGTCAACCCGGTAATTCCTGAAGCCGCGGCCATGGTCGGCGCCCAAGTTATTGGTAACGATGCAGCCATTACTGTCGCTGGGCAATCAGGCAATTTTGAACTAAACGTCATGCTGCCGCTGGTTGCGTCTAATTTATTATCATCCATTGAAATACTCAGTAACGTCAGCGTATTAATGGCTGACAACGTCATTGCCAGTTTCACCGTAAACGCCGACAAACTAACAGATGCACTCACTCGTAATCCTATATTAGTCACTGCACTCAACCCGATAATTGGTTATGCGCAAGCAGCTAAGATAGCCAAGCAAGCCTATGCCGAAAAGCGACCTATTATTGATGTGGCTGAAGAAAATACCGAACTAAGCCGAGAGGAATTAACCCAACTGCTCGACCCTGAAAAATTAACGAATGGAGGAGAAGATAAAAAATGAGACCAACACACAGGACACTTATTCGGTAGTCAGAAGTAATTTACTCAGGTAAATTTTAACGCTGCGCTTGCGGCCTAAAGCTAAGATTTATTCCAACAAAGGCACTGGAACCGACATCGGTCTCTATGGATTCAATATGAGATCCCGATAAGCGCAATCCACGAAGCCCTCCGATACCTGCTTCAAATTCTAGCCAAAATCCCGTTGCTAAATGATGCATCACACCCACCCCAAAATCCCAGGCATCCAGATTTGTCGCTACACTCCCTCCCCTACTATCAATTGACCAGGATGCCCCAGAGGGTGAAGCACCAATGCGCAATGCCCAATTCTCATTGGGTGCATAACTAATCGCAGGCCAAGGCATCATAGCTGCGACCGTCCATTGTTCATTGATTTCCCATGAGGCCCCTATATAAGGAAGATATAAATCCCCCGAAGGAGCGTTATCCACATAAAAACCAAAAACCCACCACAGCTGCTCACTTTGAACATAGCGAGTGAATACGCCACCCATGAATTGCCAGTTATCTTCCCCATTTTCAAGAGTACTGGAGTGATACAGCGGCATAACAAACGCGGCAAGCTGCCAGTCTATATCCATTTGCCTTAACCAGCCGATTGGCAGGCCCGCGGAATTAACAGAAAAATCATCTAACGCATCGCCCTTTAAATCAAAATCAGTACGGGATAAGTATTCCCCCACCACCAGCATATCCTGGCTGCCAATAAAAAAAGGGATACCCGCTGCCTGCGAAATAGTTTGCGCATCATATTCGAAAGCATCACCACGCCCCGCAGCAACACGAGCATTGGCATAGGTTTTTGCACCTAAATAAGCCAGTGGCATAAAAGGGAGATTCGATTCAGATCGGGTAAAATTTATTTGACTTGCGGCCAAGTCATCCTGGGTACGCGTGATAAAATTTACTTCCGGCATTGACTGCGCCTGAACAACACCACACCCAGTTAGCAATAATACAAACTTCAATATATGCTGAAAACCGCTGCTCTTGAAAAATCTGAACGCAACACTATAGTTGGCAATTTTATCCACACAAAACCTTATTACCGCAGCCGTAAATTTAGGAATAAAAACCTTTGAGGCACTGCTCAATACAGTTCACAGAGAACATTTTTAAAAAGCAGTATTACTTATTTGGCAGCATCAAACTATCCAAACTACGGCGCAACTTGGCTGCCCAGCTATCTGTCATCTGCTTAACTTCTCGCCAACTGGTAATTGAATTCGCCCGCATCAGGTTTTGCGGACCTTCCGCTTTACCTTTATCAATCGCTCGCGCCAAAATGGTGCCTGATTGAGAATCGTACAGCTCCAGCACCAAAGTTGCAGAGCCTACTTCCGACACAAATATCTCCGTACGCCCAACACTTCTTGGTGGCACATTCGAAACAACGTCCTGCAATTTACTTTTAATCAGCAATACATTAGGGCCTGCCGCAGAAGCCACAGTAAACTTTTCACTCTTGGCTAACCCTGAAGTAAAGGATTCTGTCGCTATAGAAAGGAAACGTTCTTTTTGCTTATCATCCATTGGGAATTCGCTTTGATCGCTTCGAATTGAAGAAACCGACCTCACTGGTTTATAGCTAACCTCTGCCGTTTGAAATATAACTTGGTCATATTGTGATAAATCTGCATCCGCCCGCATCCACACATCGTCCAACACAGTGTGATCAACTTTGGTTAAGCCATCGTATGAAACTTCTGCATCTGCACCTGTCTGCAAGGCTGCAGGCATTGAACAAGCTGAAAGTATGGCAGCTACTGCAACAATGGCCAAAGTAACGCGATTGTTTATTGTCATTTTTACTCTCCCTTAAAACATGAAGTATTAAATTATCTTTAAATAAACCAAGTAAAAAAGGTATAAATCACTAGGATTTATAGCAACTGATTTATTAAGCACTTTTATAAAAAAATAAAAATCTGCGGAAATAATAAATGGATGACAGGGCATTCGACTACAGTTTTTTAGCAAAATTTTATCCTTTACTGACGACCTAAAAGTCTCGCCCTTCCAAAAAAGCCAAGATGTGAAATAGATTCGCTTCCATCCTGAAAGCCTGCGAGGCGTTAACCAGAAAATTTATAAAAAAGCATAACCGTATTCATTACCACCAGAGGCTGCCCAGCGAAATAAATAGCTAACTCACGCCGATACTAGGTGACTATATTTTTGTTTGCAAGTATTAAAAAAGCCCCCCTGTGGGTGAGCCTGTACCAGTTGAGCGCTATCTTAAGGCCAAGCGTGGATTGATAATGAAAGCCTAAGCGCTTTGGCCAGCGTCGCTCTGCTCCTTGTCCAAAATGCTTTCGCATTTTGTCGAACAGGTGGTCAGTGTGGCCCGTGAGCAACGCGAATGCTGTGGCCATCTCACCGCTGTATCAGCCAATTAAAAAAAGGCCCACCCTTGAGGGTGAGCCTTTTTTTAATTGGTACAACCGAGTGGATTCGAACCACCGACCCCCACCATGTCAAGGTGGTGCTCTAACCAACTGAGCTACGGTTGTATAAACTGTTCAACATTGAGCAAGGGGCGCGATTATAAAGAGATCAGGTGGCTTGTTCAACTCTATTAGGGTACTTAGCCCAAGTATTATTACCATTACACCCTATTTGTCATTTATGCTTTATGGCGACCAATGCCCGCACCTATTAATGTCCAGAAAATGTTAACTGTGAAACGCCTACTCCAGCCTTAGTGCACACTAATTACCCTATAAAAAAGCCTGCTGCTTTAATCCCGATAGGCGATCACGGGTACTGGCCGCTTCCTCAAACTCCAGGTTTTTCGCGTGCTGGAACATTTTTTCTTCCAATCGCTTAATTTCCTTAGCCAGCTGCTTGGGTGTTAACTTGGCAGCTTCAACCTGGTAATCCGCCGGAGTCTCAGCCACTAACTTGCCTTTGGCATCTCGGACAAAGCGCTTACCTGGCGTTCTGGCGCCCTCCATAATATCGGCTATATCTTTTTTCACACCCTGCGGTACGATTCCGTGTTTTTCATTATGGATTATTTGCTTTTCCCGGCGACGACTGGTTTCATCTATTGCCCGCTGCATCGAACCGGTCATTTTATCCGCATATAAAATGGCTTTACCATTCAGGTTGCGCGCCGCCCTGCCGATGGTTTGTATCAACGATCGATCGGAACGTAAAAAACCTTCTTTATCTGCATCAAGGATTGCGACCAGAGAAACTTCTGGCATATCCAAGCCTTCGCGCAGCAGGTTAATACCAACCAACACATCAAATTCACCTAAACGTAAGTCACGGATTATTTCTACTCTCTCAACGGTATCGATATCGGAATGAAGATAACGTACCCGAACGCCGTGCTCACTTAAATAATCAGTTAAATCCTCAGCCATCCGCTTGGTTAAGGTGGTTACTAATACTCGCTCCTCCAGTGCTACCCGCAAATGAATTTCCGACAGTAAATCGTCTACCTGCGTAGTCGCGGGACGAACTTCTATTTCGGGGTCGATCAAACCCGTAGGCCGCACCACCTGCTCCACTACACGAGCCGCGTTTTCTGCTTCATACTTTCCTGGCGTTGCTGATACAAAGATGAGCTGCGGCACCAACTGTTCCCACTCATCAAATCTCAAAGGCCGGTTATCTAACGCTGAAGGTAAGCGGAAACCATATTCCACCAAGGTTTCTTTACGAGAGCGATCGCCTTTGTACATGCCACCTATTTGCGGCACTCCCACATGAGACTCATCAATGACAACTAACGCATTTTCAGGTAAATAATCAAATAATGTGGGTGGTGCCTCGCCAGTGGCACGACCGGAAAGATAACGGGAGTAATTTTCAATGCCGGTGCAATAACCAAGCTCGCGAATCATTTCCAAATCATAGCGAGTACGCTGCTCCAAGCGCTGGGCTTCTACCAGCTTATTATTATCACGAAACTGGCTAAGACGCTCTCGCAACTCATCCTCGATATGATCCAATGCACCCAATAACGTATCACGTGAGGTGACATAATGGCTTTTAGGATAAATTGACACCCTTGGCACTCGGCGAAAAACCTCGCCCGTTAACGGGTCAAAAATTGATAAGTTATCAATTTCTTCATCGAACAATTCAATTCGCACCGCTTCTTTTTCGGAGTCCGCGGGAAAAACATCAATCACATCACCACGAACGCGATAGGTGCCGCGGGCGAAATCGATATCATTGCGCTTGTATTGCAACTCTGCCAGACGGCGTAAAATATAGCGCTGATCCACCATATCGCCACGATCCAGATGCATCATCATTTTTAGATACTGTCCTGGATCCCCCAAACCATAAATAGCGGACACCGTTGCCACCACAATAGTATCCTCTCGCTCCATTAATGCCTTGGTTGCCGATAACCGCATTTGTTCAATATGCTCATTGACGGATGAGTCTTTATCGATAAACGTATCTGAAGCAGGCACATAGGCCTCGGGCTGGTAGTAATCGTAGTAGGAGACAAAATACTCTACGGCGTTACCGGGGAAAAAATCTTTGAACTCACCGTAAAGCTGCGCTGCCAGAGTTTTGTTCGGCGCCATCACGATGGTCGGTCGCTGAATTCCCTCGATAACATTGGCAATGGTAAAGGTCTTTCCGGAGCCGGTTACCCCTAACAATGTCTGAGAATGCAGCCCAGCCTTAACTCCCTCCAGCAATCCGGCAATAGCCGTTGGCTGATCGCCTGCAGGCGCGAATTTGGATACCACTTTAAAAGGTTTGGACATGAACCGCTTCCGAGCAAAAGGCAGCAGTTTACTACAGCCCTCCCCCATAGCTCCAACCCCTTATATTTTGCATCGTACAAATAAGCATCAATTACCGCTTTTACCAAAAAATTCATAGCCTTAGCGCGCAAAACTATTGACGACTAAAGATCAGAGCTTTAATATTCGCGCCTCGTTAACGCAAGTGACGACAATTCCGGATTAGCTCAGCGGTAGAGCAGTTGACTGTTAATCAATTGGTCGTTGGTTCGATCCCAACATCCGGAGCCATATTTTAAAGGGCTGCCTCTGGCAGCCCTTTTTTATTGCCCAATAATTATCCAACAGCCACAAAAAAGGCCGCTTATTGCGGCCTTGGTAGTTTTAATGGCTTTGTTTAGCGAAATGGAACGGGCGGAAACATGACGTTTTGACAATATTCTGTCTTACGCGCCTCAGCCAAGTGGCAAGCGGGTTGCGGCTTAAGCAGCTCAACTATGGAATCTGTGGGCTGCTGTATAGCTTGTGATTGCAGCGCTAATGGTATTAATAGCAACAACAGCGATAATTGTAATAATTTCATCTCTAACTCCTTCGTTGAGGGGTTTGCTCTAATCAGCCCTATTTCCAACGATAAAATCTATACTAGTTTCTTCACTTACAACTCAAATAATAGCCGCTGTAGCTACACTCTGCATCCGTATAAATACCAACAGCGCAAATTTAATTCTTCTTAAAACGCTTTTAACGTAACTGAAAGTTATAACAATTCAGCTAAAAAGGCCACACTATCGGTACGATCAACACGGTTGTTATGCCTACGAGGACCGTCAATGGCAGCCCGATCTTAATAAAATCGGTAAACCGGTAGTTTCCGGGACCATAAACCATCAGATTAGTTTGGTAGCCAATCGGAGTAGCAAAACAAGCAGATGCCGCCAACATCAAGGTTATCGCAAACGGTAATAAGTCTACGTTCAATTGCTGACTAGCAGCCACAGCAATGGGGAAAACCAGTACCGCCGCCGCCAGATTCGAAATCACTGCAGAAAAAAGTGCCGTCATCACAAACACCGCCGTCAACACTGCACCTGGAGAGTTCCCCGCCAAACTCACCATCGCCTCTGCTATCACCGTAGCGGCACCGGTTTTTTCCAATGCCCCACCGAGCGAGATGGAGGCCGCGATAACTAACACTACCTGCCAATTAACACTTTCTCGAGCGTCCTGCACTTTGATACAACGGGTTATTAACATTACCCCTGCAGCCAGCATCGCCGCTTTAAACATCGACAACCAACCCAGCGTTACCGCAAGCACCATCACTACCATAATGCCCGCAGCCAAATTGCGCTGCTCGTGCCTAACAGGCCTTGAGTTCTCGATCTCACTGACCAATAAAAAGTTTTTGCTATAACGCTGCTGACTTACAAACTGATCATTGGTTTCCAACAACAAGGTGTCACCGGGGCGCAGATAGATATCACCGATCTTGGTTTTTATACGCTCACCATCTCGTGCTACAGCAATAATCGCAGCACTGTAATTATTGCGAAAACGCATATCTCTAACAGTCTTCCCAAGCTGGGGGAAATTCCGCGAAATGACTACTTCAACTAAA
The DNA here is from genome assembly GCF_900120175.1 of Oceanicoccus sp. KOV_DT_Chl. Classification (NCBI taxonomy): domain Bacteria; kingdom Pseudomonadati; phylum Pseudomonadota; class Gammaproteobacteria; order Cellvibrionales; family Spongiibacteraceae; genus Oceanicoccus; species Oceanicoccus sp. KOV_DT_Chl. Next base: position 48,222 of record NZ_FQLF01000002.1, read on the forward strand.
CACCGGGAATGAGCGGGATCCCCTAATTTAAACACTTGCTTTTCAGCTACCTTCAGGCCGTGGATATTTTTCAAATCCACTACCGAGCGCACATCCCCGGCAAAAATCAGGTGATCACCAGCCAACAACATTTCTTGTGGCGATACCGCTGACAGTAAACGTCCATTGCGATTAATTTCTACTAAATACATACCCGGCAACTGACGCAAGCCGGCCTGCTCTATCGTTTTACGATCTAAAGAACTATTTTGTTCAACTTCCATTTCAACAATGTATTGACGAGCATCTTCAAATACTTTTTGCTCACCTTTATTACGGTGCGGCAATAACCAACGACTGAAGCCTATTGTAAATAGCACCACCACAAGGACACAAGGCAACCCAACCCAGGCTAATTCAAACATTGCCAAACCAACCTCATGGCCATGGCTTTTCAACATGCCATTAATCACCAGGTTAGTGCTGGTTCCTACCAGCGTACAAGTACCCCCAATAATGGCGGCATAACTCAAAGGGATCATTAACTGCGACACCGACAAGTTATTGCGTTTGGCCCAGTCCGTTACCGCTGGCACCATCATGGCGACTACCGGTGTATTGTTCAGAATGGTACTCATAGTCGCGACAGGTAGCATTAAACGCAGCTGTGCGGAGGCAGTATTTTTAGGACGGCCCAACATGCGCTGTGATACCCAATCGACCACACCGGTTTGAGCCAAGCCCCTAGCTACGACAAATAAAACAGCTACAGTTGCCATCCCTTCATTGGACATGCCTATCAGGGCCTCGTCAGCGGTTAACACGCCAAGCAAGGTTAATAAAGCAACACCACCGACCAAAATAGCATCGGCAGGATAGCGAGAAAAAATAAGCATACCAAAACACAGCGCAATGACGGCTATCGTTAGGAGTGCCTCGGGAGTAAATGCCATAATCACTATTTTAGCGTTACCTTATCTGGAACTAACTTTTATTATTTATCTCAACATATTGCTGGCGATTATTAACCATAAAACTCACTAAAGCGACGAATAAATTCACTGAGCTGATCGGCAGGTAAATCATTTACACCTGCAGCGGCAGCACGGCCACCGCCAGTAGCGAAACTGCGGCATAATTCGTCGGCACCGACTTTATTTTCCAGCGGAGCACGGACGCTAATTAAATAATTTCCATTAGCCTTTACGGTTAAAACAGCATGCGCTCTGCCAGGCGTACCGTTGGCCAGGTCATTACTGTAAACGCCACTCACCCGTCGCGCCCACGGCGCATCCGGCAGAATATAGGCAGCGACGGAGGCGTTAGAAAATTCAGCCTGTAAATTTGCCGCTGATGCCATATCAGATTGATAACCATTCTCCAATTTTTCAAAACTTTCACGCCCCTCATTAATAAAATCGAAAGGACTAACAAAAGGGCTGACCTGTCGATATAAATCCTCGGGAGTAAAATGCAGATCTTCGAGATTGGAGCCATAACCATTGTAATTAATATAAATGCCTAAATTTTCCAAACTACTCAATTGTTGCTCAGATAAATTCAACGGTTTAGCTAAAGCCTGGGCACTATTTTTTAAATTATCTCCAAAAGCTCCGGTTATCGCCCACTCAACGAACTGACCGTTTAAATGCTTGTTCACCAAAATACTGGTACAAACATCCGGAGCGGTATTAATAATGGCAGTGAGCCGGTCGCTTTGAGGAATATCACCAGCAAAATGGTGGTCTGAGTAAAACACTTCGGCACCAGCATCTAGCGCCTTGATTAATCCCTGTCGATTTTTATCCAGCGAGATATCCAACACCGTGATTTTATCGCCAGCTTGCGGATCGATTTTATCGAGCAATTGAATATCACGTTTTACACCCGTTACCAGCACACTATCAGCTGGTTGCGCATTTCTAATTTGAGTTAAAGCGCAGATACCATCTGCATCGCCATTAAAAACATCAATAATTGCCACAGCCAAGTCCTATAAAATTGGTTTATCAGTAAATATGGCAGCTAGCTTAGCATAAGCAGAGAATGGCGCGCTCACACAAATAGGTGGGGTTTTGACATTTAAACAACGGCTGAGGGATGAAGAAGAGTGCTGCAAAATAAAGTGGCTAGCAACTAGCCAGCCACTAAAAAGGACACTGAATGAGGGCTTAGTTCACTACAACTTTATCGTTATTGACGACGATTCTGTTGCGATTTTTGCTTAATAAAGACTCACCGATGCCTTTAACAGCGACCAGCTCATCAACCGCTTGAAACTCACCATAAGTCTCACGATAAGCAACTATCGCTTCTGCTTTACTTTGCCCCACTCCAATCAGGCTAGTCAGCTGGGACACATCGGCGGTATTGATATTAACCATTGCCGATTCTTCAGCAAACAGTAATGATGGGGATAAAAAGCTTAAGCAAAGGGATAAAAATAAAAGACGAAATGTACGCATGATAACGCTCCTTGTTTTAGTAACAGTTGCTCGACATGAGCAGTCTTAATCCATTAAACACGGGCTTGTACCCGAGCAGAAATACTACCACGGATCATTTATTAAGCAACCCTAAGGAAGATAATTTCCGCCCGGTTATACACCTAGCTCACTATTGATTGCTGCCAGCGCCTGTAAAGGGTCCGCAGCTTGAGTAATGGGACGGCCGATGACCAAAGAACTACTGCCATGTTCCATAGCCCATGCCGGAGTAGCTATACGACGCTGATCGCCCTGCTCAGCATTGGCTGGGCGAATACCAGGAGTCACCAACTGAAAATCTGCACCTAATTGTGCGCGTAATACAGGTGCCTCCTGCGCTGAACAGACAACGCCATCCAAACCACACGCCTTGGTCAGCTGCGCCAAACGTTGTACTTGATCCAGTGGCGTACAATCCAGACCAATAGCCTGTAAATCCTGCTGCTCCATACTGGTTAACACGGTCACAGCAATCAGTGATGGCGCTTGTTGGTAGTTTGCTAACGCTTCTCGCGCTGCCGTCATCATTCTGGCACCACCGGAGGCATGTACATTGACCATCCACACCCCCAAATCAGCTGCCGCCTTAACCGCCCCTGCTACAGTGTTAGGGATATCATGAAATTTCAAATCGAGAAAAATCTCGAAGCCTTTATCCTGTAATAAACGAACGACTTCAGGACCACAATACGTAAATAGCTCCTTGCCTACTTTTAACCTGCAGCTGGCTGGATCCAGTTGTTCAGCAATCGCTTCTACAGATGCTAAATCTGAATAATCCATAGCCACAATAACAGGAGATGCAATGGTTTTTTTTGTCATAATATTTTCATAACTAATGTATAAAGGAATTTTTAACGCAGTGAAGTTGCTAACCGGATTAATCAATCACCCTCTGCACCGCGAATGGCTTTGACCTGCCCCCAATGTTTGCAGCCAGGGCAGAGCCAGTGTAAATGCTTGCCAGCAAAACCACAGTGTTGACACTGATATTGTGGTTTGGCTTCGAGCAATTGCTCAATGAGTAGCTGCAGAATACTGAAATTTTCCCTGGCACGTCCACCGCTATTATCAATATGCAATTCTACAAACTTAGCCAGACCACGTAATGAAGGCCTCTCTGCCAAGGCTTTGCCTAAAAATTCAGTCGCTGCAAGGTCACCTTGTTTTGATTTGATTAATTCTACTAACGCTAATAAAGTGGTGACCGATGGGCAGATATCCAGTGCTTGCTTTAAATCATTTTGAAAGGCCTGATCGTCATCGAGTTTTTGATAACAAGCCTTAAGCAAAGGGACTGTCTCTGGGATAAATACCGGATCCTGGCCCCACACCTTGCGCAGATTTTGTATCGCTTTAGGAAGGTGGCCCGTGCGATACTCTACCTCTGCAGCCAACAGCGAAGCTCTGACGCAAGACCTGTCATAAGACAAGGCCTGTTTCAGATAATTACGTGTAGAATGGAAATCCTTTTTTTGCAGCGCCAACTCCGCTAACTCACAACAGTAATGGGCTAAAGCATCGTTGATACTAGCATCCACTGGCGGTGAAGCCTTTAAGAGGTATCGCTTGGGCAATAACTGCTTGGCAGTATCAATGGCCTGCTGCCACTCCTTTTCATCCTGATAAATTTCCAATAAGTGGCGCATGGCCACCGCTTTTAGCTCTGGCGCATCTTTTATTAAATCCAGCAATAAACCCTCCGCCCGATCCCAAAGGCCTGCGCTAATAAAATCTCTTGCTAATTCTAAATGTGCTTGATGCAGATGCACTCGGGATAAGCTCGGACGCGATAGTAAGTTTTGATGAATCCGAATAGCCCGTTCAACCTCGCCCTTACGGCGCATCAGATTTCCTATCGCGATATGGGTTTCCAGCGTTTCACTATTCACTTCAAGGGCCTCGATGAAGGTATCCAACGCCCCATCAGGCTGATCATTTAATAAGAAGTTCAGCCCTTTATAATATTGATGATGTCGCACAGCGGGCACGTCATTAGCCTCAATCTTCGGCTTACGCCCCAGCAGCCAGCCTATAGCAATGGCAGAAACCACCAGCAGTAATTGCCAAGGATCAAACATGATTAGCTTTTTTCACCCCGACCCAGCAAAGCTGGCTTTGCCTCACCAGTACGAAACTTAACCAACTCCTTATCCTGCTGCTCCACCTTGCGCTGAAGCACCAGTACTCGCCCTTTCAGCTGTGCCAAAGCCACCACACTGATCAACATGCCGACCACTCCACCGAAGGCGAACGACAATATTACCCATAAGGACACCGATCGCGGAGATAACTGCAGAACCAACAAGTCCAACGCTGTTTTATCGGTATTCTGAATTGAGAACAGCACTCCGAATGCCAATACGATGGCTAGCAGCAACAACACCAATAAACGCTTAACCCACTGCACGATTACCCTCCCCACTTATGGCCATAAAACCCCAGCTTAGCAGCCATAAAAAAACGGCATAGCCAAAGACCATACCGTTCTAAAATTGTCTTATCAACCAATAACTTAAGTCGATTGATACCCAATCACGCCTGCGCCTGCAAACTTTCATTAACACGATCACGCATTTCCTTACCTGGCTTAAAGTGTGGAACATATTTACCACTTAATTCCACGGTATCACCCGTCTTGGGATTACGCCCAAGTCGTGGCTCACGGTAATGCAATGAAAAGCTACCAAATCCACGGATTTCAATCCGCTCACCGGCAGCTAAAGTCTGCGACATTTGCTCGATAATGGTCTTAACAGCTAATTCCACATCCTTTAATGACAACTGTGTTTGTCTGGATGCAATCTGCTCAATTAACTCAGATTTGGTCATATCTACTATCCGTTACCTATCCCATGGAAATCAATATAGGACAAGAGTAGCACCGGATAACGATATGCGCGAATTAAAAATGGGGGAAAAATTCACCCCCATCAATAACTTAGCCTAAAAAGTGAGGTCAAAGACCAAGCCGAAGCTTAGTCTTTATTCTCCATTTGGGCCTTGATCAAGTCACCAATTGTGGCCGGAGCAGCTGCTTCAACTGTTGACTCTTTATGTGCCTTAATAGCTTCTTTCTCATCAGCCATGTCTTTCGCTTTGATAGACAGTGCGATAGTGCGGTTTTTACGATCAACAGTAATGATCTTAACTTCCACTTCTTCGCCTTCTTTCAGCGCGTTGCGAGCATCTTCAACCTTATCACGGCTAATTTCTGAAGCCTTCAAAGTACCTTCGATGCCTTCAGCTAAAGTAATAACAGCTGCTTTAGCGTCAACTTCTTTGATCACACCCTTAACGATGCTGTTTTTATCGTTTTCAGTCACGTAATCATTGAATGGATCAGCATCTAACTGCTTGATACCTAAAGAAATTCTTTCACGCTCAGGATCTACAGACAGGATAACAGTCTCAATGGTGTCACCTTTCTTGTACTGACGAACCGCTTCTTCACCGGTTTCATTCCAGGAGATGTCAGACAAGTGAACCAAACCATCGATAGCACCATCCAGACCGATGAAGATACCGAAGTCAGTGATTGACTTGATAGCACCTGAGATCTTGTCGCCCTTGTTGAACTGACGACCAAATGCATCCCATGGATTTTCCATACACTGCTTGATACCCAAAGAAATACGACGACGTTCTTCATCGATATCCAGGATCATCACTTCAACTTCGTCACCTAGGTTAACGACTTTAGAAGGGTGGATGTTTTTGTTGGTCCAATCCATTTCAGAAACGTGTACCAGACCTTCAACGCCTTCCTGAATTTCAGCGAAACAACCATAGTCAGTCAGGTTAGTGATAGTCGCCTTAACACGGGCACCTTCAGGGTAGCGGCCAGTGATTGACAACCATGGATCTTCACCCAATTGCTTAAGACCCAGCGAAACGCGGTTGCGCTCACGGTCAAACTTAAGGATTTTAACGTCGATTTCATCACCAACAGTGATGATTTCTGAAGGATGCTTAATACGCTTCCACGCCATATCAGTGATGTGCAACAAGCCATCAACACCACCTAAATCAACGAAAGCACCGTAGTCAGTCAGGTTCTTAACGATACCTTTAACCGCCTGGCCTTCCTGCAGAGTAGCCAACAACACATCACGCTCAGCACTGTTTGCATCTTCCATAACCGCGCGGCGAGAAACAACCACGTTGTTGCGCTTCTGGTCTAGCTTGATAACTTTGAATTCTAACTCTTTACCTTCCAGATGAGTGGTCTCACGCACTGGACGCACATCAACCAAAGAACCGGGTAAGAACGCACGGATAGAGTTAACGTCAACGGTGAAACCACCTTTAACTTTACCGTTGATAACACCGATGATGGCTTCTTCAGCAGCGTAAGCTGCTTCCAATACTTTCCAGGCTTCTGCGCGCTTGGCTTTTTCGCGAGACAGTTTGGTAGCACCCCAACCATCTTCAACCGCTTCCAACGCGACCTGAACTTCGTCGCCAATTTCCAATGACAGCTCACCGCGTTCATTAACAAATTCGCTACGGGAGATTACGCCTTCTGATTTCAAACCAGCGTGAACTGTAATCCAATCACTATCGATATCGATAACCACGCCGGTGACAATCGAACCGGGTTTCATATCAATAGTTGATAAACTTTCTTCAAAGAGATCCGCGAAACTTTCGCTCATGATGTATACCTATTTATAGAAGCAAGTGATCGAGTCCGGCTGCCTCAGGCTAGCGTCAGATCTTCATCACCCTCCATAGAACCAGCATCTATGGGCCATTTTTAAGAAAACCATCCCCGGCAATGGCTGGACGTGCACCGAGAACGGAGGTTTAAACCTTTATAATCAAACACTTAAGCGAGGGCTAGCGAATTGCTACAACCTCGGCAAGCACTTGCTGAAAAACATCCTCAATCGCTATCGCCGTACTATCGATGATAATTGCATCATCGGCGGGCTTTAGCGGCGCAACAGCACGGTTCATATCCCGTTCATCACGCAATTGGATGTCCTCCAAAAGGGCCGCGAGGTTAACAGATTCGCCCTTGGCAAGCAACTGCTTATAGCGCCGGTCGGCGCGCTCTGCAGCGGAGGCGGTGAGGTAAATCTTCAACGGAGCTTCGGTGAAAATCACCGTCCCCATATCACGTCCGTCAGCAACCAAACCGGGGGCCTTGGCAAAGCTGCGCTGAAGTTCTTTCAACGCTTCGCGAACACCATTATGGATAGCGACTTTAGAAGCCAATGCACCTGTGGTTTCTGCCCGCACCTGATCACTGATATCTTCATCATCCAGAATGACTGCGGCAGGCTCACCGGCCTTGCCCGGTCTAAACTCAACATTCAACTGCACGGCCAGCTGCGCCAAGGCGCTGTCATCGTCAAAACTGACACCGTTTTTTTGCGCAGCCAGACCGACGATACGATACAGGGCACCGCTATCCAGCAAATGCCAACCCAATTCCCGCGCCAGCATTTGGCAAAGGGAGCCTTTGCCGGAACCACTAGGACCATCAACGGTTATCACTGGGGTTTGCGTCACAACTTAATACCTCTAAGGATTCCAACAAGCTTACACATTAATAAACACCAAGCGGCTACTCAAACTCACACACATATCGTCTTAAACAACTCGAAATAGGTTGGGAATGTTTTAGCAGTACAATCCGGATCATTAATTGTGATAGCGTCCTTACCCATAGCTGCCAAAGAAAAACACATCGCTATACGGTGATCATCGTAAGTATCGATAGCGGCAGACGCGATACTGGCAGGCGGCGATATGGTGATAAAATCTTCACCTTCCACGACTTCAGCCCCCACTTTTTTTAGCTCGGTCGCCATCGCCGACAAACGGTCGGTTTCTTTCACCCGCCAATTATAAATATTGCGGATGGTGGTTGGCCCATTGGCAAATAACGCGACCGTAGCAATCGTCATTGCCGCATCTGGAATATGATTCAGGTCGACATCAACCCCATCCAACCTACCCTTACTGGCCTCAATATAATTGTCGCCATAATTAATCTCTGCACCCATTTTCGCCAGTACTTCTGCAAACCGGATATCGCCCTGCACAGAATTTTTACCAACACCGTAAACCCTTACAGTGCCGCCCTTAATCGCTGCAGCTGCTAAAAAATATGAGGCTGATGACGCATCACCTTCCACCATCACCTCTCCAGGCGAGACATACTTTTGGCTACCACTAATAGCGAAAACCTTGTAATCCTGATTCATTACCGATATACCAAATTTCGCCATTAAATCCAGCGTAATATCGATATAGGGTTTGGAAACCAGTTCTCCTTTTACAGTAATGGTGATATCACCCTGAGCCAAGGGTGCAGACATTAATAACGCAGTTAAAAACTGACTGGAGATACTGCCATCAATTTCAATCTGCCCACCCTGCAAACCTGACCCAACAATCTTGAGTGGCGGGTAGCCCTGATCCTTAATATATTCGACATTGGCACCTAATGGATTTAGCGCATCAACTAAATGTCCTATCGGGCGCTCATACATCCGCGGTTCACCTGTCAAAGTAAACTGACCACCAGCACACAAACAAAGTGCTGCGGTCAATGGCCGCATGGCAGTGCCAGCATTGCCGAGAAACAATTCATACTCACCCTCAGAAGCTAAAGCACCACCTTTGCCGTTAACTACACACGTCGTGCGATCAGCAGATAATGTGTACTTCACACCCAGTTGCTTTAACGCATGCAACATATGCCGGATATCATCAGAGTCGAGCAAGTTAGTAATTGTGGTTTGGCCGCCAGCCATAGCCGCCAGTAACAAGGCACGATTAGAAAGACTTTTCGATCCAGGAATAACAACTTCACCGTCAACGTGTGAAATGGGCTCCAGAACTAACTGCTTAACTGATGACATTATTGGGCTCTATTTAAATCGCACTTATTACTGTTAACTTATCTATTTTTCGAGACATTCTCGTAAAAAATAAATTACTCGCTTGCATCTTTACTTTGTTTTTCCAACATCAGTGCAAACTTATCCCGAGCAGACTTCGCGCGGGTAAAACTCGCCATAATATTCTCGCTGTCCTTAGTTTCGATCGCACTGCGCAATATCGACAACTGCGCTGAAAATAAATCTATCGTCTTTAAAATTGCATCACTATTAGCTAAAGCGATATCTTTCCACATGGTGGGGTCACTGGAAGCGATACGGGTAAAATCGCGAAAGCCTCCCGCCGCAAAGCGAAAAATATTTTGCTGCTCAGGACTCCCGGCAAGTGCATCTACCAAAGTGTAAGCTAACACATGAGGTAAGTGACTGGTGGCGGCCAGCACTTCATCATGCTCTGCCACTGGCATCTCCACCACTTCAGCGCCGGTTAATTCCCACATCGCCTTAATCGCCTGCAAGGCTCGAGGATTGGTTTCATCGGTGGGGGTAAGGATCACCCGATGATTCACATACAAATCGGCTTTTGCTGCTTCAACGCCACTTTTTTCAGAACCTGCAATCGGATGACCCAATACCAAATTAGCCGGGACTTTTCCGAACGCTTGCTTGGCTGCGGTGAGCAAATTGCCTTTAACACTAGCAACGTCAGTAATAATAACCTGGTCATTCACTAATGGAGCCAGCTGCTTAATCATATCGGCTGCAATCAGCGTAGGGGTTGCTACCACGATCACATCGGCACCCGCTATAGCCTCAGTTAAATCCAGGCTATAGCGATCAATTAACCCCAACTCTAAACCTTTAGCCAAGGACGCTTCACGACGCCCCCAAGCTACAATTTCGCCATCAAAGCCACGTGTTTTTAATGCTTTTGCTAGTGAGCCACCAATCAGGCCCAGCGCTAAAATTGTGATCCGTTGAATTTTCATCTATAACACTTTTTCCAAGGCGGAGAGAAACGCTGCATTTTCTTGCTGCAAACCAATCGAAACCCGCAAGTGATTAGGCATTTCATAAACACCCACCGGGCGAACAATCACCCCTTGTTTTAATAAATCCTGATAAAGCTTGCCAGTGTCTGTTTTAAATTCTACCGCCAGAAAATTGCCCGCCGATGGAATAAAGCGCAAACCCAATGCCTTCACACCCGAAGTCAGCTGTTGCATACCTTCGCGGTTAACCTGCCGACCCCGTTCCAGATAATCGCTATCGGCCAGCACTGCTGTTGCCGCAGCCAGTGCCAGCGAATTTACATTAAAAGGCGCTCTAACACGATTCAACACATCGGTAATTTCTGCAGATGCCACAGCGTATCCCACTCTTAACGCTGCCAAGCCATAGGCTTTGGAAAAAGTCCGTGTCACCACTAAATTGGGATAATACTTGAGCAGCGCAATACCATCGGTGCCATCGTCAGCACTATTGGTGTATTCAAAATAAGCTTCATCCAACACCACAATAACGTTAGTCGGTACCTTATCCAAAAAGTCTACTATGGCAGCTTCACTTAACAGGGTACCGGTCGGATTATTAGGATTGGCGATAAATACTACGCGGGTATCATCTGCAATGGCATCCACCATGGCATTTAAATCGTGGCCCCAGTCTTTGGCTTTAGTGACAATGGCACGAGCACCGCAGGCTTTTACTGCCAATGGATAAACGACAAAAGCATGCTGGGAGAAGACGGCTGATTTACCAGGTTCAAGATACGCGCGGGCAATTAAGTCCAGCACATCATTGGAACCATTGCCCAACGTAATTTGCTGACTGGCCACCGCCAGCCGATCTGCCAGCGCCGCTTTTAATTCAAAACCATTGCTATCGGGGTAACGCACAATATCAGCTGCTGCTTTTCCAATGGCAGCTAACACCTTGGCGCTGGGCCCCAGAGGATTTTCATTGCTGGCTAGTTTTACAATATGCTCAAGCCCCAGCTCGCGCTGCAACTCTTCGATAGGCTTACCCGCCTGATAGGCGCTTAAACCCTGTACCCCTTGATTGGCCAACGCGATGTAGTCGCAGCTCACTCAGCACTCTCCGTCTAATAACCCAGAACAAAAGCTGGGCATTGTAAACGAATCTCACGATAAGAACGAGAGCGACTAACAAGACAAGGAACGACCCTTCACACAACTCAGGTTCCAACTACCGTACTTCAAACTCCGCCAAATCTGGTTGCTGCGTCCAGCGCCAGAAATCCAATATTTTCCATGGCGACAGCAGTGTGGCATGTCCTTTCGAGTTCTGATAAAAACTGCGCTTAATGGATGGATGCTCCCACACCATGGTAGCGTGTATTTCTCGCAAGCGACGATTATAGTCATCGCACACCGACTGCTTGCATTCAATCGAGCTACTCCCCGACTCCAGCACCGCCTTCAAGCATCCCATGATATAGCGCATTTCGCACTCTGAGTTTTGGATCAAACTGCCACCGAAGGCCAAATTCGTGCCTGGCCCAAAGAGACAAAAGAAATTAGGGAAGTTAGGCACCGTGATACCGAGATACGCCTCAGCGTCTTCCCCCCACTGCTGCTGTAAAGAAACACCATTTTTGCCGGTAATCTCCATTGGCCACAAAAACTGATTACCTTTAAAACCCGAGGCGTAGATGATTACATCGACATCGTATTGATCACCGCTCTCGGTAATCAGGCCCTGTGCATTCACCGTAGCTACTGCCTCGTTAACCAGGTCTACATTGTCCCGCTTCAGAGCTGCCAGCCAACTGCCATTGTCCTGAAGCGTTCGCTTCCCCAGCGGGGCATAGTCGGGAATTACCTTGGCCAATAAGTCCTCATCATCACCAACCTGCGCGGCAATATATTGGGTAAACGTATCGCGGATAATATCGTTTATCTCATTGATAGAGCGGTCCTGATTAGGCCATTCAGGGTCAACGGTAATTGTTGGCCAGGCGCCATCACAAGCAGGCCAGAAAATTAAAAATCGAAACCAGCGTGCGTAATAGGGCAAATGCTTTAGACACCATTTTTTTCCTTCGCCTACTGCATCATGGTAACTGGGATTTTCAAACATCCAGGGCGGCGTTCGTTGAAACACAGTCAAATGCTCAACGTCTTTGGCTATCTCCGGCACCAACTGGAACGCACTGGCACCGCTCCCAAGCACTGCCACTTTCTTACCGCTTAAATCCACATCATGACGCCACTGCGCAGAATGAAATGACGGCCCCGCAAACGTATCCATGCCGGCAATATCAGGAAAATTGGGTCGATTAAGCTGCCCTACTGCACTAATCACCGCCGCCGCATCCAACATTTCAGTACTGCCATCCTGTAACCGGATGGTGATCGACCAGCGCTGACTACTGTCGCTATAACGCGCTGAAACTACCTCGGTATTAAATCGAAAATGCTTCAACACACCGTATTTTTCTGCGCAATTTTGAAAATAGGTCTGCAATTCCGGTTGTCGTGAAAAAAATTGACTCCACTCGTGCCCCGGTTCAAATGAGTAGCAATAAAAATGGTTACCGACATCGACCCGCGCACCGGGATACGTGTTTTCATACCAGGTACCGCCAACCGCCGGGTTTTTTTCAATAACCGTATAAGGGATACCCGCCTCCTCTAGCCGAATTGCAGCCAATACACCTGACATACCTCCACCAATAACCACTACCGGAAATTGCTGCTTACACTCGACTGTTGCATTGATGTTAACTTCACGCCGATCCTCGCCATCCAACTCCAACTCTTCCAACAACATCGGAACGTATTCTTCAGCAACGTCCTCTACCACCAAAAATTTCATCATTTCATGAATAGTGGCTTTACTCGGTGGTGGCGGTAGCTGACAGCCACCATCACGGTACGCTTTAATAACTTCTAATGCCTGGGCCCGAACAGCAGTTTGATCCTCTGGTGACATAAACCCCTGAAATTCATTTAAATACACACCGGCGGGCCTTAAACTTCCCTGCAAAATACTGGCATCGCCAGTCATATGAATCATGGTCAACAACAACGTCGGGACACTGGCTTCAGACAGTGCTGCCTCGATAGTGGCATCATCATCGGTGAATGGAATTCCGGCAGGGTTAACTTTTTGACTCATGGCTAATTTTCCTGTTAACAGCGCTTGTATAGTGTATTTTTAATGAGCGCTCATAGTAGCCAATCTACTCTCAGAAAGAGATTATATTTTCTTAATACAGCATTAAGGAAAATGGTAAGCCGATATAAATGGCAACATAAGAAATGAAAATACAACAATTGCACTCTTGGGATGTGACCCTAACCGAGGCTAAAGCCATCCAAAATGAACTGGCAGCCAAGATTAGTTTGCACGATGATGTGAATCAGCTGCGTTTTGTAGCCGGCACTGATATCGGTTTTGAAGATAATTTTGGCGTCACCCGGGCAGCAGTGGTGGTTTTAACTTTTCCGGAACTGGAAATAGTTGAATACCAGATAGCCAAACGGCCAACGATAATGCCTTATATTCCAGGATATTTATCTTTTCGTGAATGCCCCGCACTCCTTGATGCCATGGAAAAATTACAACAATCACCTAATATTATCCTCTGTGACGGTCAGGGCATTGCTCACCCTCGCCGACTGGGTATTGCCAGCCATTTAGGACTTATAACCGGCCTCCCGACTATTGGCGTTGGTAAAAGCCGGCTGATCGGAAAACATCATGCGGTAGGACGTAGCAAGGGAGATTGGCAACCGCTTATCGATAAAGGCCAAACCATTGGTGCGGCGCTGTGCAGTCGCGACAAAACGCTGCCCATCTATATTTCTGCAGGAAATAACATTTGTTTAGCGACCGCTATTGACGTAGTACTGGCGTGCTGTAAACAATATAAACTGCCAGAAACGACACGCTGGGCGGACGCTATAGCATCAAATAAAAAATGCTTCCGCGATTATTTAAAAAATAACTAACGGTACACATAGGGCGTAATAACGCAGATTTTAATTAGCAGAGGATAAATCTTTAGCTGCAGCAATAGCCCTTGTCAACTCTGCCTCCGACACGGGTGCAAATTTACCAAAACCGAACTGAGCCAAAAAATAACTAATTCCTGGTTCGGGATCATCCGTTAATAAACGGCGTTTCATTAACTCGAGCCGGGAGTCATTAACACACTCACCTGCATACAGGTAAAGACCTGAAGACGTACCCAATTTTCCTATCGACTTTAGTCGCTGTTGAAAAGAAATCTGTAATGAGTGGAACGCCGTGCTAGATATAAAAATGGCATCGTATCGGTTTTGAAACAAACCCACGAATAAGTCAATCGGACTTACTAACGAGGAATATTCAACATTAGTTAATATTCCTAGCTTCTTAAGCGCATTGGCACCCATCAACTGACCAGTAGAATCTAACACCGCAGCAACTTTTTTGTCCGTAAGCTGATCGATGCTTGCGAGCTTTGAATCCTTTTTAGTGTAAATCATCACATCGACACCCGGAATATTAGCAACAACTCTAAGCTTCGGGTTTTCCTGCGTACGCATGAGCATTGACTGGGGAATAAAACTCAAATCTGCGCGATTAGTTTTTAAGGCTTCGAGTGACGATGCCCAGCTATCGACAAATAACACCTCGCTACTTGAAGGCGCTGCTAAAACACTCACAAAAGGATCTAACACTAACAGATAGTCATCACTCCGTTTAATTGCAGAAGCAACAAAGCGCAGCCCACTCTCACACTCATTACTGAATGTGACCGAAGAAAATATCAGCAAGCAAGATAATACAATGGAAGGGACGAAAGCAGGTTTCAGCATTGAACAAAAAAACGGATATTAGTTATTAGATGACCCAAGTTTAAACACATATCCCCGGAAAAGGTAGAAAATACTAGTAATGAACCCGGAGGAAACTTGTAGAAAACACTAAGCACAGTTAACTAATTTTTTTAAAGCGCATTGTCCGGGTTGCCTATTACCGACAGCACTTTTATCAGTCGATGTCGACTTAACACACGAGGCATTAGCATCATCATTCTATTAACCCAGCCGGTAATGACGATCGACTTCTTGCGCTTATCCAAAGCGCTTAAAGCTTCCTGAACAACCTGTTCCGTGGTTTGTATTAGCATCTCAGGCAACGTTTGACCATCTGACTCGCCACCCGTCGCGCGTAAAATAAACGCCGTTTTCGTCACACCGGGGCATAAACCCATCACATAAACGCCTCTTCCCTTATGCTCATCCCATAAACATTCTGACAATGCAGAAATAAATGCCTTACTGGCGCTGTACATAGGCTGAGCCGGAGTCGGCAAATAAGAAACCACTGATGCTAAATTAATTAATGCATCACCAGTCTGCGCTTGCCTTAAAAATGTATGCGCCAAGGTCATTACCGCCGTACAATTAACATTGAGAATATCTTGCTGCACCGATAAATCCGATTGATAAAACGGCTCCAACACGCTGTAGCCCGCGTTATTGATCAACAGCTGAACATGCTGTGCCGCCATCAACTTAACAACAGCCTCAACACCTTCTGCTCGCCCTAAATCCGCCACACAATATTGATGACTGCTACCAGGCAATTCATCAACCACTGCTTGTAACTGCTGCTGCCTTCGCGCCACGGCAATAATGTTATAGCCTCGAGCTGCTAACTGTTTCGCAAACTCCAGGCCAATCCCGGAAGTCGCCCCAGTGACCAATGCATATTGATTCTTCACTTACTCACCACTTATTACTAATAAGATTAACCATTGCCATTTATTTCAGCGGCTGTTTCTGCTCGTACCCGTTGCACCAATAACCAAATACCACCTATCGCCGCAGCAGGGCTTAATACCGACCACTGTAAATTTAAGCCCACCCATTTCAGCCAAAAACCCCAGCTACCATCCGCTAAATTTCTAAAATCTACTAGAATTTCACCTAAATAAATCACTGAGGTATTGCCATAAAAAGCGCCCCAGTTGGCAAGAATAGCCATCCCCAACGCAGTTTTATAATGGCGACCTTTCGACAGCCAATACGCCGCGAGAATTTCGAAGAAGCCACTGTGCGCTAGTAATGCCTCATGCGCCAACTGTGCTTCATGCGGGCGCATATAACGAGTATCAGCAACGGAATATAACCACCAGGGCCATAACAATAACTCATCCGGTTTTAGCTCTGCTCCCAATGGATAAAGATACGCAGTTTTCATGTATACCGCTGGCAACTCCCAACCCAACTGGGCACCACCACTGGTAATTAACCACACGACTAAAAACTCATGCCACTTGGCGGTCCATGTGCGCTGTTCTCCTTTATTATCCACAAAGGCAAATAGTGCTGCCCAGTAGCCAATAAACAAACTGATAGAAACATATTTATCTGCAGGCATCGGATTAATGATGCCCAATAAAATTAAGCTCCAGGCGATACAAAAAGCACCAGGGATCATTATCCCGGAAGCAATATAAGCGCGACGACGAATATTAACGCCCTGCGAATTAACGGGAGCCCAATCCAATAACGAGGGCATGCTGGATAGTGTTGTTTGGCTATTCATTGGGAATAACTCCTTTAATTGTTGTCATACTGCAGCCTTGGCTATGCACAAGTTAATACTGAATTAAACCTTGCAATACCTTAATCAATGTTTAGATGGACATTTTTGACCGGCATGCTAATCTGACAGCTATGTCAGCTTATTGTCAAGTAATGAAAATGAATTATTGGTTAACAGAATCCACTGAAAACGCACAATAAAATCTAAGCTCATGATTTAACTATGAATAAACCAACAACAAATAGACGCTCACAACCCCCAGCTAAAGCTGCAAAAAAAATTCGTCCGGGGCTGGGTGAGCAACAAAACAACATTACCGGCGCTGCTATCGATTTATTCAGCGAGCGCGGAGTGAATGCAGTGTCTGTTTCCGATATCTGTAAGAAGGCAGGTATTTCCAGAGACACCTATTACCGCTGCTTTACCGATAAAGAAACACTTATCAACAAGCTCTATCAAACAGCGGTTAACGATCATATTGAACATGTACTTAATGGTTGGGATCTGGATTACAGTAATGAAGCATGGCTGGCACAAGCCTGTGACACTACTATTGATGCGATTTTGCAACAGCACAAAGTAGCACAATTTTTATTTGTTGAATCAGCGCTACCTAATTCCTACGCGCAACAGGTTATTCAACATGCTTATAATAAAACGGCAAAACGAATGCAGCGGTGGTGCACCGAAAAACACGGGGAAACATTATCTAAAGAATTATTGATTGCCTTATTAGTTGCGGCGCAATGGCTGGTACACGATGCCATCAACAAAGGGATGAGTAAACGGCAAGTCAATCAGGCGAAAGCAGCCACTAAACAACTTTTCTTTGCCACCTTTGCCAGTTTGGAACACGACAAGGAAGGTAACTAACTCAGGACTCACCCCAGTCCGATAAGGTTTTATAATTCTGCCGCCATCAATGCATCGCCGATTATCGTGTTGCCATCCAAACTTTTTACTTTGCGCCCGGTTTGGTGAACAATATTTCGGCTATAAACCACTTGCCCTATATGCGCTCCGGTACACAGAGCCAAAGCCGCTTCTGCCATCATTTCCAGCGGCTCCACCATGTCCGGCCGACGCTCGGCAATATCACGAATATATGCTGCTCCCGGCGTCATCACAATATTATTAGGCGCCATCGCATTAATAAAAATATTATCGTTGGCTAATTCATGTGCCAAGGCTTCGGTATAGCGATTCAGCGCGGCTTTAGTAGCGCCATAGGCACCAATAGCATGAGCGGCCATGGGAGAATCAGGATAGGGAGGCTCCGGCTGCTCGGCCGTGCGGCTGCTAATATTCAAGATCCAACCTTGTCCTTGTTGCTTCATGCCTGCCAGCGCTTGCTGACTTAACTCAATAGGGACATTGACATTTAAATCAAACATAAAATTACGCTGCTTGGTGGTCACCATACTCGGCGGCAACATTTTTGAACCGGCCGCATTGTTAACCAAAATAGTCACAGGCCCAAATAAGTCATTCGCCCGCGCCAGCAAATCGGAGCGCGCTTGGGTATCGGTTAAATCGCAAACCATTGCTGCAGACTTTCCTCCCGCCGCAACAATAGCAGCCACCGTTTGCTCTAACGTACCTTCCAAGTCACCATGCTGATCTAAACACGAAGCGACTGCAATAACAGCAGCACCCTCAGCGGCAAATCGATAGGCTATAGCGCGCCCTATACCTCGACTGGCGCCAGTAATTAACGCCACCTTGCCGGTTAACTCACCCATATCCTCTCCTTCTCGTTAGTTGATATAACATAATTATTGGTTAACTATTTGCCGCAACCACTTCGCTAATTAATGTGCGGATTTGCTGGCGCGGATAATCCAGTACCGACTGGGTGTTATCGTCTATTTCATAACTCACTGTTACGCCGGCCCCGGCAAACATAATGGCATTGGGCAGCATAGGATGATCATCATCTTTCACCTCAAGTTCACAGGGGTTACCTGCCGCCGCACACCACATTTCCAGATACTCTTTCCAGCTAATGTTTTCATCGCCAATCAAATACGCCTTACCGGATTCGCCGCGTTTCAAGGCATTCAGTACCGCAACAGCAATAGCTTTTGAACTGATATGATTGGTGCCACCGCGCGGTGAAAACAACGGTAGCTCCGGGATATTACCTTTCACATACTGCACCATGGCGGCCAGATGCGGCACCTCTAACCCCTCAATATAACCAAGCACAAACGGGGCATTCAAACTGCACACCCTAAAGCTATCCGTGGATAAAGCTCTAACGCGCTCATCAGTATGATGCCTAGAGGTTACATAGGGACACTCGCCAATTTTTTCCGGCGCCACCTGCGGGTAAAATGTTCCAATGTAAACTGCTGACTGAATACCCGCATCGCGCGACCACTTAAAAAATCGTGGCACCGCCTCATCATTAGCCGCTCGATAAAAATCCTCAGCAGTGACTGAGCCATCGTAGGGTAAGTTGCGAATATCTGCCGCTGCTGAAAACACCAGCCAATCAAAACCCTGTAACTGCCCCTGACTGAAGTCATCATGGATATAATCTCCCGCTAAAAAATCAAGTGCGGCAAGGGATGGCGCTACCGGTTTTTTTCGCGCCATAATAGTCACGTTATGCCCCTGACTGTGTAGATACAAGGCCGCGTCACCACCAATTAATCCTGAACCACCGACTACTAATACTTTCATAATTCTTTCCTGTTATTTGTTTCAATTAGTATCAACCGACTTAATACTGACGATAACGTCTCTGCACATGCTTGTGACGCATTAACATCGTTGCGGCCCGCTGTTCAGCAGCGACTTTTCCGGCATGGGGAAAGTGCTCTGTGATTTCATCGAAGCTGATTTTTTTCACCGTTAAACTGGGCCATAACTCTTTTACGGGTTGTTCAGTATAGGTCCAGCGCATGCTCATATAGCCGTGAGGTAAGCCAGTAGTATCTATCCAATTAGCCACACCAGGGTCACGATGTGCCACGACCCAACGGTAAACATCATCGCCAGTTGATTCCATTAAAAAACTATTCAGGTTGGACTGATAGCTTTCAAAATCCAAAGACTCTCCCCATAAATTTGCCAGATGAAACCCCATAAAAGCGGGCTCAATCGGCACTTTAGATTCCAGCACCAGGGCTTCATCGTCTGCTAACAAATACACACCACCAGCATATATATTGGTACTTTGACCGCCGCCAGTCGCTATACCCAAGGCGTTAGGCGGGTTCATATCATTAGTGGGCATAAATGGCTTGGCATCGGGATCACCGCTATTAATTCCTCCCGCGACTTTGCCGTAAGTTTCCAGCGTAATGGTATTAAACGCATTCCAAAAATGCACATGGTTGCGCGCTACCTTACCGACCTTATCCATCATTGCCATCGCGCCTTTAGTATCCAATGGCGGCCGCGGTTCACGCTCAGCACCAATGCGCAGTATTTCCAAATCCAGCAAGTCTTCATTTTCCCAATCATGAAACAATTCACGGCAAGTCAAAAAGCAACCGACAAACTCCTTGCCGCGGCTTTCCTTTTTGCTCAACATAAAATTACCGTGGTAGTCCTCCGGCTTTTCCGGGGCAATCAAAATTTCAAAACAACCCTCTTCATCCACTGCTATTGCGGAACTATCCAGAGTACTGGTATTAATTCTTGTGCCGGGTTTCATTTCTGATAACTGGCCACTATCGCCGGCATATCCACTGGACAATTCAAAGATGACATATTGCGGCGCTTTTCTACCCGCTACCGCAGGTTCCCCACGCCAGTGACGACTATCTGCGGCTTTACCCCGCAGCCAATAACGGTGATTGCCGTCTATCTCTGCGGTTAAATACACCGCATCGGCATTATCAATAGTAGAGCGATTCATCGGCTGAATCGCGCGCCGAAAACGCGGGTATAACGGATCCCCTAAAGCGCGCTCAATGCCATTTAAAATAAACCCCAAGACATAACGATAGCCTTCAGCCAAATTTCTATCATTGGCTGGCACCGGGAACAATTCCGGCTGGTCGATGGCGTCGCGCGCCTGCTGAAACATGGCAATCATATTATCGAAAGACGCTTTGAGTTCAGCTTTGCTTTGTTCTATTGATCCAGTCTCTATTGATGCAGTCATAATCTATTATTCCTCGTCAACGGTTTCGTGTTCGCGGGGCCACTGATAAATCGGGTAGAACTCCGCCAATTCCTGCTCTATTAATTGTTCATCCAAATCGTATTCACCCAGACTGTATTCAAATTTGGAGTGGTGGGATTTTTCTTTTTCTGCCTGCGCTGTTAAATAGCGATCAAAACTTGCAGACAGTTCAATATTGAGCGCGGCATAGACCGATTCAACACAGCTCTTCGGGTCACTGGTTAGCTGTCGGTAATCCACCACACACTGTGGTGTTTGCGGATGATCTGCCAATACTTTACGTGGCAACTTAAAGGTGTCAAAGGAGATCGCTTGCAAAGCATCCAGTGATAACTGGTATTGCGCTTTGCTCCAACGCTTGCCCTTCCAGGTACTTTCAACCAATTTTAATACTGAGGGTATACACTGTTTAGGGTCACGCATCATGACCACAATACGGGCATCGGGAAAGGTTTCGATAATAGACTCCACCCAACCGCTCATTACCGGGTTTTTACTCAAATGGATCTTATCACCGCCATTTAATAACAGCTGACGTTTAACGAGTTCTTTATAGTGCCGCAACCAGCGCTGGCGTTTATGTAGCATTTGATCGACATGAAAAATATCCAACTTGTCCATTAGCGGAATATCCAGCGACCACTGCTGGGTCACAAAAGCGGCTTGCATGGCAAACTGGTCTTCCTCAGAATTCCATAAACTCATGTGATGCATATGTCGGTAAGGCCCGAAAGTTTTATTATCCCAACGCACTAGCGCGCGCTTAATCGGCCCGCCCAGTAACTGCTGATCTATCCACCCCAGACCACGAATAATTTTCTTTTGTAGCAGTGACGGGAAAAACATTTCCCAGTACAAAAAGTAACTAAACTTATCGCCATCGGCCGTCATCAAGCGGTGCATCAATGTCGTGCCACTGCGCGCATGCCCCACAATAAATACCGGCTGCCGAACTTGCTGCCGCCACAGCGCGGGAAAGAGTACATAGTCCAATAAAAAACACAGACTATTAATCACCAACAGCACGGGCGTAATCACCAGTAAACGCAGCAGCATGTTATTTCTGCCACGCCATCCTTTTAAACCCCAAACATGGCGCACTACTTGCCAGTAATAATCAAAATCAAAATACATCTAACGCTTTTCACCTTTTTTGGGTCGGGGCTGATAACATAACCACTGTATCAAGCTACCACAACTGGCATTTATATGTTTACTTATAAATATAACCAATTGATTTAAAAGAACTTTTACAATAACCCCAAGCAACATTCCATAATACTTATATTTTTGCATCATGAGCCTGAATAACAACAAAACCACCCCCCCAAACCACGCAAAACACCCAAACAATCTCGCTCGCAATTGTTGGTAGATGCCATCCATGAAGCGTGCTTAAAAATATTGCATGAAGAAGGGCACGCGACATTAACCACCCAGCGTATCGCCGATGTCGCTGGCATCAACATCGCCTCACTCTATCAATACTTCCCTAATAAAGAAGCAGTGCTAGCTAGCATCTACGAGCAGGAAGTTAGCCAGAGCGCCGAGCAAACACGGCGCCGCTTTACTGAATTGGCACAACTATCCCAGGACTCTTTAGAAAAAACCCTTGCTGCCATTATTGATATTGAAACCACACAACTCAGTAAACTCTACCAAATGAGCCCTGCTTTTTATCTCGCCTATAAAGAAAGTTTTGATATCCACCAACGACTGGATGACTTGACCCAATCATTAGCCAACCCCTCCTGGTCGGAATGGTTTCCGCAGTTTTTGAAGAGCCATAGTCAACGCCTACGGGACGGAGATTTGGAAACCATCAGCTTTATTGCCCGTGCCAGCTTGGCAGGAAATTTACAACAGGCCATAAAGGAACAACCGGAGCGACTCAACGACGAGACTTTTAAGCAGGAATTACTAACCCTACTGCT
Source organism: Oceanicoccus sp. KOV_DT_Chl (assembly GCF_900120175.1). NCBI lineage: Bacteria > Pseudomonadati > Pseudomonadota > Gammaproteobacteria > Cellvibrionales > Spongiibacteraceae > Oceanicoccus > Oceanicoccus sp. KOV_DT_Chl. The sequence goes on from NZ_FQLF01000002.1 coordinate 71,188, forward strand.
CAGCTATTTACTCAAGCCTGCAAACTAACTTCCCTTACCCGAAAAACCTGGCACTACGCTGCGACATCATGTCGCATCCCCTCATCAATTCCCGCTCTATATAATGCGACCACTTTTCATCAGGGCCTGGCCCTATAACGTTTACCTCAAGGGGCAGCATGCGTCATTACCTACTTCCAACCTTGCTATTCACATCTATTGCTATTCCAAGCGCTTTAGCTGAGTCAAAATCTGCAAACATTTCAAAACTGGAAACAGTTGTTGTGACGGCTACCCGGGAAGCGCGTCGTAAAATGGATATCCCCGAATCCATCCAATCCTTTGATCGCGAAACGATTGATGCCGTTTCCCCCTCACACCCCAGTGAGATCTTAAATCGCGCTGCCGGTGTGCACGTGAACAACCTCGGTGGCGAAGGCCATATGACCTCTATTCGTCAACCGATTACCACTCGTGGCGTTTATCTTTACCTGGAAGACGGTGTACCGATTCGCCCTACCGGTTTTTTCAACCACAACTCATTATATGAAGTGAATATCCCCCAAAGCGGGCAGCTGGAAGTCACCAAGGGCCCAGGACCAGCACTCTACGGCAGCGATGCCATTGGCGGCATCATTAACTCTATTAGCCGCATACCACCGTCAGAAACTGAAGTTATGCTTAACCTTGAAGCTGGGTCAGACGATTGGAAACGCGCCCTGCTATCAGCCGGCACTACACAGGGCAAACACGGTTTTGTCATTAATTTGAATGTTACTGATAACAAAGGCTATAGCGACGAAGCCGATTACAGCCGCGAATCCATTACCGGCCGCTGGGATGTTGCTGTTAATGAAAAACTCGCCATTAAAACCCTGTTTTCCTACACCGAAGTAGATCAAAGCGGCGTATCCAGCCTTGAGGAATTTGACTACAAAAATGATGACGCCAAAAACACATTCCACGGCGATACCGCTTTCCGTGAAGTAGAAGCCCTACGAGTGTCTTCTGAGTTTTCCTGGGAATTAAATGACAAAGAACTGCTCACGTTAACTCCTTACCTGCGTGATAACACTATGACAATGTCGCCCTCATGGATGGTGACCTATGATCCCAACGAAAGAGAAAGCAGCTTTCAATCCTACGGTTTACTGACCAAGTACCGTATTAACACCAGCGATAAAACCCTGTGGATTTTAGGCCTGGATGTTGATTACACACCGTCCGAGTATCAAGAAGGTGCCATCGACCACACTCAAGTCGGCGATATTTATACGGGCTATAGCCCGCTAGGTAATAGCAACTACGACTATGATGCCGAGCAAACCTCAATCTCACCCTATGTTCACCTTGAAGTTCAGCTAACCGAAAAACTAGTGGCTTCACTGGGTGTTCGCTACGATAACTTCGACATTAATTACGAAGACAATCTGGACAACACCACCCCTAGCAGAGTCTTTATCCCGCAACTTGGCCGACCCGTTAGCCATTTGCGCCCCGAAGACCAAAAGACGACCTTTGAAGAATTTAGCCCCAAGTTAGGCCTTGTGTATCAAGCCAATGATAACCACGCTGCCTACATTAACTACCGTCAGGCATTTTCTATTCCTTCTGTCGGCACACTATTCCGTTCGGGCAGCACCTTGAATACTGACGAGCTTGAACCGATAACTTCCGACAGCTACGAAATTGGCGTACGCGGTGAAGCTACTTCCTGGTTATTTTATGAAGTTGCGGTTTATCTGATGCAAATTGAAGACGATATTGTCAGTGTAGTAAACGGTTTTGAACGCAATGTTTATAACGCTGGAGAAACTGAACACAAGGGAATTGAAATCAGTTTAAGCGGCGCGATTACCGAAGAGTTCAGCTACGCTCTGGCACTGACTATAACCGAGCAGCAATATGAAAAATTCTCCTACACCTGCTGTTTTCCATCTACAAACGTTGACGTGAGTGGCAACGATATAGCTTTGGCACCAGAGACCATTGGTAACTTTACTCTGGCCTATGTTCCTTCAGCCCTACCTGCACTGCGTATAGAAATTGAATGGGAGCATTTAGGTGAGTACTACACCGACAACAGCAATACAGAAAAATACGACGGTCATGACTTGTATAACCTGCGCGCCAATTATCAAATCACCGACGCTTTTGAATTGTATGCTCGCGTTCAAAATATCAGTGATGAATTGTACTCAACCTATACCTCCAATCAGGTCGGCGACCCGGACATCAGTTATCGTCCTGGCCAGCCTCGATCAATCTACGGCGGTTTCAGGTACACGTTTTAACTCAATCATAGCTCCCAATGATGGCTCTCGATCATAACTACAGGTACGCGCAATGCTAAATGGTGTTAAGGCCCAAACGATTCGTATTTCTAGAAACTTGCATATAAGTCTGGCTTGGCTGGCCATTGTTGCGCTGAGCCTGTTTATTATCTCAGCGCTGACTCATCCAATTATGGTATGGACCGGACCGCAATCAAGCAAACACTTTCCACCCAGCACTACTATTTCAAATCAAAATATTGCCACCATCGTTAAGCTCACCCAACACCTCAGCCAGCAATCATCTAACAAGCAACCGCTGGGTATTGGTAAAATTGTCCCTACCGAACTAGGTCCTTTGCTGCAAATCACCCGTAACAATCTGCAACCAAGAGACTACTACCCCATTGACGCAACAGCAGAGAAAATTACCGACTTTGATTACCGACAAGCGGTTTGGTTAGCCCAGTATTACACCGGACAAACTGCAGATATCACCGCCGTCACTTTTATCGATACGTTTTCCATGCAATACCCTTCCGTTAACCGCTTATTACCGGTCTACAAAGTGGAATACGATACCGCCGATCATCTAACCGTATTTGTGCACACTGAAACCAATGCCTTGGCAGCCATCAATAATGATTGGAAAAATGCGCTGCAAACTACATTTCAATTGCTGCACACCTGGTCATGGTTAAACGACTACCCGATACTGCGTATCACTATTGTCGCCACGCTATTGATTAGCCTGCTAACGGTTAGCCTTGGTGGCAGTGTCATGTTGCTGCTTATCAAACGCCGCCAGTTTAAACAGCGCTCACAGTCCATACATAGGAAATTGGCATGGATACTAGCATTACCGTTTATTGGCTTAATCATCAGCGCGCTTTATCACTTATTGCAAAGCGAATACGGTGAAGCGCGGATTGGTATGCATTTAGTCGATACAATGCCGCCGGCAACGCTGGCTAACATTAACCCTGCGCCGCAATTTGATCTCGACGAGGTTATGCTTAACAGCCTGACTTTAATCCCTCATCAGGGCAATTTATTATTACGCGCCAGCGTAGCTAACCAGCAAGGCAGTGTCACTTTTGCGCCACATCAACATCATAATAATGATGCTGATACTGACAACAGCATCAGAAATCAACGCTTTGCAGGCAAAGCGGTCGAACGTAATGCCATCATTCTCGATCTGACCAAAGGGACACATACCGCCATCAATGACGAGCAACTCATCACCGAAAAAGCCATGAGCTATATCGGTGTCAGCAACGCTGACGATCTTGAATTGAAGCTACTCACCCATTTCGGACCGAGCTATGATTTCCGTAACAAGCGGCTACCTGTCTGGCAAATTACTGTCAATAACGCCAACGGCGATCGCTTCTTTATTGATCCAGCCACGGGGATGCTGATCGAACACATGCAGAACCCGCAGCGGTATGAGCAGCTGTCATTCTCGATGATGCATAAATGGAATTTCCTGATCCCCTTAATTGGCCGTGAAGCCAAGGACGGCTTAGTGATTGCATTCCTACTCTCGCTGGCGGCACTGGCTTACTTAGGCATAAAACTCAAAACCAAACGCTAGCGATACAATAGCCACACAAATAATAGTACCTATTCAGCGCCGCTTGCTGTAAGCTGCGCGCCTGCCAGTTCGGCACCTCTCATTTTTTCCAAACACCAGCAAGAGACACTCTATGAGTTTTGACTCACTCGGCCTATCGGCCCCCATCCTTAAAGCCATTAAAGAACAGGGTTATACAACCCCTCCCCCATTCAAGCGCAGGCAATACCCGCCGTCTTGGCTGGCAACGATGTAATGGCAGCCGCGCAAACCGGCACCGGCAAAACTGCCGGCTTCACTTTACCCATTCTTGAAATGCTTCTAAAAGGTGAACCCGCCAAAGCCAACCAAGCCCGCGTCTTAGTATTAACACCTACCCGTGAATTAGCAGCGCAAGTAGCTGAAAGCGTCGAAACCTACGGTAAGTATTTACCCTTGCGCTCAGCGGTAGTATTTGGCGGGGTAAAAATTAATCCTCAAATGATCAAACTGCGCAGAGGGGTTGATGTTCTTGTCGCCACTCCGGGTCGTCTGTTAGATCTGTACAATCAAAACGCGGTTAATTTCAAACAACTGGAAATGTTAGTTCTGGATGAAGCCGACCGTATGCTGGATATGGGCTTTATCCGCGACATCAAAAAAATATTAGCGGTACTACCCAAGCAACGCCAAAACCTATTATTTTCTGCCACCTTTTCTGACGATATCCGCGACCTGGCCAAAGGGCTGGTCAACAATCCGATAGAAATTTCTGTTACCCCGCCTAACTCAACCGTTAAAAGCGTGGTGCAACTTATTCATCCGGTAGACAAAAATCAAAAAGCCAAACTGCTGATTCATTTAATCAAAGAACAACAGTGGTCACAGGTTTTAGTTTTCAGCCGCACCAAGCACGGCGCCAATAAACTTACCAAGCAATTGGAAGAGCGCGGTATTTCAGCAGCAGCGATACACGGTAATAAAAGTCAGGGAGCACGCACCCGCGCGCTGGCTGAATTTAAAAGCAATGAAATTCAGGTATTGGTAGCTACCGATATTGCAGCCCGCGGCCTGGATATCGACCAGCTTCCACAGGTGGTTAATTTCGACTTGCCTAATATTCCTGAAGATTATGTCCACCGTATTGGCCGCACCGGCCGTGCAGGTGCTACTGGTCATGCGATATCACTAGTGACTAATGATGAATTCCAACATTTGTCAGACATTGAACAGCTCACTCAGGAAATCATTGAACGGGAAATTGTCAGCGGTTTTGAGCCGGTCAATGCTTTACCTGTGTCGCGACTGCGGCCACCAAAAACCAAACGCCCGAAAAAATCTAAAACCGGACACAGTGATGGCCAGCGCTCAGCAGACAATGCCCGCGGCCACAAACCTACCGGCAAAAACAAAAGACACTTCGGTGCTAACAGCAACACCGCTAACAGCGACGGCAAACCGGCACAACAACGCAGACGCCCCAATAAAAGCACGGCCAACACTGCAAATGCCAATCGGGGGAACAACCCCAAAGCCGGCGGTGGCCAACGCCAGGTTAATGGCAACCGTTAGTAGATAAAGCCCTATGAAAAAAATTGCCGTGTTTGTTGATGTACAAAATATTTACTACACCACCCGGCAAGCCTATCAGCGGCAATTTAATTATCGCGCTTTCTGGCAAAAGATCAGCCAGCAAGGCGTGATTGTTACCGCCAACGCTTACGCCATTCATCGTGGCGACGACCAGCAACTTAAATTTCAAAATGCGCTGAAACAGATTGGCTTTACCGTCAAACTCAAGCCCTATATACAGCGTAGCGATGGTTCTGCCAAGGGTGATTGGGATGTAGGTATCGCCATTGATGTGCTGGATGTAGCCAAAAAAGTTGATACTGTGATTTTACTTTCTGGCGATGGTGACTTTGATTTATTGCTGGAAAAAATTAAACGGGATGATAACGTCACTACGGAGGTTTATGGCGTACCGCAGCTGACCGCCAATACTTTAATTGATTCTGCTAATGTCTATCACCCGATTGATGAAAAGTTTTTGCTATAACGACTGACCATACACTTAGGTGTAAGAAAATTTATCTGTAGTCTGCACATAAAGTTTCCTGTATTGCTAGCCACAACCAAGAGTAAAAGCAAAACATAAATCTAGCTACAGATACTCAGCCAACCTTTGAATCAACACAATTAGCAGCGCCCTTAATTATTTTTTTGCAGTATCGAGTTTAGCGTTTCTATCAAATCTTTGTTGCTCAACGCCGTTACATGACCATCATTAAAACCATAAATACGTTGAGCTTCGCGCTGCAATGAATAAGATAATTGACTATCCAACGGCACCACCCCATCTGACCCATCACCGCCACCATACGAAAATATCAGCTGGTAGGGGATATTGGCCGGCCATTTCCAAACGTGTAAATCTTTAACAAAAGCACTGTCGGCTGCGACATCAATCCAGGAGGGAACAATTATGGGAGAGGTTTTTACGCCCATCGCTGCACTTTCCATCCCGTGTAACGGACTATTGATAGTAACCACCAAACTCAACTGGGCCGGACGTTTTTTGCTCGCATATTTTTTAACAAAAGAGCGAGTCACTAAACCGCCCATACTATGAGCAACAACGTGAAATTCTTTAAAATGATAATCAGCCTCCAGCCTAGCGACAGCATTAATAAGATAATCGCTAACAATATCCAGCCTCAGACCGCTAGGGTAATAAAGTACCCACGGCTGAAATTTATTTCTATCCAAACCCGCGACAATATCGGTAAAGTTAGTCGGCGCTCCATTAATACCGTGCACGAATATAATCGGTGTTTTGGTTTTACTGTAAGGTTCAAGAAAAAACAATCCACCACCAACCTGCTCAAGAAAGTCGAGAGGCTTCCACATGCCCATACTAAGATTGGCTTCAGCAAAAACAGGGTCGTTCAGTGAGATTGGCTTGCCGATATTGGCATAGGGCGCGCCGGTGATATCAACTACGTCGCGACCGTAGGCTTTATTTAGTCGTGAGGAGACAACCAAAGTTGGTACACTGTGCTGCGACTGCTCAGTGATGTCATAGCGCAGGGGAAGACCATTATCATCCTGCACGATGGCTGCTGGCTCATCTTGCTGATATTTGCCATCACTATTCGCATCAATAAAGGCGCCGACATAGAATTTACCTGTTAGGGTACTAAGGGCGTATCGACCTTCCTGATCCGTCAGGACTTCTTCTCTCCATCCGATCTGCAAGTCTAATTCCTCCAGCAGCACTGCGTACACAGGGCCACTGACGCCGGACTTGTTTACAATTTCACCAGTAAGCTGGCTAAGCGTTTTTTGTATCGAGTCGAGCTGTACTTTGGTGTCGTAGAGTGAACACCCCGAGGTAAAAATCAGCACGGCAGCAGTTAACCATATAAGCAAAAGCCGCTGAGGTGATAGGGCTGATTGAGAATGATTGGTTGGTATAAAGCTCGGCTGATTAGTCATACATTATTTCTCTTAAAATTATCGCTTAATACGATTGCAATCAGACAAACTAGCATCGTGATTGCTATATATTGGGACGATTCGTTGTGTAAACGCACTTGAACTACTCATCATGAAAACAGCTCAACCCAATAACGTGATGACTTCAAACATGAATACGCACCCGAAAATTGTAGTTATATCACTGTTGGATACTACCACCACCAAACACCTCCCGCCAAGACGCCAACCAAAACAGCGGCTTATCTTTTGCTTACGATAGATCGTTTAGCACCGGATTCTCACTATTATAGCGAGCACTATGCCGCAATGAGTTCGAGGCTACCGACCAAAGCGCCGAACAAACAACGACACATCGAGCAGATCTAACACCCTGGCAGCTGCTCATACAAGAAACGGTATTTATGAGTGTTTTCGAAAAGGGAAAAGGTGTTATCAGGCATCTATACTCAACAACACTTAAAGTTTAGTAGCGTTCGACGCGTGGAACATTCTGGTAAAATTAGGACCGCCGGGTTGGTCGTTCTTCTGCTAGCTATTAAAGCAAGTATAACGTGGTTGATTGTACGACATATCGCAATAGCTACCTCGCGCCAGCTCAACACACTATAACTATAAATCCAATATGTGAGCAGTACCTTCAAGGTCTTCTACACTGGCTTGTAATAATTGAAATTTATTCCAGGCCACACGTACCACATCCTTATCTGCCAAGCGCACCTTGCCTTTAACCGGTTGATCGTTGATAAAGCAACCATTGGTACTACCAAGGTCCTGTAAAAAAATATCTACGGCTCCATCCAGATACTGACTTTTTTCCACCGTAATTACAGCATGTTCACCGCTCACCGCGGTGTCATTGATTTGAATACTACTTTCGGGTCTGCGCCCGATAGTGGTTTTGGGTCTATCCAAAGGAAATTTACTAACCACTACATCATCAATCACTTGCGCTAAATAGGCCATAATCTATTACTCCTAACACTTATTACTGGTACCCAATTTAAAAATCTTTTTTAATCGCTGTGTGTAACGCCTGTGCCATCAATGCCGCTGACTGATACCGTTTTTTTGGATCACGCGCCATCGCCTTATTAACAATGCGTACGGCGCTGGCCGGTAATTCAGACCTGATATCACGCACGGATTGATAACGCTTATTCAAAATGTGATAAGCCAGGTTAGCTATACTATCGCCAGTGAAAGGCACTTCGCCGGTTAATAGTTGATAGAGAGTCACGCCCAAACTATAGATATCTGACACCCCTTCCACTTTTATTCCTTTCAGTTGCTCGGGCGACATATACACCGGGCTACCTAAAATATCGCCCGTCTTAGTTCTTGAGTCATCGATAATTCGTGCAATACCAAAATCGGCAACCTTAACGATTTTTTCCTGGCGGTTATACAGTAAGTTACCGGGTTTGATATCACGATGGACAATGTTTTGGCGATGCGCATAATCCAGCGCTTCAGCGACTTGAGCAATAATGCGATACACATCTGCTACCGGTAATAACGTGTCAGGTTTATTAAAACAATCCAAAGACTGGCCGCTGACAAAGTCCATCGCGATAAAGGACAAATCAGGCTCTTCGCCTACGTCGTGTATCGCCACAATATTGGGGTGAGATAAACGCCCTGCTGCTTCAGCCTCGCGAAAAAATCGCGCTTTGATATCGTGCAGGTCTGCCTCTGGAAACAAACTATAACTCAGCGTTTTTACCGCAACCTGGCGGGAGATTTTAGGATCTCTACCTAGATAAACGATACCCATCGCGCCACGACCTAACTCGCGCTCTATTTCATAACGGCCCAAGGTCGTTGCAATCGATAGATCGGGAGTTGTGGCTAAAGACTGAGTGGCCGCATACGGGTCAACTGCTTGCACATTCGGCTGAGTAATAGCTCGCGCGCGCTTGGCAACATCTTTATATTTTTTCGCAAAGCCCATTAACCATTGATAGGTCGTTGACGCTTCATCATACAAGCGACGCTGCTCCTGTAGCTGAGCCAACTTATAGCCGACTTCTGCTAAATCACCAGAGGGCTTACAGCGCTGTAAATATTCAAACGCTGCCCCTAACTGCCCCTGATGCATACTTTGCCGGGACAATTCAATCAATGCCATATCGCGTTCAGCGGTTAACCGCCCCCAGCAATGCTGCCGCCAAAAAATCAAAATCAATAGCGGTGCCATCACCAACAAAAATTGTAAGGGGACACCGAAGGGAAACCAAAGGTTTTCCTTCATCAACACCAACACCTGGATAACCGTAATGAGTAATGCAAGTAAGAATGTAAGTAATATAGAGGGAATAACCTGAAGGCGGGGTAACACCAACACCATGAAAATTATGACGACGGTCCACACCAACTGTTCAACCGCCGGATACCACGTAATTTGTAGCGAGAGCTGGGTTGAGGTTTGGGCAGCATGCGCACCGCCAGCAAAGCTTTGCAATACCAAATCCAGCCAGGCGATATCGGCAGGCAGTGCGGGAATATACATCAGCAATAAACCCAACAGCAGCACTAACACTGGCAAGCTGAGCAATTGTGAATGGAAGGCTTTAAGCGTAGTCATCAAGAGGTACAGTAAAACTCTTTTAGTAACATCACTACACTATAAGGCATGGGCTAGGCATTGAGCGTAAAACGCGCTAGAACTGTGAGCTGCTACGCAATTATTTTGGCAGTCTGACCCTTGTCCCGGAAACAGTTCACAACAAGCCCTGCTGACAGACCTAACCCTGTCCCAATCAACCCCGGTAATCAGAATAAGTATTGCCGACACCCGGCTTTTCATAGAAGATTGCGCGGCAGAAACACACTAACAGCAACCACCCAACAAATACCCGGAGATTAATTTTCGATGTCAGCTCCATCGGCCCAATTACCAGACCACATGCCTGACCCACATTCAAATTCAGCCGCCTCACTACTGCAAAAGATAGAACGTAGTCAGCTGTTTCAATCCAGCGTTATTTTTATTATCGTCTTGTCCGCTATTGCCATAGGCGCTAAAACCTATGACTTGCCGCCGCTATTTAGCCAATTGCTTTCTGCGCTGGATTTCGCCATTACCTTATTCTTTCTAGCTGAAATTCTATTGCGGTTCAGTGCCCATCCAAACCGCAAACGCTTTCTGGCAGATGGTTGGAATCTATTCGATACCTTAATTGTTATCGGCAGCCTACTACCCATCGGCAATTCAGAGGCTATTTTAATTGGTCGTTTACTGCGGGTGTTCCGGGTTCTCAGGTTGGTTTCGGCAATACCGGAGCTACGCTCGCTCATTAACGCACTACTTAAAGCCATTCCACAAATGGGCTATATCGCCCTACTGATGTTTATTATTTTTTATATTTACGCCGCCATCGGTTCGCTGTTTTTTACTGATATAAATCAGGACCTATGGGGTGATGTCTCTATCTCCATGCTGACCTTATTTCGAATAGCTACCTTCGAAGACTGGACCGACGTCATGTATGAAACCATGACGGTATACCCCTTGAGCTGGGTTTTCTATCTCAGCTTTATTTTCCTTACTGCCTTTGTATTTTTGAACATGATGGTAGGTGCCATCCTTGATGTGATGACGGCAGAACATAACAGCGAAACAGAAGCGCAAGCACATCTGGAGCGGGAAAATATGGCACTGAAAATTGACCAGATACAAAGCCAAATTAGCGACATCCAGCAGCTATTACGCGAACAAACTAAAAAGCCTTAAGCAGTCACTCTAAACGCCGGTATAATTCATATTTCAGCAGCGGAGCTTAATCATTTTAGAAGGTTTATTCCTAAATAGTTTGATAAAACGGAGTGTAAATATCAGTGAACAACTGTTTGGGACGAAGCTGGAAACTGCGTTCATTAATACGAGCATTCATAATTCGGTCTATACGGAATACCCGGGATGACAACCGAAGGTGATCCCAGGCTATGATGTACCATATAGGCCAATTCAGCAGTATATACTGTGCTTCAATCACACGAAGGGTTCGCTCCCCTGCCTCGGATTGATATTCGATCTCCAGGCAATTCCGCTGTAAAAATGATTGCGCTATGCTTTCGGAAATGCGCGGTGCGGGTGCCGTGTAATGAGACATTAGATTTGCATTTGCATTGTCGCCAATCATTATCCGTTTACGGATATTACTGACAGCGCTCCGCTGTTTTTGAGGGAAGGCCTGGAAAAGCTTCTGCTTAATAGCTTTCAGATTGCTAGTGAGCAATGGTGATTGCAGGGACTCCATAATCGCTATTGAGAGTATCAATTCAACAACCTCCTGATGGTTTAAATTCAGGCGTTCAATTCCCCATCTACCACTTAGACGAACACCTCCCCCGCGCCCCCTGTCCGACTCAATGGGATAACCGGCACGCCTAAGCTCCGCCAGTTCACGCATCAAGGTACGTTGGCTGATGCCAAGGTTCTCGCGTAAGTCCGAGGTCTTCCAGTGCTCCTCAGATCGAAGCAGGCCAATGAGGCGGTTACGCCGCTCAGTACGTTGTTCAAAACTGGTATCTATCATCAATTTAATATGCCATATAACGGCATAAATAACTATATGCTTCATATCCATGGAGAATATTCCACACTAATTGGAAGTTACCCATAGCGATCAATACATCTTTCTACTTCGCCATAGGGCTACGAGGAACTATAAACATGAAGCATTATTTCAATCCAATAAGCAGAGGCATTACCACTGACTGGATGCTCAAAGAACTCGGGGCTCAGCACCAACAAATCATCATCGACTTTACCGTTGACGATAATAATCTGTCGGCCCTTCGAAAAATCAACCCTATGGAAAAATTACCTGTGCTTGTGGATGGCGGAGTAGTGGTCACGGAAGTGGCTGCTATCTGTGCATACCTCGCTGACAAGTTTCCGGAAAAGGGGCTTGCACCTGAAATAGGCTCTATTGAACGTGCGGCCTATTATCGTTATCTGTTTATCGCAGGTAACACAATTGAGCCGGCACTCTCACTCGCAGCTGCAGGAATAGAGCACCCCGATCCCAAGTCGGCAGGATGGGGAGACTTGCCTCGCGTATTGTCAACGGTAGAAGCCATGACTCCCGAAACTGGCTGGGCGCTTGGCGAAAAATTTACCGCTGCCGACGTTGTTTTTGGCGGTTTGTTGGACTTCTCAATGGTTTCGAATTTGATCGATGCATCGCCTAAGGTTGCCGCCTATGTAGCGCGCATCCGGGAACGGCCGTTTTATCGGGAGACGCATGGAGCACTCATCAAAGTAATTGGAGAAGAGTAGTAACTATTATCAGATAACATGACACATACATTGCTGCGGCTGAATAGATGTAACCATAACCAAGCAGCTCAGTGGTGGGATAAATACAGTTGTAGGGGTAAGCGTTACAAAATCAGATATCCACGTTTGGCGCATATCAACAGCTTTAGATTTTAAATCTTATAGGTGAACGGTCTGCTTTCAGATTGAGAGCGAATCTTTTATTTAGGTGAAGCTGAAATTTACTATTGACGAAATGTGCCAATTAGAGACGTTGGTACGAGGTCGGATAGAAATAATACTTGCCATGGCACAGTGCGGGGTCGGACCCACTTTTGTGCTGTTTACAAAAGTGGCTCTGACCCCTGACAGAAACCGTTGGCACAATTTCCCTAAATGAAACCTTTTTCAGGTCACTCCGATTTATCAACGTGCCATTCTGGCAGATACTTCGAAACAACATCGTGCCAACGGTTTCTAACGGGGGAGCAAAATTTTACAAACAACGTAAAATTATTGGTCCGACCCCGGATCGTGCCGCGATGAGATAGTCCGATATTAGCTATGTGCCGCCATGTCAGTAGCGGGTCACCTAGCGACCAGAAGCCCAAGAAACCACATTCTTCGCTAACGTGCAAAGCGGACTAAAAAGCGATTCAATGATTGAAGAAAGCAGACATGTTTTAACACACGTCCACCTTGTAATTAATATTGCTCTATAAATTTGTGTCGGAGAGATTTAATTTTTAAATCCCTCCGACACAAATGGCATCCTGAAATTAAAAAAACCTGTTCGCTTTTTCGTTAACCGAAACCAGAATGTTAATCTAGGCATTATTGACCTAAAAACAGCTGTTGCAACATGATCTGATCAGAAATAGTCAGCAGGCCATCGGGGTGGACATCTGCTCTATCAAATGTGTCCTGATCAGTTATCACCGGCATTCCTAAAAAATGTTTTTGCAAGATGAGTAAATCGCTAATGGTGATCTCGCCGTCGTTATTGATGTCACCTAATAACAGTACCATTTCAAATTCATTAGGGTTAGTGCCCACTAATATTTCTTCTAGGTTAGTATTTCCATCATTATCATTGTCAAAGTTTGCATCGATGGCATCTAAGGGGTCTAAACCATAGAACGTTTCAATGTTATTACCCATTCCATCGTTATCAGAGTCTTGTTGTTCAGCGTAATCATCTGGGAAATCATCACAAACATCGCCCGTATCATCTCCATCGCTATCTTGCTGATTAAGGTTAGCAACAAGAGGACAGTTATCGACGGTGTCGCCAACGCCGTCTGAGTCACTGTCGAGTGCTTCAAATGGGTCGCTAATAAAAGCGTCACAAGCATCACCAACCCCATCTCCATCTGTGTCATCCTGGCTTAAATTATCAACTGTAGGGCAGTTATCAAGGCTATACAGGATGTTGTCACCATCTGGGTCTAAATCTAGTTTCCATAACTCTGTGCCATAGCGATTTTCGCTAGCTAAGAAATAGAGTATATTACCAATGGCTGTAATATTTGAAATGGAGGCACTACCATTTGGTACTAGATCGGTTACCTTCTCGGTAGTTTCGCTGGAACCTCGTGAAGCCCATAATTCACTTGAATTGCTACCATCTCCAGCCGAGAAAAATAGGTGGCTGCCAACACTTGCAAAATTATCTGGGTTGCCGCTACTTGATCCAGGAAAAATATCAACGGCCAACTCGGTACCGGCATCGGTGCCGTCACTTTTCCAAAGCTCGTAACCCCTGGTACCATCATAGGCATTGAAATAAACGGTGCCACCGACCTCTATAAAATCAGAAGGGCTAGAGCTAGAATTTGGATTTATATCTTTAATCATCATTGTGCCGGCCACAGTACCATCGGTTTTCCAGGGTTCGGTACTATGAGTGCCATCGGAAGCACTAAACCATAATTCTCCATTAATTTCAGTAAACCACGCAGGAAAGCTACCACCGGAACCAGGATTCAAGTCAGTTAGCACATTAGTACCCGGTTCTGTGCCATCACTTACCCATAGCTCGTAACCATTACTACCATCATTTGCATAAAAATATAGATTGCCATTATATGCTGTAAGATTTCGTGCGTAGGCGTCGGCGGAGCCTAGTCGAATATCTTTAACCAGCACTGTCGATGCGTCAGACCCATTGGATTTCCACAATTCAAACCCGGTGCTTGGTTGTCGTGCCACAAAAAATAGCGTGCCATTTACATTGGTAAAGCTTTCTGGGTAGGACGATGAAGGGTGGATATCTTTAACTTTATAGGTTCCCGTTGTCGTGCCGTCTGTTGCCCAAAGTTCAAAATCTGTATTGCTGCTGCGCGCTTGAAAATAAACGCGGTTGTCAGAATAGGTTAGATCGGCATCTGAGTTCATTCCGCTGTTGCCGCCAGGATAAATATCTTTGACCATGACAGTCCCAGCATCGGTGCCGTCTGTCTTCCAAAGTTCGCGGTTATTAACCGGATCGACGGCGGTAAACAGTAGCTCACCATTTAGTACAGCGAAGTCATCAGGCGAGGAACCATCGGAACCTGGAAAAATATCGGAAACTTGACTTGTTACTCCTGTGAGTAAATCGGTTTTCCACAGTTCACTGCCGTCATCATCAGCAGCGGTAAAAAATAAATTATTACCAACAAGCATCAAATTCGACGGTGAGCTTGAGGCGGTTGATGTATTGATATTGGCTATTAACTCCGTACCGCCTGCGGTGCCATCACTGCGCCATAGTTCAGAACCAATACCAGTATCATCATCAGCAGCAAACTGTAGTTCATTACCTACTACAGATAAATGCGTTAGATACGATGCATCATCGCCCGTAAAAGTAATGATTTTCTGGATGTTTGTGAGAGTACCGTCGCTGCTCCAAAGTTCCTTTCCTGTGTTTTCGTTATCAGAGAAAAAATATATCTTTCCATTGAAGGCAACCATTTCTCTGATATAGGCATGAGTGGAACCCGCGTTTATCTCAAGCATACTTGTGGTGCCGGTACTTGGATTGTGCACCCAAAGCTCTTCGCCATTGAGATTATTATTGGCGGTAAAAAAAAGAAGATTATCGACTTTAGTGAATAGTTTTGGGAATGATGAACTACTGCCACTGTTGATATTTCTGACAATGCTAGTACCCGATTCAGTGCCATCGCTTTTCCAAAGCTCTACACCTTGTAGTCCATCACTCGCACTGAAATAAATAGCATCGCCTACCACCGTTAAATAACTCGGTGAACTGTACCCCGTACCTTGTCTTATATTTTTAACTAATGCTGTTCCGGCTTCTGTGCCGTCCGAGCTCCATAGCTCAGCACCACTCGAGGCTTCCACAGCATAAAAATAAAGTTTGCCATTAAATGAAATCATATAGTTAGGGTTAGAGGATACGGCCCCAGTATTAATGTCACTCACCATGACAGTACCTGCCGGGGTACCATCAGTTTTCCAGAGCTCTCTTCCGTTGGTTCCATCATCAGCACTGAAATAGACCTCACTACCCATCACAGCTAAATTGCTGGGTGAACTGGATGATGGACCGGGGTTGATATCCTTAAGCATGTACGTTTCTGCTCCTGTACCGTCAGATACCCAAAGTTCATAGCCTTCGTCGGTCGTTTGTCTTCTATGGATTACCTTATCCCCAAGCACCGTCAAGTTGTAGCCGTAGGTGGAACCATGATCATCGATTTCTTTGACCATGCGTGTTCCAGCAGCTGTGCCATTAGTTATCCAAAGTTCAGCACCAACTTCGTCTGTATATGCTCTAAAAAAGACCAGATTACCAACAACCGTTAAATGACTTGGCCCAGAGCTCTGGCTGCCCGGGCGAATATCTTTAATTAAAACCGTGCCTTCATCAGTACCATCAGTACGCCAAAGTTCGTTGCCGCGGTGATCCTCTGCCGCGAAGATGGTATATCCATTAAGAGGCACCATGTAATAAGGGGCAGACCCAAACTCTTCTGTATTAATATCGCTAATAATTTTCGGTTCAGGCCAACCAGCGATAGAGGGAGAAGACATTACGAGTGAAATGAATAATGCCAAATAGGGCGCGCAAATCCTAAGCGATCGCATATAAAACCTCGGAGGTAGAAGATTGGAACGAGGGCCGAGCTGAAAAAATGCGACATATCTCAGATTGAGTGCCACCTTGGCCCATTTGCTCCATTACTATTGTTATTCACATTTTAATTTTAGCTTTTTATAGTAGGTTATGGGTGTTATAAAAATGTGAAAATTAACGAGTGTAGGCGAAACAAACGCCTTATTCGTGGCCACTCTACCCTATCCATCCGGAGTAGGACGAAATCACGGAGACAAATCACGGGACAGGCACTCAAAATCGAAATCACGGGACAGGCACTCAAAATTGACAACACAATAACACTGCTTTAACGTCAGTGCACTTCTCTCGTAAAAGGAATTACGATGACTTTACCTCGACGAACACTAGTCTGTGTCGATGACACGCCCTTCTATCACATTACTTCCCGCTGTGTGCGCCGCTCGTTTCTGTGTGGTGTTGATCATGCCACCGGCACGGATTACTCCCATCGCAGGCTTTTTATCGAGCAGCGTATTCATTTACTCAGTTCGATTTTTGCCATTGATATCGCCGCCTATGCAGTGATGTCCAATCACTTGCACTTGGTCCTTAAGCTTTCGCCTGAAGTCATTGATAAATGGACTGATCGGGAAGTTGTCGACCGCTGGACCAGTTTGTTCAAAGGCCCTTTGCTGATTCAAAAGTACGGCAAGGGCGGGCTGCTCGATACCGCGGAGCAGCAGGCGGTGAATGACATCATCGACACCTACCGCCGGCGACTGGCAGATCTCGGCTGGTTTATGAAATGCCTCAATGAGCCGATTGCCCGCATGGCTAACCGGGAAGATGGTTGTACCGGGCACTTCTGGGAAGCCCGTTACCGTTCGCAAGCCTTATTAACGGAAGAAGCCCTGCTGAGTTGTATGGCCTATGTGGATCTCAATCCAGTACGCGCAGCAACGGCTACGTCCCCGGAACAATCTGAACACACCAGTATTAAAGAACGTATCAGGCCGTCATTGCATTTGGCCGACGCCATCACGACGCTGGTCCAAACCCACCAACTCAACCATTTTAATGTCACGCTCAAACCCTTATTGGCATTTGAGGGGAATGTCACTCTCAATGAACAGCAGGGAATTCACTTCAGTCTTTATGATTATCTGGAATTAGTCGATTTCACTGGCAGGGTAGTTCACGATGACAAACGGGGGGCTATTGCGCCACAGCTCCCGCTTATTCTCCAACGATTAGGTATTAATCGTAACACCTGGCTGAATAATGCAACGGCCTTCGAGCAGATTCATCACAAACGCTTCGCTAAAAAACGGCAGTGCGTTAAACACGCCGCTTAATTATTCAACGAACCGCCTCCAATGTTGATGAGCGATTAACGTTCTGGGTTAGCTGAGCTTAAAAAACGGGATTACCGTTTGTTTCTGGGATTTTTTAGACGTACCCGATATTTACTACAATGATCAGAAAAATAAATTACGGCCTAAGAAAATTAACTTCGTGTTTTCTTAGCAGTGCCTGTCCAGACTAAGTGTTCAGTCCAGACTAAGTGCTATTGGAGAAGAGTAGTAACTATTATCAGATAACATGACACATACATTGCTGCGGCTGAATAGATGTAACCATAACCAAGCAGCTCAGTGGTGGGATAAATACAGTTGTAGGGGTAAGCGTTACAAAATCAGATATCCACGTTTGGCGCATATCAACAGCTTTAGATTTTAAATCTTATAGGTGAACGGTCTGCTTTCAGATTGAGAGCGAATCTTTTATTTAGGTGAAACTAAAATTTAAGTTTGACGAAATGTGCCAATTAGAGACGTTGGTACGAGGTCGGATAGAAATAATACTTGCCATGGCACAGTGCGGGGTCGGACCCACTTTTGTGCTGTTTACAAAAGTGGGTCCGACCCCTGACAGAAACCGTTGGCACGATTTCCCTAAATGAAACCTTTTTCAGGTCACTCCGATTTATCAACGTGCCATTCTGGCAGATACTTCGAAACAACATCGTGCCAACGGTTTCTAACGGGGGTCAGAGCAAAATTTTACAAACAACGTAAAATTATTGGTCCGACCCCACATCATGCCGCGATAAGATCGACCCTATCCAATTTCCTGCCAGCTGGAATGCGCACGTAATTACTCGGGCCTGCAATGGGTCACAAACGCGCAAAGCGTTTGGACCGAGCCGAAGGCGAAGCCCGCAGGGCCTTAACAGCCCTCAGGCTGTTAAGGGTCAAAAGCCAGCAATTGGCCCATGCCTCTTCCGCCTTTGATATCGGACATTATTTATCTTACTTGTAACCCAACTTGGAGGAAGACAGTTGCTGATGACCTGCCAGATCAAATCTGATCCATTACAATTTAGTGCACTTAATAACTAAGCAGCCACCGTCCTTCCATTAAATGTCATATCAAACCCGCCTTAATATAATCGGCCAATACCTGCACCGCCGTATTTTTTTCCTGTTCGCGATATTGCAAGCTGATCCCCACCTCCCCCAATTTGGGTAGCTGCGGAGAATCGATAATCGACAAATCCGCCGGTACTGTCGAACGCGCTAGCACGGTAATCCCCAGACCTTCATCAATGACTGCCTGAATCCCTGTTAAGTCAGGAATGGTATAAATAATGCGACAACTACGCTTTAGCTGTCCTAATTTATGTAGTGCCCGCTGCCGATATATACAGCCGCTGGGTGCAGCTACCAACGGCAGAGTCTCTTGCAAGTGGGCGCGCGAGCCAACACCGCTCACCCACACCAATTCATCCGTTTTAATAAAATGCCGAATCGAGCGCTGCTGCTGCGCAGTCACTTTATCGTGCAGCGCCAATACTAAATCGTAGTCATGGCGCTGCTCCTCTGATAATAAATTACGGCTCAAATCGCAGGTCACTTCCAGGCTAACATCCGGGTAAGCCTTGGCAAAACGACTAACAATTTTCGGTAATAGCGTCACCGCAAATTCGCTGGGAATACCAAACCGAATGCGACCACTGACAGGGGGGGTGGCAAAAAAACCAACAGCCTCATCATTTAGAGATAAAATTTGCCGGGCGTAACTCAGCAGTGAATCACCCGCGGGTGTTAATGCCAGCTTGCTGCTGGCACGATCCAACAGCGGCCGGTCCAGCAACAACTCCAGTTTTTTTATCTGCTGACTGATAGCTGGCTGGGTACGGCCCAGCTTTTCCGCCGCCGCAGTAAAGCCGCCCTCTTCATTAATCACCACAAACGATCGCAACATTTCAATGGGTAAATTCTTCATTCCTACTTATCCCCTCGCATCCCGCATCTCGCATCCCGCATCTCGCATCTCTCGCATTGAAAAAACCATAACAAATTCTAATAGCTTGATAATAAATATTAATTTCTGTTATGCCAACCCCGGCGCTATCATAGCGTCCACTTTAGCCACCAGCAACGGAGTCACCATGTCCGACCAACGCCTGTTAACCACCCCGCTGAATGACCTGCACCTCAAGCTGGGTGCCAAAATGGTCCCATTTGCTGGCTACAATATGCCCGTTCAATACCCCCTCGGTGTACTTAAAGAGCATCTGCATACCCGTGAACAGGCCGGGTTGTTTGACGTATCGCATATGGGCCAACTCACCATCAAAGGTGCGGGTATCGCACAGGCTCTGGAAACGCTGATCCCTGTCGATATTGCAGCCCTTGGCCAGTTCAAGCAGACCTACGGCGTACTCACTAATGAACAAGGCGGGATTCTCGACGACCTGATCATTACCCGCTGGGCCGAGGATGAATTCTTTTTGGTGGTTAACGCCGGCTGCAAACAACAGGACATTGCCCATTTGCAGCAGCATCTACCTGGCTTTGAATTCAATATCATGGACCAACACGCACTGCTGGCACTGCAAGGCCCCCAGGCCCGTGCGGTGATGGATCAATTAGCCCCCGCCGCCAGCGAACTGCGCTTTATGAATGGCTGCTTTGCCAATATCAACCTCAATGGCGAGGCCATTAACTGCTTTATTACCTGCTCCGGATATACCGGTGAAGACGGTTACGAAATTTCTGTGCCAGCAGCACACGCAACCACTCTGGCTGAAAAATTATTGGCCTTTGATGCTGTGGAAGCGATTGGACTGGGTGCCAGAGATTCGTTACGACTGGAAGTGGGCCTGTGTTTATACGGCCACGACATGAATGAAACGATCAGCCCTATTGAAGCTGGCCTGCTTTGGTCAATCAGTAAATCCCGCCGCAGCGGCGGCGAAAAAGCCGGCGGTTTTCTTGGTGCAGACGCTATCTTCACGCAAATCAGCAAAGGCACCAGTCGCAAACGTGTTGGCTTAAAAATCGATGGCCGCGCGCCGGTACGTGAAGGTGCAGAACTGGTCAACGCAGAGGGTGAAGTCATTGGTAAAGTCTGCAGCGGCGGTTTCGGTCCTACCTTGGGCGGCCCTGTGGCCATGGGTTATGTACCCACTGAATTAAGTGCGGTCGGCAGCAAAATGTTTGCCCTACTGCGCAACAAACAAATACCGGTAGAAGTGGTGAAGATGCCCTTTGTACCGCAAAACTACGTCAGGTAATTAACGAGTACAGCATTCACTAACCTGATTAACACCAAATTTATTTGCCGCTCAAGCAATATTGAGCCGATAGCCCGGAGACCACCATGCTAAACAACCAAGCATCACTGACCGAACTCGAAGCCAACGACCAGTTTATTCAACGGCACATCGGCCCCGATCAACAGCAACAACAGCAGATGCTCCATTTGCTCGGCGTTAACTCACTCGATGAATTAATTGACTCTACCGTCCCCGCTAAAATTTTGCGCCAGCAGCCGATGGATTTACCCGCACCGCAAACCGAAGCAGCAGCACTGGCACAACTCAAAGCCATAGTCCAGCAAAACAAAGTGATGACAAACTATATCGGCCAGGGTTATTACAACACCCTGATCCCTAACGTCATTCTGCGCAACGTGCTGGAAAATCCCGGCTGGTACACCGCCTACACCCCTTACCAACCGGAAATTGCTCAAGGTCGTCTGGAAGGCCTACTGAATTATCAACAAATGGTGATGGATTTAACCGGCATGGAACTAGCCAATGCCTCCATGCTGGATGAAGGTACCGCTGCTGCCGAAGCCATGGCGTTACTAAAACGCGTCAACAAAAAAAATCGCAGCAATGTTTTTTTTATCGCCGACGACACCCATCCGCAAACCATCGCCGTAGTAAAAACCCGCGCGGTGACTTATGGCTTTGAGGTTATTGTCGGCAAAGCTGCAGAGCTGACTGCGCAACCGGTGTTTGGCGCGTTACTGCAATACCCTGGCAGCCATGGCGACATCACTGACATTGAAGAATTAATTAATCAGGCCCACCAGCAGGACACATTAGTAGTCATCGCCGCTGACTTGATGAGTTTGGTATTACTGAAAACCCCGGGTGAATGTGGTGCTGATGCGGTGGTCGGCAACAGCCAGCGTTTCGGTGTACCCATGGGATTTGGTGGGCCACACGCGGCTTTCTTTGCCACTCAGGATAAATACAAACGCTCCACTCCTGGCCGTATCATTGGTGTGTCTATCGACCGTCACGGCAATCAAGCCTTACGTATGGCGATGCAAACCCGCGAGCAACATATCCGCCGTGAAAAAGCCACTTCCAACATCTGCACCTCACAAGCACTGTTAGCGATCATGGCGAGTTTTTACGCGGTTTATCACGGCCCTGATGGTTTAAAGACCATCGCCAATCGTATTCACCGTCAAACCAATATTCTCGCTAACGGTTTAGCCAAGCTTGGCTTCAACCCGGCCAATACCAGCTGGTTTGATACCCTGACTTACACCGTCAATGAAAAACAAGCCGCCATTATCGAACGCGCCATCGCTGCCGGTATCAATTTGCGCATTATTGGCAACCAGCAAATCGGTATCAGTATTGATGAAACCACCACCCGCGATGATATCGAGACTTTGTGGGCAATAATCTCCGGCGGCAATATCGATTTCAGCATTGATACTATCGATGTTGAGTGCGCTAACTATTCAACCATTCCTGAGCGCTACCGTCGCAGCAGCGAATTTTTAAGCCACCCTATTTTTAACCAGCATCATTCAGAAACTGAAATGCTGCGCTATATGAAGCGACTGGAAAGTAAAGACATCGCGCTTAACCACTCGATGATAGCGTTAGGCTCGTGCACCATGAAGCTCAATGCCACCGCCGAAATGATTCCTGTAACCTGGCCTGAGTTTGGTCAAATGCATCCCTTTGCGCCACAAGATCAAGCGCAAGGCTATCTGACCATGTTCAAGCAGCTAGAAAAAATGTTAATCGAAGCCACCGGCTACGATGCTATTTCACTGCAACCCAACTCCGGTGCACAGGGTGAATACGCAGGCCTACTCGCCATCATGAAATACCACCAAAGTCGTGGCGACCATGAACGCAACGTGTGCTTAATTCCCAGCTCGGCCCACGGCACCAACCCCGCCAGCGCCGCTGTTGCCGGTATGAAAGTCGTTATCACAGAATGCGATGAAAACGGCAACGTCGACTTGGCGGACTTAACAGAAAAAGCCGAACGCCACAGCCACGAACTCGCAGCACTAATGGTGACCTACCCTTCTACGCACGGCGTATTCGAAGAAAGTATTACCGATATTTGTGAATTGATTCACTCACATGGCGGTCAAGTTTACGTTGATGGCGCCAACTTGAATGCACTGGTCGGCATCGCCGCCCCGGTAAATTCGGCGCCGATGTTTCGCACATCAATTTACATAAAACCTTTTGTATTCCGCACGGCGGCGGTGGCCCTGGTATGGGTCCGATTGGTGTTGGCAAACATCTGGCACCGTTTCTGCCTAACAACCCCGCTCAGCCGATTGAAGGCTTGGATATCAACAACGATACCGTCTCCTCTGCCAGTTGGGGCAGCGCCGGCATTTTACCGATCTCATGGATGTACATCGCCATGATGGGCGAGCAAGGTTTAAAGAAATCCACACAAGTTGCCATCCTTAATGCCAACTACCTCGCCAAACAATTAAGCGCGCACTACCCCGTGCTATACACCGGCAGAAACGATCGCGTCGCTCATGAATGCATCATCGATATGCGTCCTTTAAAGGAAGCCAGCGGTATCAGCGAAGAGGATGTCGCCAAGCGTTTAATGGATTTTGGTTTCCACGCCCCCACCATGTCATTTCCCGTGCCTGGCACGTTAATGATCGAACCAACCGAGTCAGAACCCAAAGAAGAACTCGATCGCTTTATCGAAGCCATGCTCACCATCCGCGCAGAAATTGCCGCAGTAGAAAAAGGTGAATTGGATGAGCTGGATAACCCGCTAAAAAATGCTCCGCATACCTCAATGGAAGCTACGGCCTCTGAATGGACACATAAATATTCACGGGAACAGGCAGTATTTCCAGTTGGCAGCGATGGCAAGTATTGGCCGCCGGTTGCACGGATTGATAATGTGTTTGGGGATCGGAATTTGGTGTGCTCTTGTCCGAGTATTGATAGCTATCGGGAGGAGTAATTGCTGTTGGCGAAAAGTGTCGTAGTTCTGTCTTAGAAGGTCATATTTATCAATAATGATGAGACTATAATACGCTGCCAAATAGTCCAGTGCGGGAGTGCGCCTGACTGCCACTCTGATTAGCCAGAATAAGAGAGGTATATTTCGGGGGCAGAGTAAAAATTACGTCAATTTTTAATCTACCCCAGAATTATATTAACGACCAACGTGCTCAACGGCTTGGTTTGCTGATAGGCCTCGAGTTCAAGAAACTGCTTAAGTAATCCCTCCCCCATCGATTAGCAGACCAAACCCCAGGACTGGAAATAATTAACTTTCACTTCATTTAGTTTGATCCATAACTACCATCCTCACGTACAAATTAGCTAGAAATCATCCCAAATAAGGGCATCAACCCTGAATTTGGGTGTTGACAGTTATGAATTTACGGCTACACCTGAGTACCTAACCCAAAACCCCATTGGATTATTAATAATTTTTTAGTTGGTGAGTAAAAAATGTGCACATGTTCTATTAGTAACAACAACATGCGAATAAAAATGCCAGAAAAAGTGTGCTTTAATCATATCATTTGTTTTAGAGATGCCTACTCCCAACCCCAGTCACAGATTAAATCAGTGGTGATTGACTTCAGTGGCACAAAAGAATTTTCTTCAGCTATTTTTGGAATGCTTGCTCATTTAGGAAGATATTTTCAGGGCAAAAATACTCCTATAAAACTGGAGGGCCTTAGCCCTAAACTTGATCTACTCTTTCACATTGCCAAAATTCAAACACTAATAACTCATTAATCGGTTATTCAGTCTACTCAAAAATTCTTATCAAAACTTGGATAGGTACGGCTAAGAAAACACGGAGTTATTTATTCTTAGGTTTAAAATTACTCTCTCGTCATTAAGCTAAACTTCGGACATATATTTCGGGGTCAGAGTAAAAATACGTCAATTTTTACTCTGACCCCTAATTTTCAGAACCCATTAACTTTTATCTAAACCTGCGCCTAGCGATGCCGATTAATGAAAGCAAGCCTGATGCAAATAACCACGCCGAAGCGGGTACCGGTACTGCTGCTGCCGCGAAACTAAAGTTATCAATTGCGAAGCGAATGTCTGGCCCATCAATTCTTGAAACAAAAGGGTTATCAAAATCAGCACTGTCGAGATAAGAGGGTAATGCGGAATTATCCATTGCTCCTGCAGTACTATCATTGAATCTAACGAAAACTTGAGTGACTGAACTAGCGCCGATCGAATCCCCGAAATAAGTTCCGTCTGCCCCCCTGCTATCAAACTGGTCGCCAACCGATAGTGAAAAGTCATCAGCTACAAAGATATGGTTACCTGATGTATAGCCGCTGTAGCCACTAACAGAGAAATAGGAATTGTGGTTAGTCACAAAACTATTGGAGTCCGCATCCGGGTTGTAGACAAAGTCAGTGTCTGTGGTTGCATCGTCATAGCTGTAATAGCCTGTAATGGTATCACCAATGTCTACTAAGCCAGCTACACCTGTTGATGTCACTGTACCAGACCAGCTTACTGTTATCATTGCCGCAGATACGCTCGTTGATATTGCCGCGAGAACAAAGGATATGAAGCCGGCCCTAATGAGATAAGAGGTCTTGTTCTTGAATATATGCATTATTATCTCCTTTTATTTTCTATCTTTTTTTATCTGCAAAAATCATTCCGCTACAAATAACCCCATTATTATCAGCAGGTTACTTATAATGAACACTGGGCACTGTCAAAAGTGTAAATTTTACTGACAGCTAAGCGTGAAGACCAGGGCCTAATAATTAAGTAGGGCGAGATATAAAGGCTTGCAAAGTGCAAGTGAATACAACTTCCGTCAATCTAATAGGGAGCAATGTGATTAACTTTAAGGGATAGGTGTTTTAGTCGCGGGAAAGAAAATTGTCTGGATTCCTGAACGTATAGCGTTTAAAGGCTTAGTTTGCGGAACTTCCATCTTTAAACCACACTACTGCATTAATACTAAATTTAATGACAAATAACCTTTTGAAACACCATCGATTAGAATTGGGAAAAGTCAGATAATGCCAGCTTATATCGCACTTTTGCTAGTAACCATTATCTTCACACCACAAACCTGGGCCGCACCCTGTGAAAAAACATTGCGTATCGCTTGGGAGCCCTTTTCACCTTATTTGGTTAACAACGCTGACGGTTCCATGACTGGTGTCGACGCTGCAGTTGTTGAGCAGGTGCTCAAAGAAATGCAATGCTCGATAAGCTGGCACTACATGCCATGGCAAAGAACCTTAATAGAAATAGCAAAAGGATCAATTGACATTGCTGCGGCAGCTTCAAAAACCGCCGCACGACAAGAATGGATGTATTATTCTGACGTCTATCGCAATGAAAATATCGCTCTGTTTGTGCGCAAAAATGAAACTGCCAACATTGAAATTAATCAACTCATTGATATCAAAGACATACCTTTTCGATTAGGTTTAGTGTCAGGCTCTTATTTTGGAAAAACACTTGAGACAGCATTAAAAAATCAGGATTTCCAGTCTAAAATAACCTGGGTTGTAAATACCGACCAACTGCCAAAAATGCTGCATGCCCAGTGGATTGATGGCTTTATAACCCATAAAGCAGTTGGTTATGACTTGAACAATAAACACAACTCATCCAGTGAAATCGACGTCTATCCAATCGAAATAAGCAATGATCCGCTCTACTATATATTCAGTAAAAAAAGTATAAGCCCGCAATTTGTTGATGAATTTAATCGAACCCTGCAAGCCATGAAAACAGATGCTAGTTATCAACAACTATTAGCTGAGTAATTCAGCATAAAACCCCTCTAACCGCCAGTTAACCTATCTGGTAGCTGGCATAAGCCGGTTGCGAAGCGTTACCGCTGAGGGGCTTGCTGGTAGTCGCCGCAAATACCGTTCAATCTGTGGATTATTGGAGACACCGGCAGCACTCATAATAATTAGCGCTGCTTCGGTATGACCATAAACGATTGCGATATCCAGCGGAGTGTTTTGTTGCTGATTGACTGCCGCTAACAACGCGTTAAAAGCTTCTTTATCCGGATCATCACTAATCAATAGGAATGAGAGCAACTCTACTCGATTCATCTTAGCTGCATGGTGTAAGCAATTATTATTATCCGCATCGGCCAACAGCAAACCAGCTAGTTTTTTAATCCGTTGATAGAACACAATATCGCCACGCCAACAGGCTCCACTCAAAAGCATGGAGTCTTCGACATTAGCCCCTGCTGCTATCAGCACATCGATGCTTTCAAGTGCGCGTTCATTCTCTGAAAAAGCGAGCATATCCAATGGACTTGGGTTCTCCACTGACTTGTTTCGCGATTTTGCGCGACTATTGGGATTTGCCCCCGCAGCCAATAACGCCTTGATACTGTCGGGATCGGCCCAGAGCGCGGCGATAATTATTAGTGGCGTTTTTTGCTCTTGATCAATCCAGCCGTTAGGGTCTGCGCCTTCAGCCAGCGCCGCTTTCACTTTTTCAATATTGGGGATGGGCCGCTATTCATCGCATCGCGTAATTTTGTTTGTGCTGGATACAGCGTTTCAATACGATAGCGTTCGTAATCGCCAATCCATTTATCAAAAAATCCGGCATCAACAGCAAGCAGCAGGTGGACAACGAGACTTACTGCCACATACGTTATTACCCAATTACTGCTCGCCAATGCTGTTCGCCGCGTGCGAACAATAGCGTTAGCGAAAACAATAAAAAATAGTGGCACAGATACGAATAAAAAACCGGCTAAAAATACAGCGCCTAAGGCTATACTCCTATCGCCGGACGAAGATTTTCCGACTAACCAAACGATACTCAATACAATAAGAACAATCGCATCGGCGGCGACGATATTCCAAAAGTGATTCTTCGGCACAGCTAGATTCATTCAGTTTTTCTCTTCATCAATTACTGTGCCGTCAGCCAATTATTAAAACGGTGTTAAGTTTGGCTGAAAGAGTCTAGTGGCAGCATAATTTCAACGGTATATAGTAGCAAAAAAGGGTATTTTGTACGGCCAGCCTGGTAAATTGGTTATCTGCAATTATTTATCGGTCAATTTGAACGAATGTTACAAAACAGTCATTTGGCATTATCAGCCAACAACTTCGATAATAGCCCTCCTCTTATTTTTATACTTGGCCGCAAGCGCGGGAGTAAACATATTAATACTGACCCACGTTATATTATTTGGCTACTGGATTTTTTATCCAGCTTGGGGATGGATATCAATACTATCGCCGCCAACCATGGCGTTAATCTAAACGCCCTGCAAGATCCAAATGCCGTGGTCAGCGCCGAACAACATCGCGGCCTACTCAGTGACGCCCGCCAATGCTATCAGGGCACTGACCTTGGCCTGGCGTTGGGGCTACACCGCTCTATTGCCACCCTCGACCAACTCGCCTATTTAATGATAAGCAGCGCCACATTTCGTGAAGCCAGCAGCGTCGGGCTCAAATACCAAAATTATTCAGGCAGATTCTCTGGTCATTTGGTAGTTACTTCGTTCAGTGAAATTCAAGCGCAGGGTT
The DNA here is from genome assembly GCF_900120175.1 of Oceanicoccus sp. KOV_DT_Chl. Classification (NCBI taxonomy): domain Bacteria; kingdom Pseudomonadati; phylum Pseudomonadota; class Gammaproteobacteria; order Cellvibrionales; family Spongiibacteraceae; genus Oceanicoccus; species Oceanicoccus sp. KOV_DT_Chl. Next base: position 99,954 of record NZ_FQLF01000002.1, read on the forward strand.
GCTATCAAATTGATGCTAAAACAGAACTAGGCGAACTGCGATTACTTGCCATAGAAGACATCCTCGCCAATATCGTAACGACTTGTCGCTGGGTACTCGGTCAAGCACTACCGGTCACGAAACTGCGTTGTAATTATCCTGCACCGGCTCACGCCGCACGCTATCAAACTATTTTTCAATGCCCGGTAGAGTTTGACGCACCGGTGACGCAATTATTTTTTAATGCTGCCATTCTCGATCAACCCATTACCTCAGTCCAGCCCGCAAAGTGCCGCGCTGTATAAAAAACTCTGCGAGGAGAAAAGTATTGCCCGCAATCAGGGCGACATCGCATGGCGGCTTTGGCAAATAATTGTCGAAGACCCTGCCGCCCCCTTCGCTCCATAACGCCGCGCAACGGTTGCTGCAGTAGCCGCACCCTGAGTCGCAAACTATTAGCTCAGGGCTGGCAATACCAACAGTTAATCGATCAAGTAAGGGAAATCCACGCTCGACGCCATTTAAGCGACCCCACCCTGTCGATTACTCACATCGGCCAGCAATTGGGTTATGCCGATAGCTCTGGCTTTCATCGCGCGTTCAAAAAATGGACCGGCCTATCACCACGCGCATTTCGCGAAACGTTGTTCGCCGTCAGATAATGACTGACAGCTGGCCAGATCAGACAACTATTTGGCTGAATTGGCCAAGCTTTTTTTACTCCGTTTATTTATCATTTAAAATACGGGTTCCAAACAGGCATCGCAATCACGCTGTCGCCTTTAAAGGGCCTAAGCCGGGGATAAATCATGAAAAAATTGATGGTCTAAATCAAGCTATGGTCGAACGTTTTGCCCCCGACCCGGGCGTCGACCATTACTGCCTGAGCTCAGCGAAAAAGCCCAGGTGGCGCTGATGTGTCGTATGCTCACGCGAGAAGGATGGAACGAACATATCGCAGGTCATATCACTTATCGCCTGGAAAACGGTAATATTCTTACCAACCCCTGGGAGCTGCCTGGAAGAACTGACCGCCAGTGATATTGTGACTCTCGACCCAGCGGCCAGATCATCGACAGTGACTGGAATGTCACTCCCGCCATCGGCCTGCACTTACAATTGCATGCCCAGCGACCGGACATCCATGTGGTGATCCATAACCACGCACATTGGAGCGGTATTTGGGCCAGCATGCAACGGGTACCACCAGTGTACGATCAGGCCGGTGCCTATTGTGGGGTCCCCCCTCTACAATGAATATGAAGGCACTTTTGAAAACGAAGCCACCAGCTTATCGGCGGTAGAGGCACTCGGCGATGCCAAATGGGCGTTGCTGGCAAACCACGGTTCCTTAGTGGTAGGCAAAGATCTTCGGCAAGCCCACCTTAGAGCAATCACGTTGGAATGGCGTAGCAAACGCGCCTACGAAGTGGAATTAGCCGGGGGCGGCAAGCCATTAAATGATGATGAAAGTGACCAAAGTATCTATCGCCGATGACAATGGCTTTCCCTTTTGCTGGGAAGCGATGGCACGCAGAGAGTTGCGTCTCGACCCCGGTCTGGTTGAATAACCCCGTTCGCACTTATTTGCTATAAAACAAGGAAACAATGATGGCACTTACCGTAACTCCACTTAATAACGTCGGTGTAGAAGTTTCAGGGTTTGATATCAATAAACCGCTCACAGAAGACATTAAAGCTGAACTCAAATCGCTTTGGTACGAGCATGCAATATTGTTATTTCGCGATCAGGATATATCAGCCCTGAAAAACAATTGAATTCAGCCGGATTTTTGGCCCTTTGGAAATACACCCGCTTAAGGTCAACACCAGTGACCAGTACCCGGAGTTATTTGTATTGGAAAATGGCGGTGACAAAGATAAGTTCAATACCGCTTTCTATCAGGGCGAAGAAATTGTTGGCCGGCTGGATTGGCATATGGATCTACACTACACCGCGCGCCCGAATCATGGTGCGTTGCTGCGCGCTGTGATCGTAGCAGCGGAAGATGGCCTCACCGGTTTTGGCGATCTCGCCAAGGCCTATGATGCATTGGATGACGATACCAAAACCCTAATTGAAAAATTGGAAGTGGCCTATAGCTTTAGTATGCAACGTCATCATATGCGCTATGTGAATTAGAGGGCTACCAAGCTGGCTCCTATAGCCCGAAAAAACCCAGTGATATCGGTTTTCCGGATTTCTCAGACGCGGTATATCCCGCTGTGGTTACTCACCCAATCAGTGGTCGTAAAGTCCTTGAAGTCGTAGAGCAGTTTCTTGACCGCGTTATCACCCCGCAGCAGTTTGGCCTGTCTAACGACGAATCCATTGAGCTGCTTGAGCGTTTAGTGGCACATACCAAAAAACCTGAATTCACTTACTTTCATCAATGGCGGGAAGGCGACATGGTGTTATGGGATAACTGGCGGGCGATGCATTGCACTACTGGCACCAAGCCCGGTATTAAACGGCTGATAAACCGCACCACCATTGAAGGGGATATTACTTTAGGGCGGGTACTAACAGCAGAATAAAAAGGTGTTATTGTTGTTAAGCTATTCATAAAAGAGAAGCGTTGATGTGAGTGGCACAGTATCGCAACTGCATTCCCGCCTTCGCGGGAATGACAAAAAATGTTAAGCGTGCCACTGATGAACATATTGCCAATCGCCGCAAGCAACATTTAACCTCAACTGACAATAATCACTTCCGAGGCAACCATGAATAAACTCGATCTTTCCAATAGCGCTGACAGAACATTCCCGCGCATCCTCAGGCAACAGGCCGAGCAAAATGGTGACACAGCGTTTCTGATCACCGATAACAGCAGTATTAACTTTGCCCAGGCCGACTCGATCACTGACCGCCTGGCGGCAGGCTTGCAGGAACTCGGCATAGGTAGTGGCGATATTGTTTCCCTGTTTCTCGGTAACCGCCCGGAGATGGTGTTACTTGCGTTGGCTGTTAACAAACTCGGAGCGATCTGGACACCAATTAATGGTGACTACAAAGGCGCATGGCTGTTAGATAACGTGCAAATGTCACGCGCCAAAATACTCATCACCGATGATCAGTTTCAACAGCGCATCGCCGAAATAGAAGATCAACTTGAAATTGACACTATCGTACTTGTGGGTGATATAGCAGCCAGTGAATTAAAGTCCCCGGTCGACTACCAGCAATTACTTAATCACCCGCCGGTGGTATTCGATTATAGCGACCTGCACTATGGTGATAACTGTGCCATCCTCTGGACATCAGGCACTACTGGTAAATCCAAAGGCGTATTACAAAGCTATAACTGTTGGATACGCGCCATTGTAGACGGCTGTAGTCGACAATATGATTCACAACCTGGCGACAGTATTTATTGCGTGCTGCCCTTGTTCCATACCGCCGCCTGGATTACCTCCATCTATCGCGCACTGATCGAAGGTATTCCTTGCATCATCGAACCGCGTTTTTCCGTCACCACTTTTTGGCAGCGGATTAAAAATTTTGGTGCCACCCAAACATTTTTACTAGGCGCCATGGGCGCATTTTTACTCAACGCACCAGAGCGCGATGATGATAGCGAGACGCCGTTGCGAATTGCCCAGATTGTGCCACTGGCGCCTAATCAATGGCCGATTTTCGAACAACGATTTAACCTGCATTTACTCCGCACAGGCCTCGGTCAAAGTGAATGCCAAATGGTGATGTCACAACTTGAAAATCGCGACGATGTTCCCGTCTATGCCCTGGGCTTTCCGGCTGCCGACACGATTATTCATTTACTCGATGATGAGGGCAAAGAAGTAGCCAGCGGAGAAGTCGGCGAAATTTGTATCAAACCCTTGCAACCTTACGTACTGTTTAATGGTTATTTTGACAACCCCAAAGCCACTGCGGAAGCCTACTTCGGGGACTATTACCGCACCGGTGACTTAGCCCGACAAGACCCCAACACCGGCGCTTACTTTTATGCCGATCGCAAAAAAGATGCGCTGCGTTTTGCCGGTCGAAACATTTCAACGCTTGAGGTCGAAAGCATTGTGCGCAGACACCCGGCGATAAAGGATGTCGCGGCCTTCGGCATTCCTTCAGCAGAAGTAGAAAGTGAGCAGGAACTCAAGCTCAACATTATCCTGAAAGAAGGCAACACTTGCAGCGCGGAAGAACTGTGCGGTTTTATTAACGACAATGCTCCTCATTACTTTGTGCCACGCTATATGAATTTCGTCGACGCACTTCCCTACACCCCAACTAACAAAGTACAGAAATTTAAATTACGCGAGGAAGGCATTGATGAACAGACTTGGGACCTGAAAAAATCGCAATATGTAGTCAGGAAATAATACACCTAGCCAAAAGATAATTATCTATTCCAGGAAAGTAACGCCCTAATAGTATCCATACGATTTCGGCCGCTTTGTAGCTGCCATGAACGTCATGGGTCCTACTTGATACTAGCCATTTGGATGACTTTATAAATGAGTGACAGCCCTGTTAAAAGCAATGATCAAACAGCGCTGCATCAGCGCTAGCCTGGCACTGAAGCCCGGTTATTATAGATAGTGCCTGAAAAGAAAATAGCAGTTTCAGTGTTAGTTGAGCCAATACATATTCGGGTGTCCGGTTTAGAACAATACCGACGATTTACTTTACATGTAAACTGATCTTCAATACTGGCAGCTATACCTTTAGCAACAGGTACTCTTCAATCTAACGATTTTTCTTAGCTTCTTTCGGTAGCTATATATTCACCTTCAGACACAAAAATCCCCGAGATTAGTCGAGGCTTGGGGCCTCAAACGTGCCATTAGCGTACAGCGTGCATGGCGTCATTCCCGAAGAGCCTGCCCTCGAATGATTGAATCGAGGGCGGGAACCCAGTTGCAAAAAACCATACTAACGTAGTGCAATATGCCTAGACTGGATTCATTGGAAATTTACGAGCTTAGAACTAAAATTTTTACTAAGCACTCTGTAGCAATGGATTTCCGCCTGCGCGCATGACGGGATAAGATTCGTCCGCTAAGGGCACGTAGCGACTACACCATAAAAAGTATCAATAGCTACTGCTGCCATAAGCAGACTTTCAGTGCCAACGTCTAGCAAAAAAATAGCCATTAACTATGGAGGCAGAAATAAACTTTTCTAAATAGCGATCGATAAATTTTATCTCAACCCCCCGAGCATTCAGCTATATCCTTGAGGCCAAAGATGAGCTCAATCGCATCAATATCACTTTCAGTAAGCAGCTGGTATTTAACCTCGAGGCCCAGTGGGTTTGGTATACTGGTTAAGGCCTTATGAAAAGCCTTCAACAAATCAGGGTCCGTCCCTTGTTTCGCAAGCAACACACCAGCCGGTATCGCCTCATAAGCCAAGCTGACAATGGATAACTTTGAGCGAATGCGTTCGGAAACTCTGCTCATAGATAAGGTAGAGTTAAACATAGCATCTGTTCGTCCAGCCAATAGGTCGACCAATAATTTACTGTGACCAGCTTCAACGAATGTGATTGAGTCTGCCAATCCCTCAACATTGTTGATTTGGCTGTTGACTAACGCTGCCGGTTCATAGTCCTTGCGTGGCCTACCGACCCTCTTGTTTGTCAGTGCAGGAATAGTGATGATGGGGTCTTCGTTGCGCGAAACTAGTAACAACGAGAGCCGGGCTTGTGTTTGCAGAAATACCTTGTAGTGATGCTTACTAATGAGTGTGGAAGCCCAACCGGGAGGTATGGCTATGATATCCAGCTCATTGGCCAAGCTCGCATTTATTAGATCGCAGTCGTGATAGTAGTGTGCGAAACGAACAGGATGCCCCATATGATCTGCCATTCTGCGGGTATACACCTCATTGGTAGCCCTTGTCATTTGGCCGCTGACTAATATTGGGAAACCAATAATTAACGGCTCCTCTGACCTTGTGAGGCCAGACATGAGGCTTAACAGTATCAAGACAAGAATTGGCATATTTATATTCCTTCGAAAGCTAAGCCTTTCCAATATAATTGGCACCAATAAGTTGGGCTTCCTGACATAAGTATGATTCAGATAAGCTTATATCACCAAGGGTTTAATTAATGTCGCTGGTGCCCACCGTGGAGAGTAAACTGATGACCACAATTAAGGGAACCCAATAAATGAGGTGGTCGTCTTCGGGCCAGCTTCGGTAGTAAGTTTATACACCTAACCAATGCCTCTTCCACCCTTGATACCGGAGATTATTTATCTTACATATAACCCAGTTTGGTGTAAGACAGCAGCTGGCGCCCGTCAGATTTTTGCTTATGCGCCCTGTTGACCCAAACCGGTCATTAATTTAACGATAACGATCTAATATCTGTTCTATCGTTCCATCCTGATGCAGCTCAACAATACGGTTTTCAATAAGAGTCTGGATGTCGTTCGGCATTCGAGGGTCGCGCGCGAAATAGATATCGTAACCAGGACTAATAGCGGAGAGATCGTATCGATAAAAATCTTCCGGCATAATTCGCCCCCCCGGTTTCTCGACTTGCATTAATTGATAATCCAATCGAGTATTGAGCTCTAGATACCCTGTAAAGCGATCTCGAAACAGCAGCTCCATAAAAATCTTTTTGTATTGCGTCATTCGCACAGCGTTAATTTCCCCCCGCGCAATGTATTCATCAATACCAGGGTAATCAAACCCCACTATTAATATTAATGTCTTACCTAAAAGACTCTCTATTCCAGAAAACTGAAACCCAAATTTTTTCGGCACCAACAGCTCTTGCCTGATATTAAATATCGGATTTTCAGTAAGATTGATATTGCCCGGTGCTGACCAATCCGTAGCACCATAGGTTAACCAATTATTGACCTCACCCGCTTCCACCATACGCTGCAGATTTTTATAAGGCTGGGAGATAATGTTAATCTGATGATCAGAGCCTTTAAATATCTCTCTGGTAATGTCGGTAATGATACCGCTATGCGCCCCCTTTCCATCCTGGATCTGAAAAGGTTCCGCTTGCCGCTCTATAACCAAGTAGTTAATAATATCGGCCTGCGCTGGTATTACATGGCCAAAAAAATAAAAGACTATGGTAATAATTAATTTTTTCATCAATTAGCTTATTAACTGTATCTATATAGACTAATAACAAAACCTTCCTGACACTATCACCGTATTAGGTTGCAAGGTCAACCACAGCCGCCTTTAAGGTAGCTGGCTCATAGTCTTTATAGTCTAGCATTCACTTTTTGCACGTTTGCAGCGAGTAGGGTTTCTTGTACTCCTGGTCGCAAGGCGCACCAAATGAGTCAAAAAGGGGTCAGTCAAAAAGGGGTCAGTCAAAAAGGGGGCAAGTCTGTTTTATAATACAAGCAAAAAATGAAAAAGGGGTCAAGTCTGTTTTATAATAGCCAAACCCTTTTCCACCGCCGACAACTCCCTTTTCAACTCACCTCGCGCCACCCTTCTCTTAATGTCCGCCACTGCCGGTGACACGCTACCAGAATGGGACAATCCGAAATACACCGCGATAACATTTAATGGCATAGCCCCATAGTGCTGACAACAATAGATGGCCAGCTTACGCGGAAGATTCGCCGCTTGCCTTCCTGATTGTCGAGTAACAAGGCTGGTTCCCTTGACCTTACAGACCTTGGCCACAACCGAAATAATACGATCTGCATCGGGACGCTCTATAAGCATTTGCAGTTTATCCGTATCCAATTGCTGTTGTTGCATGAGCTGAGCCAGTGACTCTTTGAATTCACTCCCACCTAACAGGCTCGCCAAATTGCCTTTATTGTAAAACTGCAACAACCCTTCATCGTTACCTGCTTCGATATAGGCCTGATACCCTTTATAACGCTGTCGCTGCCCCAGCATTTGATAGGTTTTTTCCCGTATTAACCACCTAGGTAAGGGTGCTCGATTAATATAAGCCAAATAGCTCGACCAAGGGTAGGTGGATAGCACATCAGAAACGGCGCCTTTGACTTCGGCCGGATTGCGATGAATGTAGCGACTGAGCTGCAAAAGGTAATTATCTTCATCCACAATAATAGCTTTGTAACGCCCTCGAAACAGGGCGCCATCGGTGTGTTTGAGACGGTTATAGCGCTGGGTGTATACGCCGTTGATATGGCGCATGATGCGATCTAAATTGGCGCGCGGTGTTTCAATGAGCAAATGATAGTGATTACCCATCAAACAATAAGCATGTATCTGCGCATCGAAACGTTGATGCGCTTCCGCCAATGTCTGCAAAAAAGCCTGGTAATAAGCTTCACTGTGAAAGATTGCTTGGCGTCCCCGACCACGATTCATTACATGGTAAAAGGCGTGCTCATATTGAAGGCGCTGAGGTCTTGGCATTAACGGAGTATAACAAGGGCTTGATCATTATAAAACAGACTTGACCCCTATTCCTGACCCCTATTCCCTGACCCTATTCCCTTCCTTTAACGGAGTATAACAAGGGTTTGATCACTATAAAACAGACTTGACCCCTATTCCCTTCTGGCTTGGACCCCATGGCTTGTTACAAAAAAGCCTGGTAATAAGCTTCACTGTGAAAGATTGCTTGGCGTCCCCGACCACGATTCATTACATGGTAAAAGGCGTGCTCATATTGAAGGCGCTGAGGTCTTGGCATTAACGGAGTATAACAAGGGCTTTATCATTATAAAACAGACTTGACCCCTATTTTACTCCTATTCTTACTTTTTATAAAACAGACTTGACCCCTATTCTTACTTAGCAGTGTCTGTCCCGACTAATGTTCACTATTGATTTTCACCACTTCCTTTAACAGTAATGACATTTCGTATCAAGGCAGTTGCTGACAAAGAACCAAAAACCAACCCTAAATATAAAAACACATAATAAGCATCTTTATACCTTTCAGGACTATCATTAAAAATAAGGCAGCCTGATTTAGTTGGAAGGCAACCAAAGATAAAATCAAACAAAATAAATGAATAACTAAAAATCATCATAAAAAACAAAACCGCAGGAGTTGACCATTTGACACTATTTAATGTCGGCTGGTTAAATAGAAACATGATTCGCTTAATGTTCATTTTTCATTCCTAGTCACTAGTTACAGGGACTACTAATTTCGCCATAGTATTTTACTCCTGCATATGCAAGTGCAGCATTGAGAGCAAGTGTTCTTAATAAACTAAATAGCATCAGCCCCACCCCGATCGGAGCCAAAGCAAATAAGAGCATACCAACCACCACTGTAATTTGCGCTAACAAATCACTAGCGAAAAAACTATTAGAACAAGTAATAAAGAAGTTATACATTGATACTAAAGAAGAAAGTATTCCTATAAATGCTTGCTTTGGCAACACCCCAATGACTGTCAAAGCATTCTCCATACTTTCCGGAATAGCTGAAAGAGCGCCCCCATCACTCCCCCACTAATCTTATACCCCCAGCCCCAGTCTCCGGATCCACAATCGTATACCCAGCCCAGTCCAACCCGCATAACTAATCGGATTCTGATGCACCGTAGCCACCATTCCATTCTCCACCTGCGCGCGAATTTCATCAACCGTCCCTTGATCAACCGTTAAATCACTTAGGTACTGTAGGTTATCCTGCGTAAAGGTATAAATCCTTTGGCCTTGTTGACTGGCAATCGCCAACGCCTTCACTGCACTAATCCCTTCAACCGGTTCTTCATCCGTAGAAAACAATTGCTCCGGCACCAAATGCTCATACGCCGAATAGGTACTGCCCATCTGCTGATTAAAGTCCCGCCAGTTACCCCAACAATTACTTTTACATTCAGTGCTGAATTTCATGGAATCCATATCCATCAGTAATCCAGTCATTTCTACATTGGTAACCGTACCCAACAAACCGTTTGTTTTGGCATTGGTTTGAAAGGTACCGTAACTGGGTTCGCGGTAGTAAACAATATCCGAGCTTTGTGCGGCAAGTCGCGATTGCACGTCGGTAATGGCCATATAGCTCATCACACCGGATTGCATTAAATCCCCCACCACTTCGTGTTTGGTGAGGCCGGTAAATTCTTCTGCTTCCAGTTTGGCTTTGGTGGCTTCAAGGCGGGTTTGCAATGCTTGTAACTGCGCAGGTGATATACCGTGGTAATCCAAGCCAATGGCTTGATACTCGCCGGTGATGATGGGATTAATGGTCGTACTCCAACCACGGCCTGGCACAAAATAGCCTTTTTCTGTTTGCAGTACCTGCCCAAAACTCATGGCAGCGCTGCTGGCGACGACTTGGCCACTGGCAGTTAACTCACCGACTACATTCATTAAACCTGCGGGGATGATATTGGGTAAATCCTCTGCACTTTGTGGGTTGTCGGGTAAGTAATCCAATAAGGCTTGTTCATCTGCGGCTGTGGCGGGATTGAATGAGATTGCCAAGGGCTGGCCTGCCAGTTCAACGGTAGTCGCAGTATGACTGAATAACTCACCCCCAAATTGATCCTGTAGTTTGAAGGTGAATTTATAGCGTAAGTGATCAGGAATTTCGGTCAGCGCCTGACTGACAACGATTTGATTGTAGGGCAGCTGCGTGGGTAATGATTCGCTGGCAGTTTCTATAATCGTTTTACTGCCGATGACATCGCCTACTGTCGCCTCGGGTTGTTGATTCGTTAAATAATTTTCCAGCGCTTGCCGATAATCCTCCAGTTCTGTTTCGATAAAGGCCTGATTCACATTTTGCACCCAACCTTCGGTTTCATTAACGGTAGCTGTGCTTTGCAAGGTATTGGCAAACGCTTCAGCATCAAAACTAACTTCGCTTTGTAAATCCATGCCCTCGGTGTATTGGTACTGTTTAAAGCTCGGGTCCACTTCTAGCCACTGGCTACCATCCCACAGCTGCACCCAGACGTGCTCCATGGTCATGAATTTATTTGTTCCATTAACTGATAATAGTGCGCTGGGAATCCCCCCTTGGCCAAGTAGGTTTTGTGCCGCCTCGTACACACGAACACCGCCTAACGGCCATAAAAATCGGTGCCGATAAACTAGGTCACAAAACTTTATAAATTTTGGCTAACGATAGATAAAAGCCGCTATTGAGAGTGCGGAAATACCAGAAAACAAATCAAGCGAAGCTCGACAAAACTGCTCAAAAAAACAGACTGTTCCCGAGCAAAAATGAAAATTTGTGGGATAAACCTGAATTTGTGGGATAAACCACTAAGCAGAAGTGTTAGCGGGTGTTACAAACCATTGATTACAAAGCAAAAATGGTGGGCCGTGCTGGATTCGAACCAGCGACCAATTGGTTAAAAGCTTCCATTTAGAAATCTAACTTATTGTTATTATTAACTTTTTAGCGGTGACGCCCGTTGCGATCATCAGCAAAAAGCACTACTCGGCATAACTGTGTCAGGCAAAAGTCCGGCACAATATTTTGCACCTTTGGTCTAGTATGCAGCTAGAAGTGCCCGCTTTCTAACGCTCGGTGCAAATAGCATCATAAGGGGCGCTATGGGCTTCCCAGCTGTTTATCATAAACGCTCAAGGCCTCGACTAAGCGTCTACGAATCTCACTATATTTATTACCGAGTCGAAAATGACAATCTAATAATCGTCAGGATTTTAGGGCAACAAGACCAAATTCACGCCTTTTAGCAAGAGCGTTTTTTTAGCTCAACCTTTTAATTTTCCTGTATTTTGTGGAATAAGCTTGCAACAGAACAGTAACATTTTCTCGCTTCTTACAATCAACCTGTTGTATTAATAAGTAGCCTCTCACTAAGGTCGAGAGACTCCTCTTCGCTGCATGTCTAATAGCTCAGGAACTTGTGATGGGTGTAAACCAGCTTCAAGCCCCCAAGTTTGAGCTAATAAATCAACGGATAAAGCCTGTGATTTATCTCCTTTGAAAAAGGATACTTTTGACCTCTTCCCGTCATTGCTCAATTCACCCCTACGCTCTAGCAACAGCTTCACTGAGCTCAACTCGCTCCTAAGCTGAGCTTTTCGGGATTTCTCAACATCCAAAAACCTCGTTAAAAAATCAACCAAGTAACCTACCCGCCGTAAACTCAAAGCGTCATCTGAATACTCTTTGAAGTTGGGCTCATAAGCTCCATCACAAAAATGACGAGCGAAAACCAAAACACTTTCATAAGCATCTTTTTTGGATCTATAGCTCTCATGAACCAAGTGATTTAAAGCCTGGTGCGCAGAGTTTTGTTTGCTATCGTTTTCATTCATCTTCATATTTTTCTAAATCATTTAAAGCAAGCTGTAAACTTCCTCTTGCGCTATCGACGTTACCCACGTAATACTTGAATGCATCTTCTGCACGCACCCTCAGGGACGATGAGTTAATTCTCCCTCGCTTTGCCAACGCCTTTATATCATTTCTATCGTGCTCTGCAAATCTGCCTAACTTGGAAACAGCCAAGTCATCCGCTGAAGCAATATAAACCCAAAGAATATCCTCATCATCCTGTGTTAGTAGGATGGCATCCTCTGCATAATCCTCATGTAGAGGGCCCAAAGTAGGATTATAGTTACTATCCCACACTAATAACTGCGGTTCGCCATCTTCGTCTTCATAATCAACGACTAGATCCTGAGGCCTCAGCTTATCAGCCCCCTGAATTTCAGCGTCTACATCACGAGAGCCCCTAGCCTTCGTATAAATATGGACGGCTGCTCCACCAAAGATATAAGCACGAACAGAACCAGGCTCAGCGTCTGGATACAATAGCGCAGCCGTTTCATTCAGCGTCGAAAACATCCTCAGTACGGCGGCCCCCATCGGGGTTGTTGTATAGAGTTCTTCTTGGCTCACATGATTCATCCTATTCTTCAGCCAAATATACAACAAAACTACTGAGAGTACTCATGTATGAGGCAACGGAATCAATTTGATAAATATCAGATCACCTTCTAGCCTTAGCAACCATGTCATATACCCTTCAGCTATTCTTCTACCTACTGAGCGCTTTTCTAAAGCTATGCCAGCCTAATGGTATAAAAGCTCTAGTGGCTGAGAACCTATTACTAAAGCACCAGCTAATGATACAAAAACGAAGTGGCAGAACCCGCCCTACTCTGACTCCGGTTGACCGAGGAGTATTAGGTTTGCTTAGTTCTTTCATCAATCCCCGTCGATTAGCCAGAGCTGCAATTATTGTTAAACCCGCCACGCTACTCAAGTTTCACCAAGCGCTAATCAAAAAGAAATACCAGCTCCTTTACTCCTCGAAAGCAAGAAAAAAAACCGGACCCAAGGGCCCATCAAAAGAATTGATCAATGCCATTATTGAAATGAAACAGCGCAACCCTCGCTATGGATGCCCTCGAATCGCTCAGCAAATTAATGTGGCTTTTGGACTAAACATTAATAAAGATATCGTCCGACGAATTTTAGAAAAATACTATAAACCCGACCCAACGAATCAAGGACCGTCATGGCTGACAATGCTCGGCCACACCAAGGACAGCTTATGGAGTGTTGATCTATTTCGTTGCGAATCAATATTACTGAAAAGCCATTGGGTGCTGGTTGTAATGGATCAATGCACACGACGTATTATAGGCTTTGGTGTTCATGCGGGGCCGGTAGACGGCGCGACCATATGCCGTTTATTTAACGAAGTTATGTCCAAAAATAACCGTCCCACTTACCTCAGTTCAGACAACGACCCACTGTTTCAATATCAGCGATGGCAAGCCAATTTACGCATATTGGATATTCAAGAAGTAAAGTCCGTACCCTACACCCCAATATCGCATCCTTTTGTCGAACGACTGATTGGCAGTGTTAGGCGAGAACTTCTGGACCAAGCTTTTTTCTGGAATACGAATGATCTTGAGAGAAAGCTTAGTGAGTACCAGCACTATTACAACCAATGTCGAGTTCACACTTCTCAAGATGGCCAAGCTCCAGTGAAAGATCGTGAGATAAAACCCATTGAATTGAAAAACCATGGCTGGCAATCATTTTGTCGTGGGCTTTTTCAACTCCCAAGTGCCGCTTAACTGATTAAATTAGTAATTCGCCATAGACAGGCGGCAGCCTGCCGGATGGGAAACTTAAAGCAGAAATCTGGGGCGACTGTATACCCCTAGGGATTCACAATCACAGCTTTGCTCAGGCCTGTATCGCACGTTCCACTTACGGTGGCGGTATTGAGTTCACCAGTTTTATCATTCCTAGAATTGCCGAAACAATCTCCCATAACCCTCGTTCACCAACCCCTAGTAGCGATTAAAAAAATGGCAGATAGTCACTCTGAGAGTATTCGTTAACGACTAAGGCTAATAATATCCACTACGCCACGGTTCCTTATGCTGGTAGCTAGCCAGTCGCTCCTGCATCACTGGTATTTCCCACTTCAGCTTCTCAGCCTTATCTATTGCCTTGTCTTGTAGTTTCACTGCCCGCTTGAAGTCACCAACTTCCGCCATTGCAGCGGCCTTTGTTTCTAAGATTCGAACGTCATCATAATAATTCTCAGGCTCTTCATCCAATAGCTCAAGGGCTTCTTGTCCATCACGGATTGCTGTAACTGGTGACGTCGAAAGCTCCCAGGCCAAAAGAATTTTCGACGAATACAGGCCATCTAAGGATGAGTTTCTTAACCAGCTAATAGCTGAGCGAGCCTTCAGCTCTTCAGGGTTACCCAATAGTCTACGGGCCAAAAACTGCTGAGCAGGTGAGTATCCTCCTACAGCTGCTACGTTAATCCATTTTAAACCATTGTCTTGGTCCGCTTTACAACCACGACCTTCTATCATGTTGACGCCAATATGGTACTGGGCCTCAACCAAGCCGCTTTTAGCTGCCTTTGCGTACCAGGCATTAGCAGTTTTATATTGCAGATCTACGCCATCCAAGTATTCTTGGAAATAGCGAAATACATTCAAACGTGTGGCATAAATATATTGAGCCGCAGGGTTCCCTTGATCTGCCATCACCTTAAGATCATCAAGTTCTTCCTTAAGCTGCTTCTTTCTGAGAACGCCTGCACCGAAACCTTCGATTTGATAGGTAAAATTATTACGGACACCATATGTGGGGATTGCAACGCCATCGGCAACCGCCGGTTTATATCGAAATTTCTTGGCAGCACGCACTGAAACTTTTGAAAACCCCTTACCTGAAGAACGATTGACAATGACGTCACGAACATACCCCTCGGGGGATACTGTGTATTCGGTTTCGACGAGCCCCATCTTTCCTTGACGTAACTCTTTCTTCGGGTATATGGGTGCAACTTTCAGAATAGGTAAATAATCTTGCTCGCAATCCTCATCAGACAGGGGCTCTGGAAAAATTGAGGTTTGAATCTTTTCGTTATCATAGTTAAGCAATAATCGATTAAATTCAGTAATTGCTCGTTCCTGAGTCTCTTCATCGAGGGTCGAGAAAATCTTGTCGGCCGTACTGGTCAAACCTGACTTATTTTTACCCTTGCTTGAAATCGCCATCCAGGCATACGCTTTAGCTGGATCCCGATCAACATATTCACCGCGATAGTACATCACGCCGAGATTATACTGGGCGTCTCGATCACCTATGGCTGACAATGCTTCAAAAGCCACGAAAGCTTCTTCAAATAGACCTCCCTCATACTTTTTAAAAGCATCATCAAACCCTGCTTCACTAATCGCGCAAAATACAAGTTGTAAAAGGAAAAAATAAAATTTTAAACGCGACTTCATATTATGGACACTTGCTGTTCTTAGATATTGATAGAGTGCTTTAAAAACGATGGCCTTTCATTTTTTACCTGAATGTGTGCATTGCAAGGACCAATCCAACTATTTTTTCTTGCTATAAATAGACCTGATGAAACGTAATCACTACGACTTACTTAATTAGTATCTCTATCGGGGGTTCATCGGGCACAAGGTTTCAGCTAAATAAAGCGCACCCCGACTATTATTCTTTGTTTTTTGTACCACTACCATCATATATGTAGCTAAAGCTTTCACCCATCCACTCCAAACAACCACTCATACAGTTTTCAACTGCCCCTTCAGTAACAGGTAAGAATTTTTTCGGGATAAATGCCACAAGCTTATTACCAACTACCCCAACCCAAAACTCAGGTGGAGGCACATCATCAGAATCAAAAAACCCCGATGTTAGCTCTTCTGACAACCCGTCATACATAGTTGCTGACGGATCTAACATCAAAAACCTACCAGTAAAACTATACGGCTTGGATTTTTCTACAATGACCCCAGCTCTTTTTTCAATGACATCTTGAACCTTTTGGAAAAACACAGACAAGTGGTTGTTTGTATCACCAAATTCTTGAAACGCACGAAATAAACCACCTCTGTCAGCCAGCTCCCACAACGTAAATTCATCGTCTACCCGATGAGAGTATTGATAAATCTCGTGCAAAACTGGCCTAAACTTAGGTATCAAATCTGTCTCAATTATCAACTGATTAATCTCCAAGCAGTTTGTTTAGGATTTGAACCCGTGTATTAAACACTTCTGACGCCTTAGTGACTGCCTTATTTCCGCCTACAGATTGTATCTGATTTCTGTATGCTGCCAATGCTTGTTTATCAAGGCCTCCGGGGACTCCATTTTCACGTAAATATGCCTGCAATTTTTTAGCCCCTTCTGGGCCTTTTCCGAATTGCGTCATAAAACTGTTAACCGCGTTTTGTCTATCACTCCCAAGAGTTTTCCAAGTCGCACTACCAGCGCCTCCATTAAGCTTTAATGCATCCTTAACTTTGTCACCAAGCTTTTCTATTTTAACAATTTTACCAGCCTTCATCACCACCTTGACGGCGACACCACCAACCATGAGAGTGACTACTTCTTCCCCCGCAGCCAAGTAACCAGCCTGCGTATCGGGATGCTTTGGATCAACACCCGCAACACCATCATGATGTATGGAATCAAGCATAACCTGGCCCGCCTCAGACATTGCGAGCTGCTGGTTGGAATTCTGACTAAAAGTATTCGAATTTACATTGGGAACATTAGGGCCCATTCCACCTTGAAAATGCATTGCTCCAGATGCCAAACCTGCCATGGTTCCAGAGCTCGGAGCTCCCCCTCCCCAGCCGTTACTGCGGCCAGCCCCTTCATCTACACATATTGGTGCGCTACCACAGCTTGAATAGCCAGTCGGATCCGTTAAGGACAAGGGGTTATTCAAGACATAGCTATAACGGTTGTAGGACTGTGTATTGAGCGGGTCTTCGACAATTGGATCCGGACTCAAAAACCGCCCAATCAACGGGTCATAAACCCGCCCGTTCATATGGATAAGCTCAACACTCTCTAAATGCTCATGGTCCGTAAACCCCCTAGAGGTTATCTCAAGACTTGTCTCAGGCGCGCCAGACCAATTTACCTTAAGCGGAGACCCCCAAGGCTCATAACCGCGCCAATCAATTTCATTAGAACCACTGAGCGAGGCTGGCGTTGTTGCAGCAATACTACCGATATGGTCCCGATGGAGATAAACCCACTCCCCATCAAGCTGGTAGCCTGTGGTATTTTTCTCTGTATAAATCGCGAAATCTTCGATGTAGTAACGAAACTCTTTCCCTTCAAGACCCTCTGTTAACTCAAGGAGCTTTCCAATATAGGTCGTGGTTTTAAGCCCGTCATCTATCCGCTTTATACGCCGCTCTGACGGACCATAAATAATCTCGGTAACACCCCGGCTTCCCCCCATATATGCCGGTTTACCAAAAGGGCTGTAATGCACAACATCTCCACCCACAATGCCCGCGCCACTATCAATCCCTGCGCGCAAAATAACATTACCGGCCTTGTCATAAACGTAGCGCCGACTTTGCACCTGACCCTGAACAGTGACCTCGTCGATGCGGTGTATACGAGAGGCGTGAGTGATACTTTGCAAAATACCCTTGCTAGTTACGTTGCCATGCATGTCATAGCTATAGCTCTCGTCTCCACAACTACCGAAACCTCGATCAGTTAAACGATTAAGTGTGTCGTAACAGAAGTCTTCATAAATTCCAAAAAGCAGATCATCCCTATCTTTTAAGTTACCGGCATTATCAAAACCATAACTGTGATTTAAAATGTCTATATTACCCTTGCTTACATTGACACTAGTCAGCTCACCATCCAGAGGGTCATAGCCTTTAAGAGTTGTCACCTCATTACCAAACTCTACTTCGGTTAGGTTGCCCCACTGGTCATTATTTTTAGCTTCCCATAATACCGGCGCCGTCTCGTCCTTAAGCGCATCGTAGATCGAAGTTAAATAACCAGAGCCGTTATAGGCATAACCAATAGCAACCCCCCCTCCTGGGTAGAGCAGCCCCGAATGCCTGCTATACGCGTCGTAGTAATATTGAGCTTGATAAGACCCGCTATCCAAAAAGGTGCTTACAGTGCTCAGCTGCCCAAGTGCCGTGTAATGGTATTCTTCATAAAACTGCTGAGGGTCTGGGTCTGTATCAAAGCCCACTAATGCGGCTAGTTGACCCACACCATTAGCTGCAGTGTCAAAATGCCACTGAGTAGTCCTCAGCTCCGCATTTGCTGCCGTTGCATCCCAGGTTCGCTGAATAAGTCGGCCCAACTGATCATAATGATAATAAGTCACCGTTCCATTAGGATCAGTTTGGGTAGCTATTTGATCGAGGGCGTTATATGTCCAGCGCCAAGGTGCCTCTGTATCGACACTGTATTGAGAAATTTTCCTTCCCAGCAAATCGTAATTAATATCCGCTAAGGTACTTTGATTCCAAGTCACACCGCCCTTAGCGGTATCTAGCATTCCTCGCGCCGTATACTTTAGATTGATCGTTTGAGCATCATCTTGAATACGGGACAACCTCCCGTCACCATGAAAACTATGGGTGACTTTTTGACCTAATCGGTCAGTTGACTCAACTTTGTAGGCCGGGTAGGTACGACTGATATCTTTGAGCGCCGTACTATCATCCGGGTAACTAATGCTAGTGAGTTGATCTAAGTAATCAAAATAGGATGTCACATACAAAGGCATATCTGTAAACGGCTTGCTAACTCTCTGAACACGCCCCAATCGATCATATTCACTCGCCTGAAAAACGACTCCGCCATCTAAAGCAATGCGACTGGACCCCACCGCCCGACCGCGTACATCATAGAAAGTACGCTGTGCGGCTTCGCCGGAAGTTTTTACGTCGATATAGTACTTCTCGAAATCGCTATAAGTAAAACAATCACTACATCCCTTGTAATATATATCAGTAGTAACACCACTTCGGGTGGTTATTTGTTTGACTCGACCATTGTAGTCGTAGGTGGTATTCGTCCAGTCGCCATTGGGTTGCGAGACATAACTTTCACGTCCATAACGTCCTTCAGTTTCGGTGACAGCTACATGCGGGGTAGTTTGGTATGTCTCTGAATTTACCCCCCAATAAGATTATCTACATTTAAAGTGGTCGTGACCCGATGGCGTCCATCTGTATACCAATTTTCTTGAATACCTGTAGTCTTGCTATTGAAATGGAGGCCGTCATTAGACTTATTAAGCCAGCTCTCTGTAATGGTGGTGGCATTGCCATAACCATTAAAGTCACTATAGGTCGTTGTGTAGGTGTAATCACTTTGGCTGGGTTCTTGTATGGATTCTTTTAACCAGCCCTTCCCATCATACTCCCAAGACGTTTCTCGAGTGATTTTCTCTTGCAAATCGTGACCGTACGTTATGGTCTCGTTATCAATCAGGCCAATTACCCACCGGCTGACCGTATTGATATTGTTATATGAGAGCGTGGACACGGACAGGATACTCTCACTATTCCCTCGTTCGGCACTCGTTCCCACCTCCAACTTTTTAAAGCTAGGATTTCCATATACATCAAGAACATCATCACACGCATCCCCCGCAGGGTAGACTTTTGGTTGATTATCAGTAACGTCAAGGCATGTATCTCCACTCGGCCGCAGTGATATTTCTCTCCCTCTAATCTCTGCACTGTTAATATAACCGGTGTCTAATTCCTTAGCTTTGTATAACTCGTAATGTGGACTTGGAATACCAACGCCATCAATGTCGTCGTTCAGCGTCCTTACTTCCCAGTGGTTATTAATTGTTTGCGCCGTTGTTAATGCCTCCCCACTATTAACAGTGACTCTTACGGTTTGATTCGCTAGTACGCCGGAAAAGCTGTAATTCGAACCATGATTTTGCCGATAGTTTGAAACCGTCTCCCTTCTAGGTGCACTAATACTATAATCACTCGTTAAATAATCCGTACGCGTAACACGACCAAACCCCAAACTGCCCCACAAACCAGGGCTATACCTAAGATTTTCATAAAAGTAGGTCTGATAATGACTTGCACTCACTGAAAGATCCGTAGAGATCGTTGAAGCCACCACAAATTTATTCTGAGGCTTTGGGCTGGCAACCGACTTTAATGTCACTGCACCGCCAATCGAACCGTCGCCAATAGCATGATAATTTGACGATTCAGTCAGTTCTGAGAAGGCATTGTCTTGATAGTTATACTGGTCATAAGCACCTTCATCATAAAACGTATGAAACGCTGTACTCCTTGATGGCAGATGGCCATAGCTGATATCAATTTGGCGCGAGGAGTGCTCTATGATTTTTTCAAGATGAATCGAGGGGAAATTAGAAACATAACCGGATATATCTATATCGCCATCCAAATCACGATCAAAAGCCACCAGATTCTGGGCTGTGGTGACCATCATCGCAGCATTAAAGTTGGTATCAATCTGAGTAACAACCCCCTCCCCTGCTATAGTCAACATCACAGGGTCGTAAAAGCTTAATAAGTCCATATAACCATCACGATTAAAGTCACCAACGGCACACTCAACGGCACTTGCGCAGCCACTATAGGTACTAATTCGCTTTGAAGCCTCAAAAGTAAGGCCATTCGAATAGCTCACCCAAATGCCATCCGCTCTAAATTGCATAAGATCGGTAAGACCATCACTATTCAAATCGACTAGGTACTTTCTAAGAAGTTTTGCATCATGATTAGGTTCTATATTTGAATCACCCAGCCACCAATTAGCATCCGTTGCCCAATGTGGCTGCACTTCAAAACCTCCGAGAAATTTGCTTCCACGGTTCAAGGCAACAGCACCGTTATAAGCCACGATATCCGGCAACCGATCGCCATTCACATCACCAATTGAAATAGAGTTAGAATCTTGTAGTGCCTGGAAAGCATAGGAATCCAACCATTTTTCGAATACCGAAAACCCTGCACCGTTATTTATAGCTACAGAGATATCTGTACGTTCACCGCTGGTGAAACTGCAGTAATAAGGGCACGTCGGTGGTACGCGTAATATATCTACCAAGCCATCCCCTGTCATATCGATAAAATAAATCTGGTAGCTTAGGTAACCTGCGACGTCGCCGTACCCTATCGTTGCGTAAAAGGCCGTTTCATTAGCAGCAATGCTATAGCTTGGCGAAGCCGTATAATTAAATTGACCGCTTTGATCATTTAAATGAACGTCGACCCCGCCATAGTGACGAGTATCTGTCGCGACTAAATCTAACCATCCGTCATGATTGATATCCATTAAGATCGGGTTCAGCGTAGAATAGAGGGTCTTGGTAATGCCTGAAGAGCTCCACGGGTGAGTTAGATTTTTTTTGTATGGAATAGATATATCACTCCCATTAACTGTGTAGTTATAGTCCCACCCTACTGTATCAAGATCCCCATCATTATCGATATCCCCCGTACGGCTCGCATATGCATCCCCACCACCAGCATAACTAAAGGGCGCTGCCTGGTCGGTTATTGTCGTCCACTGAAACTCTAGCGGCTCTGCTTCACTACCATCTGGATAGATTTCTCTAATACTTGTTAATCGACTAGTGCTCAGAGGATTGTAGAGTGAATTAATCCAGCTCTGATAACCCAGCTGATAACGACGAACAAGTGCTTCGTTATTATAAACCCGGATACCCGCCAATCTGTGGAGCTGCTGGAATCTGGCGCCACCTAGATAGCGAACACTCGTATCTGGTCGGGGATCGTAATCAAAATCAACTCTGCGGTTTGTACCTGTCAATACTGCGTTTGACGTGTAATTAATGCTGGAGAGTAAAATGACGCCATCGGCCCTGTCGTAATTGTAGTGGTAGGTCATGGTATTTCCTGCAGCATCACTCACTTCATCTAAGTACCACGACATACCCAGTTCAGAAGCTGTGGTATTAAACTTAAGCGTGCTATCTGCACGATTCCCATAACGATAGGTTTTTCCATCTGGGTGCTCTACGGTCCAATAAGCAGAACTAGATATTTTGGGGTCATTATAAGCCTTTATGCGCAATTTGGTTTGGCGTTCGGTGCGATAAACCCCTGCGGCCACTTCAACTAATCGCTGCCCATCCAAACAAAATTTATAATATGTACCAGCGACATTGGAGTTATAACCATCTCTAAGGATTGTTGCATTACATCGCGAGATAACTGAATTACCACTAAGCGCCCAAGACTGCCCAACAATGCCATTGCCCATACTGTGATTAAACGACAAGCTCAAGTTGGGCTGAATACCGTTGATACCCGGCGGCACTTTAATAGGCACTCGGTAATTGGCACTACCGTCTTTACCTACGGAGAATATGCCCGCAGTTATGCCTACATATGTGCTATCGCCAGACTCTGTATAGGCTGGGTCATCGCCCGAAGCTCTAAAAACTGGGTGCACGGAATTACGTGGCAGTGTATCGACGTCATCGCCGATACCATCATTATCATCATCAGAGTCACAGGCGTCGCCCTGCGTATCACCATCAAAGTTGAATTGAGACGGATTGTTTAAGTACAGACAGTTGTCTTCCTCATCCTCTATATGATCGCCGTCATCATCACTATCGCAATGATCACCTACGCCATCACCATCAAAATTTTCTTGGAGAGGGTTGAGCATTGAAGGGCAGTTATCCGATATATTTTCTAGGCCATCCCCGTCAATGTCTGAATCACAAGCATCACCCATCAAATCTTCATCTATATTACTTTGAGATGGATTACTCGTTGCAGGACAGTTATCAAAATCATAGGGTACACCGTCTAAATCATCGTCCAATGTATTAGCGGTAAAAATGGCACTGGTTGCGTAAACCCTACGCGAAAAAAAACTATTGCTATCTAACAGAAAGAAACGCTGGCGAGTTAATCGAAATTGCCCAATTGCCGGTAGCGATGACGTTGTGTAACTATCACCATTCAGTTTCGAAGTCGGTATGACCGCCCATGCAGTATATTCATCCTCCGGCCGGTTTTTTCTTCGTGTTTCTATAAAATATTCTGGGGAACTAAGCGGTCTATTAGCGGTTATTGTGTACGTTTTATCTGCTTGATTATAACTACTAGATAAAACCTCATCATCCGCCCATGAAAGCGGGCTAACGAGACAACATAATAATTGAAATTTAACTAGGAAGTTACGCATAGTGCACTCTAGAGGTTATCCATCCATTATTATTAGAGTAACCAGACCTATGGCACGGCAGAAAGATACGCCAAAGCGCGCCTCAGAACACTACGGGTCTGCTCAGCTTGTATACTAAAAAACTATATACTTGATTCGGGCGCGCCTAACGTAAGCGACGTCATGACACATGCCGATCCATTGTGATAATACGTTATCTTCACCGGCAGCCCGGCCACTTTAGCGCCAACAAGCGCTGTATAATAATTCTTGGCCAAGGTATCTAAAGAATAGGGAAATGTAATAAATAGTTCACCGCATTCTGCACTTATATCCGCCAAAACGTTTAAGGTAACTACACCTGTTACCTCCGCTACAACTACCGATTCAAGTGAGGTCCATCCGGTATCGACGACATCTTGAGCGATAGAGTTTGGGGACTGCATACTAATTAAAACCAATAGGCACGTTACAATACGCATAAACCTTCCTTAAAGTCACACCGAATAATTTGTTAATATGAAGCCACATGCTCTAACAGAAAAATGCAGTCATCCAGAGTGCATTGATCATGCGGGCAAACTTTCGCGCCCAATAACAACAGCCTAGTCTGAGAAGCCAAAGCGCCGAGCAAGGTAGATAATATCGCCTGACTACCGTCGTTAGCCAATGTAAAAATAGTTGGCCGCCACGAGCCATTAACCGTCACCTGCCCCTCTACACCCATTGGGTCACCCTGAATGAAAATTTCCCCCACTGACATAAAGTTAACATATCGAGGGTATGGATCTCCCTCCGGTGGATAAACGACCTGTTCAGGAGTATAGACATAACCATCTGCTGTAATAATTGAGCCCTCGGGATATCCCTCTGGAGCGGGTTCACCCGCTGGCAAGAGCGGTTCAGGGACCCCATACAATTCCATATATGTCGTCTCCGCGGAGGTAGCGACGCCACTGGTTAGCGATATCGCAGTAATCAGAAACAAAAAAAGTATATGATGCATAGTAATGATCAGCTCCTTAAAGCAAAGGAAGGCTCCGGTCCTTATTCCCGAGAATATCTCTTAGTCTTCACGGCAGGGTTTTGAGAAAAAGTAATAGACTATCTATTTAGAAAAGCTTGTAGTGATTACTTCTTTACACGTTTTTCCATCCAAACGAGCCACCAGCTTTTCTTTTTCTTCTTTAGACGAATAGAGCAGAGTGTGATGGCACATTTTGATTAGCCCCTCAACATTTGAATGGGGCCTTAAAGCTTGAGCCTCTTTCTCTGCAGCTGATAATACTCTTTTAGGTTTTTCTGCAAGCTCCGCACCATCCGCAAGCTCCACACCAATAGCATCTAGAGAGAAGACCCCTAGAATGGTAAGCGCAATTGAAAATGTTAGTGGCCTAGTGGTAAAAGACTTGTCACCACAGGCAAAACTAAAGACATGAGTTCTCCCTTCATCTTGCCCTGATGAGTGACCACTTCTTTTTGATAGTTTATTAAAAAATGAATATTTCAAGATATGCATCCCTGGCCATTATTATTTTTATCTCGTCCGAAACCTAGGACATAGACAGCTGTGTCCCACAATATATATCATTAAATAATAATATACAATCGCGTCATTCCAATTGGACATGACTCCCTCCTCCCCTTCATAATAGCCCCCCCAACCGCCAAAGATTGAACAACCACCTCAAAGTAAGCAAAAACGCCTGCTTTAAATATTATGCTATTTAACTTCACTAACTTTTTAGGCTTCTTGCAGGCCATCATTCAGGCGGATGGAACTATACGCGGAAAATTAACCATATTTACTGGCGGCATCCTTCTGCTGTCAGCACATATTCTCAATGTCCTATTCATAACGTTAGACTGCGTGCTATTTCCCCATTATAAGAAAACAACCATCCATAGTCCCATTTTCATTATCGGAAATGCCCGCAGCGGCACAACACTATTAGAACAACTGCTCTTTCAGCATTCTAGCCAGCTCAGCTATCAAAAATCGTACGAGATGAACTTCCCTGTCATCAGCCTCCGCATGGTTCTACGTTTTTTAGGCCATACCGACCGCAAAATATTTAATGGCAATATCGCTTCA
The DNA here is from genome assembly GCF_900120175.1 of Oceanicoccus sp. KOV_DT_Chl. NCBI lineage: Bacteria > Pseudomonadati > Pseudomonadota > Gammaproteobacteria > Cellvibrionales > Spongiibacteraceae > Oceanicoccus > Oceanicoccus sp. KOV_DT_Chl. The sequence continues at coordinate 125,409 of NZ_FQLF01000002.1, forward strand.
TTTTTTGAGAAACTCCAGCAATCGAACCTAGGCGCCATCGCTTCAGTCCACCCGTCGTCGCTCTATTCAGCCAATGAAGATGAAGCCCTATTCAACCATACCTTTCACTCCCCTGCTTACCTGCTAGGTGCCGCACCCGCAGAGACCCAGGGTGAAAAATTGCGTCCATTTGGCAACCTTACAAAGAAAACCCAGTCTCGGTTGATGAAATATTATTTTCGGTGCGTGCAAAAGCACCTCTTCTTAGAGCCTGGCAATAAACGCTATTGCAGCAAGCACGTCACGCTGCTAAAAAAAATAACGCTATTGGGTCTATGGGAAAATGACTATCTAAAGGAATATTTCCCCGATGCCACCGTCATTTATTTGATTAGGGACCCGCTGAAGGTTATTCCAAGCGCCATGAATTTGATGAAAATATCGTGGCAGCAGTTTGGTTATAAAACAGGCGAATCAACACACTGGTTAAACCAACAAATTCTCGATGAAATTTGTGAGAGCTGTGAATGGTCGGCTAATGCAGCCATCAATAACTGGCATGGAATGAATGTCATCCCCTTGTCGTATAATGATTTAATCAACGAACCAGAAAAAACAGTTAGATCACTCTACAAATCGTTACACATAGAGCTTACACCAGAAGAAGAGAGTAATTTCAAAAAAGACTGCTTTAAGGCCAGCGATTACCAGTCCGCAGAATATAGCATTCAGGATTTCGGCTTTAGTGAATCCGACATACTAAGTCGCACTCAAAATTATCGCCAGCATTTTAAAGAATCAATTTAATCGTATAATATAATTAAGGAACGCACCGTGAACCCCGAAGGAATTTTTGGACTTTCAAACAACCTAGTCGTTATATCTACGGCGCTAGTACTGCATATCGTTATTTTTTACCAGCTATTAAAAGCTGATAGTGTTTCTGTGCGCCCTGTTCTCGCTTTTTTCCTTCTCATGAGCATTGTCAATTTCATGGGGGCCAAGGTTTTTTCGTTGTATTTTCGAGACTGGCAGCTTATGACCCCTCTTAGCCGCGAGTTCATAAGCGGATGGCGCCACCCCGGAGCTTTAATAACTACAGTGATCTTCGGACCACTTTTATTAAAGAAGTGCTTTCCCGCAATCCCCATACTTAAAGGCGTTGACGCTTTCGCTTTTTCTTTTTGCTTCTTTATCGCCCTGACTCGCTTTAGCTGTTTTCTGAACGGTTGTTGCACCGGTGAAATATGTAGCGAATGGTATTGCCTCACATACCCGCGTGAAAGTGCGGTTTGGTTCCACCAGGTTAATCACCACACCATATTTTTCAGCGCGCCGTCCAGCTTAGCAGTATTTCCCGCTCACCTGCTGCTGGGAGCACTGGAACTGGCTGCGTCAGGAGCGTTATTGTGGCTGTATTTCAACAAGCGTTTTGATGGGCAGGTCGGTATCGCATTCTTAGTTATCCAGGGAGTCTGTAAAGCAATAGCAGAACAGTATAAATCGCCCTATGCAAATGAACTCTTTATCGCAGCTATACTAACTACCACCTTGGGGCTTGCCCTTATAGCCGGGACAAGGCGGCACTGGGGCCTGACTTCGCAGAGCCAAGATTCTTAACACCGCGATACTTGCCTGCAGTCAGTTAAATTTGCACAGTATTCCCCTAAGCAATAAAACATAGGTAGAGGAAAAAGAGCTCTGCGACTTACCCTTCTTTCTCTTCTACTTATTCTACGTAGTGCAAAGTGTCTAATCGATCCGGTCAGGTTTGTTTCTGTGCTTTTTTCGTTGACTGTTCTGAGCAGCAGTGCGCCGGTTGGAACAGACGGATGACCGTTCAGAACGGTGATAACAATCAAAGTACAAGGGTGTTAGAGTTTTGATTAGTGTTAATGACTATCCAGCTACCGCAGTAGATGGATAAGCAATCGATAGATTGATTGCTAACGTCACGGGACACCACTCCCACAAACCTGAATAGCGGCATAACCAACAGTGGCAATCCCCTGATGGGTACGACACGGTTTTGTTTTCACGCTTTAGACAGTCTTACTTTTCTTTGCCAGGCATTTCTCCTTTGTTAAATATGATAAGCCGCTCATTGCGGTTGCATGAGTTAACTTGAAAAGCTCTTTCGAGCTGGTTTGCTATTGAGGGTGCAATAGCCACACATGGAAATTGTATGGTCGGGGAAGCCGGCTGAAAATACCCTGATAATGCTTTCGTCATGTTAGGAATCTTTCTGGCGGTCAGTGCTCATGAGGCTCAAGCTGCGCGTCACTGCATTTTTTGCAGTGACGCGCGGCAAGAAGTTCTAGTGAATTAAAGGCATTTTTATTTACACTTACGATCAACACACATTGTTAGCTGCGTCCAAAGAACGCCACCATGCAGTGAAATGGTATGGCAGCTAGCGAGAACACCGATACCGGATGTTGTGCGGAATTGAACCCCCTCCCCTCGCACCTAATTATGTCCCGTCTTTCAGGGTTGAATGAATTCAATCCTGAAAGACGGGATGGATTTATAACCCAAAAGTGCAAACAGCTACACGATAATTTTTGGGCTATTATCGTTTTGATAAAGTGCCGTATCAATTGAACGTATCAACAACCCTTGCGCTTCAAAACCTGTAGATAACCTAAAAGGTTGAATAGAGGAAAACGAGTGTTCAGTTAGTAAGATAACAAACGTCATTTTTTAGTCAGTAACGTTGCCACTCACCTGATCATTTTCAGCTTTAATCCGTTTATAGATTTCTTCGCGGTGAACTTGAATGCTTCGAGGCGCATCAATACCGATACGCACCTGGTGGCCTTGAACGCCCAAAACTGAAATGGTGACATCGTCACCGATGATGAGGTTTTGGCCAATACAACGAGTAAGAATAAGCATAAATCTTCCTTGATTTGTGTAGGATGAACTAAAAAAAACTATCCTAGCATACTGCCTTGTTTTCGTTCAACCCACGCGATTGAAAGCCTGCAATCCTACGAATTCCGCCAATAAATGAAGTGCTCAACCAACCCTTCAACGAAAAGGTACCCAAATGGATATTGTTGTTAGCGAGTGAGAATTTTTACACTGGTGACTCTTATGAATTGTGTAGAGAAACATCAATGTTTTTATTCAAGGACGTCCAGGGCTGTACCTATAATCAAGATGATGACCCTACACATCTAAAATCTTGCAACTCGGTAAGCGGTTGCGTGATATCCCCTGTGCGTTTTATTGTCAGCCTCCTATTTTGTTTCCTCATCAGTCAAACCGCTGATGCCAGCGAACCGACGCTACGGTTAACACCGCAAGGCAAATTGCTCGGCGTGCGCAATTCAGATCACGATGTCTGGCTAGGCATCCCTTATGCCGAGCCACCAACGGGTTCGAGACGCTGGAAACGCCCTGCCCCACCCTCACCTTGGCAAGGGACTCGTGCGGCACACTCAATAGCAAACCCCTGTAGCCAGTATAATTACTACAACAGAAATAACCCATTGGAGGGTGATGAAGATTGTTTGTATCTGAATGTATGGACGCCTCAATACACAGCTGACAAAGTACCAACCGGTAATGCACGTCTGCCGGTCATGGTCTGGATTCACGGTGGCAGCAATGTGCTTGGGCATGGGGGGTCTTATGATGGAGGGACGTTAGCAGCCTCTCAACAAGCTCTTGTCATTACAGTGAACTACCGTTTGGGCGTGTTTGGCTGGTTTAGCCACCCAGCACTCTCTGAGGAGACCGATAGCCCTGCAGATGCCTCAGGTAACTATGCAGTATTAGATATTATTCAAGCGCTTCACTGGGTAAAAACCAATGTGAGTGCTTTCGGCGGCGACCCCACCCGCGTCACGGTTTTTGGAGAGTCAGCAGGTGGAGCCAACGTTTATTCCTTACTGGTATCGCCGCTAGCAAAGGACCTCTTTCAGCGCGCCATCATTCAAAGCGGAGGCACTGCCAGTATCAGCACAGCTGAAGCGAGCCACTATATCGATGATGGCGAACCCGGATCATCGCAAAGCTCTGGTGAGGTGCTTTTACAACTTCTCATCAATGAAGGATTAGCATCGAATCGAGATTCAGCTAAGCGATGGGTCGGGCACCATAATAAATCAGAAGTCGCCGATTATTTACGCCGAAAGTCCATGGCTGAATTTCATCTAGCTTACCAACAGCTCTATCAACATTCAGTTGCCAACGATCGACCTTCCAGTTTTCCCCAACAGTTCCGTGACGGATCGGTCATTCCTATCGGCGGTATTCATGAAGCACTGCAACAGGGAATGTATCACCACATGCCGATGATCCTCGGCAGCACACGAGACGAGTTCAGTCTATTGCTCAGCTTAAACCCACGGTATGTAAAACCTATTAAAAACGGGGTGGGCATAGAGATACGCTCTCTACCCCATTACCAACTCGCGGCTGAATACCTCAGCAAAATGTTAAAGGCCCACAACGTTGATGAGCCTGCTGATAGTATTAGCCGTCAACAGCAAGCTGATGTGTTTGTTTACCGTTTTGACTGGGATCAATTATCACCAGCCCCTTGGTTAAATAATCTATCGCTGGGAGCAACGCATGGCTTGGATGTGCCGTTCGTCTTCGGACACCGCAACTTAGGGCCGGAGTTTTTTCAGTTATCGCTGATGCACGACAGGAGTCTGCCAAGCTACCGCGCGCTCTCTCAGGCCATGATGTCTTATTGGGTTCAGTTTGCAGCAACCGGTGATCCTGGAACTGGGCAGCAATCACAGCTACTCCAGTGGAATGCTTGGAGCCCCAATGCCAAACACCAGGCTAGGACAATGCACTTTGATTCAGCGGCTGATAATTATTTGCATATGTCTCCTTTGAGACTAGACACAGCCCGTGTGCTGAAACAACTGGAACGTGACAGCCGCGTTAAAGCACTCCCGAATAAAGAGCAGTTTCTGCATGATCTATTCTCAACCATGAAGTCACTTAGGCTACTCACATCGGACACGGTACAGCATCCCAATACAAAAACGAGCTCCCCCCCATGAAAAACGCACTAAATACAATCCAACTGAAAGGCTCTAAGTACCGCAGCCGTTTTATTGGTGACATCCAATTTTTCAAGTGCATTGGCCATATGAAAATTTACGGTACGTTCTGAGATAGATAAAATGACACCAATCTCATAGGAGGTTTTACCTTCTGCGCACCACTTGAGAATTTCTTTTTGTCGCGGGGTCAACGGCACCTGAATAGCAGGCTGTGGATTGGGTAAGAGAATTTTTTGAAATCCAGCTTGCGCCGTTTGATTTAGCCAAACCATATTATGCGTTTTTTGAGCTAACTCTACCGGTGTGAGCTTATCGTGCGAGCGGGAGAGTGTCAGCATTCCTTTAGTAAATCGATTCACTTGTAAGGACTGAGCCCAACCCCATCGAATACCATGAGCATGCGCATCTTCCCAAAAGTCCCGCGCATGTGTAAAAAGCGAGTCATGCCAGACAATCGGTGTAGTCGACTTCAAACAATGCTGTACTGTTGGGTCGATGCCTAAATAATCGTTGTCTCCATACAGAACTTGCCAATTTTTCGGATAATTATTGAGTAAATGATACTTGGGCTGAGTGACATGGACGCTGACACACACGCCATAGGCAAAATACTCAAATTCTAGACGCTCCGTAAATGCAGTAATGGCTCGTATAAAATCCGGCTGATGCTTAAAGGTTAACAATGTATGAAATAAATCCTCTAGCCATCCATTCATTGGCCATGCCTCTTTGATACTTCCATTCTGGACAGATAGCGCATCCTATACCCTACCGATTCAAGCCTATCACCCAAGAGCGAATGAGACACCCGTCTCAATGCTGTCTATTTATAGCATGACTGCTGCTCATCGTGAAGGTGTCAACCGCAAATGAGCGTAATCAATACCTGCCATTCGAATAAAAACCACTAGCTGATGTATGAGAATGGAGCGTGGTGAGTCATGAATATTTCATATCCATCACCATGTGGTCATGTCACTACAGGCACCTACCTGCCGAGTAATGCCCCTTAACGGCTCGAGGCAATCGTGCCACTAACCACCTACCGTCTATTCCCTAGGGAATAATCTTGATGAAATCAACGGTTATTTCTACCAGCTATTCGACAAGTACTCAGCAGAATTAAATGCCCTCTTCTAACTAGGAGGGTAGAGCGATGTTGAACTTTATTGAAGGCCGATCAAAACACTTATCAGATCATCTCAAAGACACTATGTACCATTATCGATATCAAGTTTTCGTTGAAAGGCTAGGCTGGGAATTAGACACGGCACACAACCGAGAGGTCGATGAATTTGACCATGACGGCACACGCTATCTTATCGCACAAGACAAACATGAGGATATCATTGGGTTTGCTAGAATGCTGCCAACGACACAACCCTATTTACTGGAACATATTTTCCCCGAATTACTGAACGGCATGCCGCCGCCCAAAGAAAATACCGTGTGGGAGTTATCACGCTTCACCAGTATGGATTTAAAAAAGACACACCCTAGCCATACTGGCCAGTTTTCAAGTGAGACCACAAAAACAATATTGATGAAGACATTATTCTTTGCCTACCAAAACGGTGCGAAACACCTTATTAGTGTGTCCCCTGTCGGCATTGAGCGTTTATTAAAAAACGTCGGCATTCAGGTTCATCGCGCAGGCCCACCCCTGACGATCAATGGTCACCGGCTCATAGCCTGCTGGATTAATATTAAAGAAAACTTAGCGCTCTATTCTAAATGCGTAGACGATAGCGATGTAATATTGATGTTTAGTGCGGGTGCAACATAGCAATTATTACGCATACATTGTGACGAACTCGTGCTCTAACGCCAGGGGTTCGTCACTAATGGAGCGGATACTATATCAGTCAATTCTGCGCCATCTAGCAGTTCGGTTATCGCAGTTGAAAAAGGCAGGACTGTCGGTTTATCGCCCACGTACCTGATCACTAATGTGTCGTTATTATCCCGATAAATACCCATAAAATTAAAACCCAGCGCTATCACGGTTTCAAACCATAAAGGCTTGCCTTCAAAAACAATAGTGGGGGTTTTTAAAAACCGCATATCATTCACAAACAACCCTGTTCCATCCAGACAATCAACCACACTGGCGCGAATAAAATGAGAGAAACGGCCATATTCATCATCCACAAATCCGCCATCATATTCTCTTTGTAAATACGCAATATCCGCCTCTATCTCAGCACGATTGAGTGGTTTGGTGTTCTCTCTAAAAAAAAGGGCAATGTCATCGATGTCTCGGGTTCTAAGCTCACCAAAACTCATCGTTGCATGGCGCTCAATCACCGCATTCCCACGATAGTGTCGCGGTATGGCTAACCCCTGAACATGACGAAGATCAAAAACAGTGTAAAGGGTACAAAACTCTTTATTGCTTTTGCCAGAAGTCAGCGCAAACGCTTTCCAGCCCAGAGCATGCATCACATCAGATGTCGTTAGCGTCGTCCCTACTCGAGTACAGCAGTCCTGAGCCAGGTTTTTTAATGCAGTCTGAGCTATAGACACTTGCGAATACCCTTGCTGTTGTTTTTGAAAGTAGACCCGTTCAGCCAAATCAAAATTTAGCGCAGGAAAAACACGAAACTTATGACTGGGTTTATAACCCGTGCCTTTCGCCAATGACGAAATAAACGCTCGCGGAAAATCAACGGCTGCGCGAGGCGTTTTCTCGCAATACAACGCAGACCACGTTTGTAAAAAATCACAATACGCTGAGCCATCGGCTTGACTGTGGATATTACGAACAGCCAATGTCCAATAGCCATCATCAAACAGCGTTATTCTAAAAGCATTTAACGGTTCATTTCCCGCAAACACATCCTGCGGCATTAATTGGTTATCGATCAATGGGCTATCTTCAGTCACGGGTAATAAGTGCGGTGTATCGCACCAACGCTGAGGGCTTCGATACACTGAAAATCCGACACCGCGATCATCGAGTTTTAAAAAGAAACGATTTCCCTCCCTCAGCATAGAGGCACTGTATTCAGGGTATAACGTCAGTGATTGAGCCAGCATCGTTTTTAAGCGGAGGATATTGGGTGGTTCTTTAAAAACATAAACACCCCGTACCGAGAAATGCCCGGTCAGAACATCCAGTGGCGATAACTCGATGAGCTCACCTTTACCCTGTCCGCTTTTTATAACTGATTTGTCGACGACATCCATTTAGCTGCTCCGTTTTGCCTCCGCTAGAGCGCTTACGCCCCTAACTGAGACAAATAATAGTGTGTTAACCCCTTTACCTTCGTTGGTAAAAAGAACAGCATCTATTGAGCCTGATGGTGATTCACATGAGAACTGACAGAAATACTAGTTTTGTGTACTAAGGTATCCTTCGAGAAACAGTATTAGTGAACGCCGTTTCATGTTTCGACGACGCACTGTCATAAAGGGTCCGGAGAGCCGTTCGGTAATAGTGCAAGCTACCCCCTATAACAACGGCCGCCAATGGATATACAACCCCCGCAACCCAAGACAGTGAATATCGTAGTGCTTGATCATAACCAAATACAAAATCTGTGACGAAGGCGATGACGGTGCCGCCTAACGCTAAGCCAAATAAATTCGTCATAAACAACATTAGCGCTGATGTCAGTGCGCGCATACGCGACGGTGTAATCAACTGCAAGGCCGCCATCGCTACACCGAAGTGCGTGTAATGTAAGAAGACCACACACCAGGCAATCATCAGGGCAGTATCGGCGCTCTCGACCTGAGGCATCACGGTAGCAGGAACAACCAGCACAGCCGCAACCAACATCACCCAACGAACATTGGCATCGTCGTACCCCAGCCGCTGTAATAAACACGCAAAACCTGCCCCAGCCAATGAGCCCGCTGTTCCCGCTAGCAGGAAAATATTACCTAAGGCTCGGCTAGCCTCAGCACGTTCAAGACCATAGCTTCTCATCAAAAACTCAGGAAACCAGGTCATGGTGCCATACCCAATCACAGACATCATACTGACCCCAAAAAACAACGCGCCATAGGCTTGCCACTGCCGGTATAGGTGGGCAAACGTTTCTGTTACAGGGACCGCGCCTGACGGTACATTATTCGCTTCAAAACGCGTCGGCTCTCTCATAAAAGCGAGCAGCCCAACGATAAAAAAACCTGGGACAGCCACAACCATAAACGTCATTTGCCATGGCATAAACTCACGGATAATAGAGTCTTCGCTGACATTGATGTTACTAAACCAATCATACACAAACCCACCCAATTTATAGGACAAGCCAGTTCCTATGGTAATTCCCATCGAGAAAATGGCCGTAGCCCATCGTAACTTCTGAGGGGTAAAGTAATCCCCAAATAAAGAATACGCGGGTGGCGACAAGGCCGCCTCTCCCACCCCAACGCCAATCCGAATCAGGAATAGCATTAAAAAACTATCAGCCAAACCACACAGAAAAGTCATCACACTCCAGAAAAAAACACCGACCATAATGATGTATTTTCGACTGACACGATCCGCCAACCAACCAATGGGTAAGCCAAGAAAAATATAAAACAGGGTAAAAGCAGCGCCATGTAATAGGCTGAATTGAAAATCGGAAATGGCAAAACTCTCACGAACAGGGCCAACCAATACCGCCATGATATTACGATCAATAAAAGACAAAATGTACGCCAACAGTAATACCATCAGCGCATAATAGCCTTGGCGTGAATAATGTGATTTTTCATTTGTATGACGCATAGCCAGTACCTGCTGCCCATATAAAAGCAGCTAAAAATAATTTCAGGGATTGAGATTGGAATCGAAAAGAGTCGATGCTTCCCGCACAGTGTTGCTGAACAGACTGTGAGCCCCGCTCAAGGGCTCAACCGGCTAATCCATCTTATAGATAACATCGACACCATAACTACGAAGTTCGCCATAGACATCAGCACCCGCCAGTGCGAACAGCTGATACTCAGCATTTTCCAGATTTTTTCCCCAAAGCGAGACGCTTAAGTCCCCGTTGCCGGTTGGAATTTGGTAGAGCGATAAGCGGGCACCCAGTAAACCAAAATCCTCACGCGGCCGATCCGCACTACCTGGCCCGCCGTTCGAGGTTTGCTCATCATGCCAACTGTAATTAATTTCTGCGGTTAACATGCCAATGGGTAAGGCTGCCAGGGTATAACGACTATAAGTGTTATATTTATGGCGGGGCGTGTGTGGCAGGCTTGTGCCTTCTAGCGACTGTTGAGTAAAAGGGTCGATGACCGCATCCTTCTGATCAGCATCGAGATAAGCATAATCTACCCCGAGTTCTAATCCATCAGTCGGCAATACAGTCAGTTCGAACTCTACGCCCTCAATCGTAGCGTCACTGGCGTTAATCGTACTAATGGTGAAATCCATAGGGTTAACAAAATCTAATTGAATATCATCATACTCTGACCGAAAAATCGCGGCATTCAATCGCAAACGTTGGTCCCACAATGTCGATTTAAAACCCAATTCATAAGCTAACAATTCTTCCTGATCAAAGGGATCCGACGTTCCGGCACGTAAATTAAACCCGCCGGAACGGTACGCCGTGGCTAACCGAATATAAGCATGCACATTATCAGACCATTGATAATCGACCGTAAGAGATGGATCAAAGCTCGTATAGTCTTTGCTAAGCTCTCCGCCCGTGTCGATAGCAACACCCGAGATTGTTCGCTCCATTTCACGCTCATCGCGCGAATAGCGCCCACCCAAACTAACACTCAATTGATCACCTGCAATCGGTGGCACCCACGTCACATGGCCAAAAACAGCGCTGGATGCATTGACAACATCAGCCTCAAGCGGCGCAGCCAAATCAGTTAACTGCGGCGGCCGAAAGGCATTAAAGGGATCAAATGGGTTCTCAATCAAGGCAAAAGCATTCGTCAGGCCTGCCGTTTTCTGGTCTGCGGTCTCCTTGAAATAGTAGAGTCCAACAATATAGTCAACGCGCTTCTCTTCTAGCGAGCCGTTAAGTAAAAATTCTTGGGAAAACTGTGACTGATCTAAGGTACCGGCATTCACTACCGGCAAACCAAATGCCTCAACCGAGTCATTTAATCGCTCGCTCTCCACATTTCGATAGGCAGTGATGGATTTGAATGTCATGGTGGGTGTTGCGTCCCACGTCATACGCAGTGCATGACCATTGTGTTCAAAATTATCTTTTATCGGCAGATCAACAGGCCGGAACGACTGTCCGAGTCGACGGGTATACAAGGGGGTTGCTAAGCCAGGAGTCGCTGATGGTCCTCCGCGTTGGGCATATAGGCTAGTTCCCTCCTGTTCTGAATGGTCATAGGCATATTGAAAAAGTAACGTATCCGCCAAATCACTTTTTAACGAAACACGATAACCTTCGCGGTCTTGCTCTCCAAAATCGTCACCACTCCCTGCGTTCGCCACCAACCCCTCTTTTTCCGATGTCAGGTAACTGACCCGAGCATCAACACCGAGCCATGTTGGTACATCGATGCTGGTTAATGATCGCAAATAACCCCGGTTCCCCATATTCAATGTCTGCTTAAACCCCAATGTTCCTGACGGATCAGCAGTGACATATTTAATGGCCCCACCAATGGTATTCCTGCCATACAAAGCACCTTGAGGTCCGCGTAAGACTTCAATGCGCTTAATATCCGCCATATCAGCGGCTAATCCATTCGCTCGTCCCAAGTACACATCATCCAGATAAATCCCTACGCCAGCATCCCGGCTAGCTTGTTCCGCATCAATGGTGCCAACCCCACGCATAAACGCCACTAATGTAGAGCTACTCGTCGGGAATGGCTCAATCGATAGCGAGGGAACCTTTTCAGCAAGGTCACTCAAATCAGCGAAACCAATTTTTTCAAGAAACCCCTCATCCAAGGTTGTAATGGCTAACGGAATATCTTGTGCCGATTCTTCACGCTTGCGCGCTGTCACGAGAATTTCTTCAAGAACATGTTTCCGGCTACCTTTTATTCCCGGATCGTTTCTTTCCGTTTGTGCCCAAACACATTGTGATGCACACAGCATCGCTAGCAATAATCCAGTGCTTAGTAATCGCTTATTATTCCAGACCTGCATTTAAAACCCCCTCATATTCATTTTTATAACGAGCTATTTTTTCAACCCAATGTCAGACAAGGCATCGACATACCTCATCTGGGGTATAACGGTAATTTACCGCTGGTCTAGGTAGCCGTCTGTGCCCAAATGGATACAGTCTGATTAAAATCATCAGCATGAAGGGGAGTGATGCGTGGTATTACGGCATCGACCATTCTTCTTAAAAAGAGGGAGACCTGATATTTCTATCAGGTAGTAAGGTTATTTAAAGAGCTATTTTACAATTAACGGTAAATTTTTCGGGTAGCCATCTCTATTTCAAGACTTGATGGAAAGTACGGGTTAAACCACTAAGAATAAAGGATGATCTATGAGAAACGTATCAGAAGAAATGTCACGTGCTGCAGCCACCACGTTTGTGCATGCTTTAGGCTCACCTCAGTTAATACAAGACGATAATAGGCAGATACCGGACGAACTCATTTTAGCGCTCTCGAAATTAAACCTGACAGAACAGTACTCGCTAATTAACCGTGCAAAGTACTTTCTCGCCGTTGATCTCAATACCCAGGCCCTACAACGCCAACTATACGAGCTAGAAATACACAGAGAGAACCATGAAAACGAAGATGCCTTCCTCTTACTAGGCGCGCCTTTAGTATTAATGCGTAGATTGTTTGGCATGCATGCCTCCGAATTTTCACGAAGAAGGCACGCACTGAACCTAAAAGGCGAACGCACTGGTCGTCCCAATCATTGTGATGAAAAAACTACACATTTAATTTGGGAGCAATGGGAAAAACATCAACACCTAGACGAGCGCGAGCGATTTATGCTCATTGCAGAGCATCTAAATCTAAGCCTTCAGACATTATGGAGTGCGCTTCGATCACATATCCAAAAATAGAAGCAAGTATTTAACGATAGGTTTTATAAAGACGAAAAAAAGTTTTCAACCATTGATCAAATTTTATCGAACAGCAGTAACAGAGACGCAAACGCAGTTAAAAATAAAATTCTGTTTAGAATGAAAGATTTGAGCACGGCATACTTTAGCTTTTATGTGCGGATCTTGTACCATTTCTACAATTAAAGCGCTGATGTCAGGCATGCATCTCAACAACAAACATTGAGCAATTTAACAATTTCACTTTTTTGGCAGTTCTTACTTAAACAACAGACATAAAAAACCCGAAATAATCGAGGCTTTAGGGTAGTTGCGGGTTGTGTGCCAAAAAATTACCTATTGGCTATCATGCTTGAGATAAAAGCAGACATAAATCCGTGTCCGTTTTATCGGGTCAAGCTCCTCCTGCGGTCCGTATATTAATTTTTTAAAGCGCACTTGGCACCATAGCTATTTCTCCTTTAATGGGTCTAGTTCTGGGTATTGAGATAAGACTAATGGATATAGATTCATATCAATGCCATTGGCAACCCTAGCAATATCTCGCTTCAACTTTTCTAATTCGTCAGCCTCACACAACTCTGCTAGCTGAGGCAATAATGAAAACAACCTCTTGTTATTTTCTTCCAAGACTTCGACTATGAGTTTTGCTGCTTCGATATCCATATTTCGATACTGCCTTTTAACGCCCGCCTCAACGGCAGGAGAAATTGGCGCTAAAATTGCGCAAGAAATTTGAGTGATAGTTTAAACTGTCTGATTTCAGGCCCTTGTTAAGCATTTGCTCCATCTGGATCTGATTCAACGTCTTCAGACGATAGGTCGTAGAATCTCATGCCTTTTCGCTCCATAGCTTGTCTTTCTTTTAAAAGAGGATCATTTTCGGAAAGCAGCCCCCAATACTCTTTACCTTTTATTACCTTGAAACATATACAGCCTGACTTTACTAATAATTGTTTCAACTCGTCATCTTCGAAACCTCGAATATGGTGTCTAATAAGACTAAACGATCTTAACGCAAAACCTTTGCTCATTAATGTCTGTATTGCATTCTCCAAAGAGTGCTCCAATGCAAATTCGCTTCGTAATTTTCTTTCCGCTTGTTCCAGTTCAGTTTTAAACCGATTCTCAGCTGCATCTGAATTTCTTCGAGAAACAATAAGCGCTATAAGAGCGGAAATCAGTGCAGAAATAAAAACACCCATGAATTTTATCCAGTCTCCATCTTCCATCCAAGCTTCCTTTTTATGCTTAACGAGACTGTAGAAAAACAAGTCTATAACACCCCATCACTACAGCCCTTTTATTATTTATTATCACTGATCATAAACCATCCACTTTATTTTACATAATCCTTTCTTATAAGATTTCGGGCTCACCACTTGTGGATATTTTCAGCTAGCTAGGTCCGCTTTCAGGTGCTAAAAATGAGTAATTGATTAAGCCTGCTTTGGGTCACTATTACGCCTATCACGATAAAAAGGATCAAAAGTCGCTGCCGTACCATGGGCGGTCATTAGCAAAATAAAAAAAGGCTACCGAAGTAGCCAACTATAAGATCTGGCTAACCGCGTTTTATTCGCTTAGCTTGTTGTTGAGTTCTAGCGTAATAGCGGCTTAACTCTTTGTCGTTGGCACGGCGTTCCGCCAAGCTTGCACTGTTGATTTCCTGCTCTCGGAGTAGCTTGCGGTAGCTGTATAGTCTGCGCTCCTCCAGCTCGCCTGATTCTATAGCGTCTTTAACCGCACACTCAGGCTCGCTATCGTGTTGGCAATTGCCATATCGGCATTGCCTGGCGACGGCTTCGATGTCAGCAAAGGTTACAGCCACGCCCTGCTCACAATCTGTCAATTGCAGCTCACGCATACCGGGCGTATCTAAAATCATGGCATCATTAGGCATTACCAGTAATGAGCGACGGGTGGTGGTATGCCTACCCTTGCTATCATCTTCACGAATTCCAGATGTGCTCTGCAATGGTGTTCCCAGTAGTGTATTGGTGAGCGTTGATTTGCCCGCACCAGATGAGCCTAACATAACCACCGTTTTGCCCGGTGTGCACCAATTTAATAAAACACCACTGCTTTCGTGGTCTAACCCATTGAGCGCTTCGACACAAAGAAGCGAATCCAATTGCTGCACCTGATTGCGTAAATCATCAGCGCCAGGGCAAAGATCGGCTTTGGTGAGTACGATAACCGGCTCTACCTGCGCCTCGTGGGTAAGGCTTAAGTAGCGCTCAATGCGATTTAAATTAAAGTCGTCATTCAGCGAGCAAACTATAAAAGCGGTATCAACATTAGCGGCAATTAGTTGCACTGAGACTTTGCTACCAGAAGCCTTGCGTCGAAAACAACTCTTGCGTTCTAACACCCGAGTAATACGTTTCTCTCCATCCAGTAATATCCAGTCACCAACGGTTAAAGACGGGCACAAGTGGGTGAGTTGAATGGACTGCCTGCCTGCTTCTGACGCGACTTCAATTTCAGATTTGTGGTGTTCTAATACCCTCGCCGGGATAGCATTATCCCACTCATCGAGGTGCAGTTGTTGTTGAAAAAAAGGCTGCCAACCAAGGCTGGCTAAAGATAATAAATTATTCACGGTAAACCCCTGGCGCATTGCACCAATAGAAAAAATTCAGGGCTGAGAGCCCGGCTAATAACCGGGCTAAAACTGGTAGGCTAAGTCGAGGTTGACTTTAAACCTATGCGATTGCCCAGTTAGGCATGAATACAATCATCTTTCGATCTCCTAACCGTTTGTGAAGTTTTAACTATAGCATACTGCATTAGTGCTATAGGAATATTAACACAGGGCTCCTATTCGCTACGAAGTAACAAACACCGTTTAAATACAATTCTGAAAATAGCCTGCTAATTTATAACTATTACGCTTATCGGCTTCGAGTACCCCTGCTGTATACAGCCCCTTTAATACCTGCCTGACAGCATCAATATCCAAACCATAATTGGCCGATTTTATTCTACGCAGTACTGGTGAAATATTGCCCTTTATTATGTCATCCGTTAGCTGGGCTTTCATTTGCTCTGACCCCAAAGCCTGCTTTTCGCTATCGAATGCCTGCGACTCACCCTCAGCACCGTCTAAACATTGGTCATTAACCAGTGCCCCCAATTTAATCGCCTGCACCAAGCTGATCATGCCTAAGGTGCTGACTTCAAGTAATACGCTAAGCACGCCATAGCCTATAGCCCGAATAAGTTCACTCTTGATATGTAATGCCTTGCTGATCTCATTAAACAACCGAGTAGTGGCGACCTGTTGCTTAGCTTCGTCCAACCCCACGTCAGTTGCACTGTCAGCCAATTTCGATAATTCGAGCCTAAGGGCTGCTATCTGCTTTACAGCCGCTTCACCCTGATTCCACTGGGTGTGATAGGAGCTACTCAGTCGCTTTTCAAGTAAACGTTCATGAAAGCCAATTTCCTGTCTCACACCCTCCACTCTCAATTGTAATGCCCTATACGGATCAGACCGTAACTGTGACTCACGCAAGAGGCTTTGTTCGGACGATACCAAAAACGCACAGCTCGCCAGCCACGAAAAAGCCATAAGTACCACACTGAGTATGCCGTAATAATGGCTTCGATGGCGGTTAGACCAAAAGAGAAATTTCCCGATATCAATGCAGCAGCCAATCAGAAAAAAAAGAGTCGCTAAGAATACCATGCCGTGCCAAGTAGCATGACCCGATAGGTGCTCCATCGTCACACCAGAAAGAGACAAAGCAAACATACTCGTCAACATCATGCTAACGAGGCAGAAAATAACTTGCGTACTTTGAATAACAAGAAGCATAGATCAGACACCACAACACAACACAACAATGCGACGTCCAATGTTGCTGCCAGCCACTGATAGCAGCAATGCTAAAGTTATCGGGTCAACAATAAACTTTTCAGCTAGCAACGCTAACTGGAATCCATTACTGCCAATACTTTCTTTAGATTACGAAAAGTTTCCCAGCGTTTTTTCCTTGATTCTAAATAGTATGTCATTACGATCAAAAACAAAGGAAGACTGATTATGAGTAACGTTGAGGAAGCCATGAGCCGTTCGGTGGCCAGAACATTGATGTCATCTCTTGAGACGCTCCAATCGATTCATTTCAACAAAAATAGCCTGCCAGATAACCTAATTACTTTCATGTCGAAGCTCAATCTTACTGAGCAGACATCGCTAATACAAAGCGCTCGGCATTATGTCGCTATCAACATCAACATACCTGCACTCGAACGACAGATCCAAGCATTAGAAAATAAACGGGAAGAAAAAGAACTCGAAGATATCTATCTATTACAGGGCGCCCCACTTATTCTTATGCGCCGATTATTTGGTATGCATGCATCCGAATTCTCACGACGCCGAAACATTCTTAATATTCGTGGTGTAGGCAGCGGTCGACCGCCACTATGCAATGAAGAATCTGAACACCAGGTATGGAAACTTTGGCAACACAATAACCCGCTAAATGAACGGGAACGTTTTCTAAAAATAGCCGACGAAACTAACCTAGACCTTCACCTTATTTGGGGTGCCTTACGCGCCCATATTGATAGCTGATTAAAAATTACTTTTTTAAAGTAATTATAATTAACTGACTACGCTTTTGAATAAGCGAAGCAAAGAACAATGAGAATTGCTTAATTGTACTGAGGGCTGAGGGCGAAGTGCAATTGACCTGTATTTTTAAACGCCAGATAACGTATAATTACAACATGAAAGACTTAACGCTATTTTCACTGATGATGTTTACGTTGACTACCAGTCTGTTGAGTGCGTGCTGGAAAACCTTGCTATTTTTGGTTGACTTAATTGATGGTGGTGACGATGATCTTACTGAGAATACACTCCACTATAACTATCGCACCGGCGATGTTGAACCCGTAAAACACCTCGACGGACTGTATGACAACAAGCCATAAAAAAAACGCCTAAAGAACCGACGTTCTAAAGGCGTTTAGTGTGATCAACTAAAGCAATCCACGTTCAGCAAATGAAACCGTGGTGTTATCACCGATAACAAAGTGATCCAATACCCGAATATCCAACAGTCCTAAAGCGCTCGTCAGCCGTTCAGTAATACGCTGATCGGCCTCGCTCGGTTCTGCCACACCCGATGGGTGGTTATGGGCAAAAATAACAGCGGCAGCATTAACTTTCAACGCGGCCTTAACGACCTCGCGAGGATAAACACAGCAGCCGTCTATCGTGCCCACAAACAATTCCTGATATTCAATCAATCGGTGCTGACTATCTAAAAACAAACAACAAAATACTTCTTGTTGTCGCTCTGATAACTGCAAACACAAATAGTCCCGTGTTGCCTGTGGTGAAGTAAACACCTGATCGCGCGTTTGCAATCGTGTATATAACAGGTGTTTGGCTTCAGCAATCAACTGGTTTTCCTGCTCGAATGTCGATTCGGTGGTATACATTTCATTCGACGGTTTAACGGTTTTCATAATGTGCTCCCATAACACTAACAGGGAACACACCAAGCCCTTATGGGAACGGTAGTTCCCATAAGGATGAAATGGACAATAGGCTAGTACAACAAACACTACTGCCCGGGTGGTGTGTTATCCATTTGCAACTTGAGGCGCGTCCTCTTGATCATCAACAGTGCGATGATCTTCATAGACCAATTCACCATTGATTTTCATAGAGTGAATCCGCGTCAAGAATCCACCTATCGCAGCCCCAACTCACCAGCGCGCTCACCTTGTTTATAGATGAACGCCTTGGCACGAGGGTTAGCCATATTGAAGCGAATCAGCACATTAGCCTCCTCAGCCTCGATGGCATCCCGATGCTCAAGCACAACACCGAGTACGGTTTCAGACGAAATAATGAGATCGTGATACTCATAATGCACATTGTCCGCCGGTCCCTGGATAACCGACACTTGAGCCGCGTAGCGTTCAGGTTTACCGTCAGCACCGAATTCACGAATGCTGTTTAGGTAGCCGATGCCATTGGCATACTCGTTAAAGTAACGGTTGTTCTCTGCGGAGGCAGAGGTTTTTTTGGTATTTTCAGTGGGTTTACTCATAGCAATGCTCCTGATTCAATGAGTTGATTTAATAAGAGGAACAGCTGGCCCAAACGGGACAACAAGATCCCCGGTTGGGTGAGTGAACTCAGATCATTCAGTATTTCGGTTGAAACAACTGCATACCACGCCAAGGCGTTGATCCGGGTATGAGGGGTGCTATTGAGACAGCAATAGCCACTGTTAGTAATCTTCAAACAGGTTCGTTGAAGGATCATTGCCTAGCACCTTTTTTCCCTTTGATTCCTCCGGGTAATCTTGGGTTAATTCGCCCAGCCCCTGCTGTACCCCGCGTAATCGCCTGGGTAGCGCCGTCTAACTGCGAAGCAGCGCGAATGCCTGCCAGTCCAAGATAAACCGAGAGTAATAACGGAAAGACTAAATACAGTCCGCCCGTCAGAAAATTAAGAATGATTCGCTTGAGCGTTAAATCAGTACTAAACAATGTGGTGACACTGCCCGGATCTGGGTAAAACGCCTGAATTAAATTTTGATCCACCCACCAGGCAAAGAACCACAAAACCGTCCAAAATTTTACGGTGAACAAAATCAATGCGCCGATTATCAATAACGAGAATTTGTAACGACTAATAAGAATAAAGAACGGCAATAGCGAGTACAGTCCCATTAAAATAAGCGACTGCACCATCGGCGCTGCTTCCAGAAATACTCTTAGGTAGGCAGCAAAAGACACGCTGGTTTTTCCGAGGCCATAAGCGGCCAAGCCTTGTTGCGCTGCATTTTGCACCGAAACCATAATGCCCGGATCACCGACACTGAAATCCACCATATTGCCGTAAGCGAAGTCATACCCTCGTGTTGTCCAACGCGGCGGTGAGTTAATCAACGCAATCTGAATCACCGCATCACGACGCGGTGCAGGGTCCCAGCCGGGTTCAGCGGCAGCAGACAGTAAATCAAGATCACCCAATTCACTGAGAATGGACTGTTGAATGCCTTGCCACCACTCGGTGCAAAAGGGTTTTCCATAGAGTGGGTTATTCGTAGCGTCCCATTCGACATCTCTTAACGCCGACCAGGGATACCCTTCCCTCACGGTGTCAGCACGGATGGAATCATAGTACCCTGGCGTTTCCAGATAGACATGGGAGCCAATCCAATCCGGGTCAGTATCACCATAACGATTCAATAGATTGGTAATCGCTGCACTGGTTGGACGCTCGGCTAGATATTTTGAGCGAGCTTCAATAAAACAATCCCGAAAGAAATCGTTAATCTCATGCTGCAATTTTGGGTCTTCTATCGAGGCATCACTCAATTCATCGACATAACCTCGAAAATCAAGCGCTGGAGGCACAGCACCCATCACCGCGCGATTAAACCCCGAACTAAAACTCATCACCGCAAACCAAAATACGGGGACGTTTACTGATACCGGTGCCGCGCTAAAGGAAATACCCCCTCCATAGGTGGTACGTGAATTATTCACTGTTGCTACCGGCTGGGCAGGCGTGCCGATTACCGCACGAGGCGTAAAGGAAAGATCAACGGCATTCAGCGGAGTCGCAGGTACAGCGGCGATCAAAATCACAAAGAAAGCGACAAAATATTCAACCTCGACAATTCGCAGTGTTGTATTGCCCGCTTCCTCAGCATCTTCACCGGCATAGGAGCGAATAATCGTATCAAGCAGAATGCCAAGAAACGGTAAAAACACAATACCTGTTGCCACCAGCACGTCCCAAATACTGTTATAAAACAACCAGCCAAATAATGTTGTATAAAGTTCGAGTGTACTATCAACAGCCATAACGCTATCCCTCCCACGCCAGTAGGACGGACAACGGATTGTGAACAATCAGACATTCATAAAGAATGATTAGAATAATTAGCGGTCTACGGTTTGGCCGATAGTGCTGCGATGGTTGACGATGTCGAACAGCCCCTGAAACGAGTCTTGGCCAGAACAGCAATAACACGCTGTAGTTAACAGCGCGCCACCAACCAAACTGCATTCCATCCATCACCTCCCCAATATCCAGGGGAGGATTATTTCCAATCAATAAACTGAGCAACAACCCGGCCATAAGCAGCAAACCTACACCCGTAAAAGTAAATCCCCAAAGTAAAAACTGACGTTTCAAGAAAGCCATTGTCATTGCTCCACACCGCCATTTTTAAGTGGGCGTGGATCGTTCGGTACAGATGCCGGTGTATTCACCGACGACTGCCGAATGGCATTGTCTCGTAACAATAATTCCACCACAGTGGAGGTCACAAACTTGTTTCTGGCATCCTTTTCAAAAATCACATTGTTAATTTCACTGTCTAATTCTTCCAGAGCCTGTACCACCTCACGCTGTGCAATCCGGTTGGCCGATACATAGCCCTCTTTACGCCCCGCAAGCAGCAAACGACGAATAATCATTGCCTCTTCCATGACTCTCGCTTCAGCAATTTCCTGTCCAAGCTTATTAATAACGATAGACACTTCGTCGGGGGACTGATTACGTAAGGCTTGAATGACCTGCACAGTTACTGCGATTCCAGGCGCTTCAACTTCCTCAAGATTGGCTCGTGTAGGTGTTGTGACTCCGGTTACAAGGTTTACCAATAATTGCACCACCTCCTCAGTGGTCTGTTCAATATAGGGAATCAACCCTTTGCCTGAACGCGCACCTTTATTGCATCCATCACACAAACCCACTTCGACCTCTCCTAACACATTGGTCACCCAAACATCCACGGCATTAGGCCCCGTGAAATGCTGAGCAAGCGGTGCACTGCCGGGCAGGTCAGTACTGGTTTCAGGTGGACGCTGCGAGAGAATGTTCAAGCCAGCCGCTGCAACATCTGACAGCACACGGATCGGAGGCTGATTGGTACCACCAGCCCTTATACCGCCGACCCATTCGATACCAGCATTCGGGGCATCTTCAGCATCATCAACAGCATCGTAAATATTGGCACCTCCGATACCCACCGAACGTTTCCAAGAATCACCCCAGCTGACCGACGCCCACTCATCAAAAGGGTTAGTATTTTTTGCAATTTCGTACTGAATGCGTTCACAGCTTTTAGTGGCCAAAGAAAAAGATTCATTGGCACGCAGTAAAGCATTTTGAAAAAGGTCATACAGACCAGGGTTAGCTTTTTGAAGAATATAGCCGGGCAAATTGGCTATCGCAGCAGTCGCGGCCAACTCAATGGCATTAACCGCGTTATCAACGCCATTTCGTAAATTGTCTAGTGAGCTTTCAATTGCGACCATCGGGTCAAAACCACTGCAACTGAGGGCAGAAGCCTGTCCATTGAACGATAGATCAATGGTGGTGATGTTAAGACTGGGAGGAATGGCGATATCACGACCGCCACCGATTTTGTAATAGAACAAGCTATCGTTGGTTGGCGCTTCTAGAGCGCATATTGGAAAACAAACTATAAAACCAATGATCGGAATCACCAGTTTACAATACCTGTGTACAAAATTATGGCCATTAGTCATAGACAAACCCTCACCGGTACCGTGAACAAATAGGCACCTTGTGCCTCACAGCATTCATAAGGGCGCCATAAGGTAAATGCGTATCGGTTATCTTCTGAATGACGGCCTTCTGACCAGGAGGTACTCAACACATCGTTTTCACCAAAGGCATAGCATTGCTCATCGACTTTAGGAGCCAACATTTGCCAGACTCCAGTACCAGGATCATTCTCGATTAATTCACCCGGTAACCAAGTGCGGTTATAACCGTTACCGTCAAGAGCGTTATAAATATGAGGCTGGCGAGTCTGAGTCACGATATTGCCAGCCCGCTGGGCAATAACCGCCGCTGCTTTAGTATCATCTTTCTGATTAATAAAGCCTGTACGCGGCCAAACCGGCCCCATTGTTGTTGAATGCCATCTCCCACGACACGTCGACCGGGTAACAGGTTTTGCAAATACAACATCTCCGGTAAACCAAGACGCCAGGTTAATGCATCCAGTGAAGACAGCAGGTACGGATTAAATGACTCGGCTTCGGATGGGCAGTAATAGCCGCTGTCGCCGATGAAATCAGAAACAGAGGAAAAAGGATGGCCAATCGCGGTCACTTCTTTATAACGGAGGCTTTGGTCGGCAGCTGGATTCCCGCCCTCAGTACGATGCCCTCCACCAACCAAAGCATCATGGAAGGTACTGACAACACCGTTAACTATGCTGTTGTCTAATGAACCAAATAACGACACCATTTCTTCCCACGGATTATCGCCAGGCTCGTCGTAAACACTCACGACCAAATCCGGATTGTAGTGCGCTACACGGATACTGGTTTCAATTGAGCATTCAAAAATACTGCATCTGAGCCAAACACAAACACCCGTAATGCAATAGTTCAAGCAAGAACGGTCCAGCGTTATTGCACCGACAATATCAGCCGTCGTAATGGTTGTGGGCTCAGCTTCAAATGCATGAATGTTGTATCCCTGTAACACCGCAAGGAGAACCAATATTTGAAAAACGCTATTCATTAGCAGTTCCTCCTTGTTTATCCTCTACCCACTGTCGATATTTATTGATTGCCTGTGCTAAATCGGTCACGCCGTAAATAACCGCTTGTCGATCAAAAATAATTACAGGGTAACGATTAAGGGCATATGCCATCATCGTCCCAAGGGGTAAATACGCTGTTCGTAATTCAGCATCCAATTGCGAGCGGCCAATCTGGGCAATACGTTGGTCAACCATTGCCCGAGCCTGCACTGGATCAACAGGTAATCCATGACTGAGACGATGCTCTATATTGGTAACTGCATCCAGATTGAGAATTTGAATAATCAGTTTAACGTCATCTAATTTTTTCGAGATGCTGTTTATATTGGAGACTGGCCGTTGATTTGAAGTGACAACAATGACAGATTTTGGTGATAGATCAGCATCCGCCCATGCAAGCTGGAAGATACCGATACAGCAACAAACAATTAGTGCCAAGTGATAAATTAGATTCAACGCTGCCACACCTCCTTGATTAATCCATGAGAGGCATGATTAATGATTTGGCTTTAAAACAGCTATGAAAAATGTTTCACAGAAGGAAGAAAATTTTTGGAAACAAGGGATAGCCGGATTGAAATGTTATCTAAATTTAAAAGGAATATTATTTCTGTTATCTGTTTTAACTACCAGATCTAACACGTCACGAGTAATTTAACGTCAATATTTAACCAAAACGTATTGTCTGATAGCAACTAAGAACCACGTTATTTTCAGTTGGATCTGGTTAATCAAGGTCCTTCCAGCAGCACGATCAATGGACTACTTAGCGGCCTGCATTTCTTATTTGACGTAACTCTTAATAATCCCGATGCACTCAAAAACATGAGCACGATTTATCAACCGCGTAAAATCCCTATCGTGTTGAGCCAGCAGGAAGTAAAACAATTACTGGACGATGCTGTGAGCCTAAAATATAAAGCGGCCCTATCAACCGCTTACGGTGCAGGCCTTCGCGCCAGCGAAGTCACGCATTTTAAGGTCAGTGACGTTGATAGCCAGTGGATGCTGCTCCACATCGAGCAAGGCAAAGGGGGGACGGAATCGACAGGCGATGCTGTCGCTAGCACAGCTTCGGTTACTTGGCATAACCTGATACGTTTTTTAATTACCCAGCTGATATCAGGAAAGTTATCTACACCACCAACGCCATCGAATCGCTTTACAGCGTTATCCATAAGGCCATTAACAAGCGTAAGCTGTTTCCTACTGATGATGCGGCGAAGAAAGTAATTTACCTAGCAATACAGAACGCCTCAAAAAATGGACTATGCCTATCAGGAACTGGAAGCCTGCACTCAATCGATTTATGATTGATTTTGAAGACCGCTTAGCAGATTATATTTGAACTTGGCAGTTAGACAGAATTATTTACAGGGTCTAAGCATGCTCTAGAGACTGAGTTTTTAGCTCATTTATCCGCGTCTTTTTTTCAGCTCTTCAATCACACCATCTAAATCATCCATATGCACTCCTACTTGATACCCGCACTTCTCTAACGTCTGACACTTATAGAACTGGTAATCGAGCAATATTCATTCCAGCCCTACGGTCAGTCGCCCTCAAATACTAAAATAATTTTATATTTATCTGCCGGAGTACAAGCACTTCGACCATACGCCCCAGCCCCTGAAGATTGAAAATGAGCAGCTTCGTATTCCGCTTCAGCCTTCAGTCTAAGGGTGTACCCCTTCACGTTTACCCATGTGTGTACTGCTTGATTTACTTCACTCTGGCCAGCACAAAAAACAGTTACTATATTATTTCTCATGACTATACTCCTATGCTCTGCACGCTTTGAGAATTTCTGCCCTTGCCGCATCATCTTTCTTGAGATCAGAGACTAGCCGCTTTTCATTATTGTGATACCCGCTAATTCTCTTAGCTTCTGCGTCTATTAAGTTTGCAGGCGTGGTGCCTTTCCATGCGAAAACACAGCCTTTGGCTTCAATGATTTCCTTGTTCAAGCTACTAATCTGATCCTTAGTCCCGTTTGCAAGGGTGGTAGCTTCTTCAGGAGTCGCACCTGCATCCAATAGTGCTTGAACTTCTTTGGATTTCTCTTGATCGGCTTTGGATTTTTCCTGCTCGGCCTCGGCCTTTTTTCCCTGTGCCTCTGGTGCCTCGGCGTTCAATGCCATTCCTACAGACTGATTAGCCCCCAACCTCTGGGCAGCAACGCCTGTTGCAAAAAATTGAGCAAGATTACCTGAAGCCGAGTTAAACCCTAAAGTTCCTTTTGCGCCCAAACTGGCAAAGACCGAGTAAGTATCAATTTCGAGCTCATTGCCGCCTTTTGTTTCTTCAATGCCCGATGACAGGGACACATATTTACCCGCAGGTAGTACAGCAGTTAAACAGAAGCTAGCCCTTTGTTTCTGGTCAGTTATCGTATCTTTTAAGCTATCATCACACTTCTTGATATTAGTTATTAATTTTGACACGTCATCATCCGGATTATAATCAACCTTTCCATTAGGCTTCAACGGCATCCATACAGCCTCTAGACGTTTATACCCAAGTGTAAATTCAGGGATACCTCCATTTTGTATCGGCGCAGATACATCAAGAGCAAATTTAGTTGTCGTCCCAAAAACGAGGACATCATTGTGAGGGTTTTCATCGCCGTTTAAAACGCACCCCTGGACAATAAATAAGCAGATTAACAGGGAGCAAGCTCTCATTACTCTAATTCTATACACAGTCCGTCTCCATTCAGAATATCATTGTTTTTAAAGAATATTTTTAGATTTTCTAGCTGTTCTTCATTTTTAACTATCACGACTATACGACATGAATCATTAAGGGATATTTTTTTAGTGCTGTTGTAACCAATACCGGAACTTGACTCATCAACCCAAAAGCCAAGTGTCGTTATATCACTTTTTTCCGTTTCATTTTTCTCTCTACTAATATCAATTTTTACGACCCCAAATCGCCATATAGGATTATTTTTTACTGTTTCATTTGTAACTGTTGAGCATGCTTGAACCAGCAAGGTCGTGACCAATAGAATATGCTTTCTGCTCAATATGCTCACGTTCCTTACTCTCCGCCTGGCTTCTTTCTTTCATTTCGTATCATCTCCTTTTGCATCTTTACCAAGTAAATAGCCTGCAATTGCACCGAACAGCCCGACTATTGGTGTAAGCTGGTCATTATCGTATCCCACAATGAGAAGCAGGCTGGACAAACCAAGGATAGAAATAACACCAAATATCCTTAGTATTTGCTGGGCAGGTGAAGCACTTCGCCAGAGCAGAACTGTTGCCAGCAGCAAAGCCAAACAACAAAAACCCAAAACACTTAGCGAAAGGAATTGTATTAAATCTGTTGACCATGGTTGATGAACTTGGTTCTGAACAGTCGTCGTTCTTTCAAACGCACTTTGTGCCTCTGTCAATTTTGATAACGCTTCCTGCATATCGCCAGCCATTATTCATTTCCTGCTTCTAATTTGCTTACGCGCTCTTCCAGAGTTTTTATCTTTGAGGAAAGCAATTGTATTACGCCGGTCTGTGCTCTAATCAAATTCTGCATCTGATTAAATCCAGCTTCACTTGCTCCTGGAACTTGTGCTGTGCCCAAAGAAGGCTTTTGCTTATTATGCTCAGGCACTTGCATTGAATCGTAAGCCAGTGTTGAAGCTGCTGCCGGGACTTGTTGCGCCAAAGTATCAATTGACAGAAGCATTAGCAGTAATATTAGAAACCTCATCTATAAACCCCTCCTTGTTCACTCTCTATCAATCATGATCCACGCCCGTCTCAAATAGCCCAACGAGCGGCAGGTGGTCGGTTACATTGTTGCGGTAATTGGATAGCGATAGCCCCATCTTTTCATGCATGGGAATAATTTTTAGCATAGTTGCATTAAACTCAATGGAATCAAGGATGGTAAATCCGAAACCATCGAGCAGATTACCGATATGGGTGCCGCCAGAGGTGCTGATATGGGAGCCGCCCTCAAGACCGGAAGAGGGAAACATAAAGGGCAGTCCTTGTGCTTCCAGAACTGCAAAATCTTCCTCGTCTTCATCGGGGATCATGTTGTAATCACCAACAATAAGAATATCCTTTTCGCCCATGGCGATGATGCCTTGTGCAAAGGCTTCAATCTTTTCTAGCTGTTCTGCCCGCAGCTTTCTGTTTGTGGTGCCCCGCCCTGCTTTTAAATGAACACCGATCAGCATGAAGTCATAATTTTCTATGCGGGCATGGACGAAGGCGGCATTACGGTAGCCTTGCTTGCCAAGATCGCTTCCGATAATCATGCCTGATCCCAGTACTTCAACATCGCATTTCATAAGAAAGCCGATTTCCTGCCTTGCGCGTGGCTGGTCAGGCACGATAGCTTTATGGCAGGGATCAAGATCGTGACTTAGGGTAGTTGCTAGCCATTCACCGCTGGAGAGCGGATTAAGTTCAGGCAGAACGATAATATCGGCATCAAGGAGTTTGAGGCCTAGTGCGATCATATTAAGATTGGATTGGGGGATCTGGTGAAAACCACCCAGATTCCAGGTGGCTATGCGCGCGGTATCTGCCAGCAGATACGGGGCATAGATAAGCAGTAGGAGGGAAAGTAAGGGTTTCATCCTTGCTTCCTTGAGTCGTCATCGGTTTTGGTTGTTGTTTTAAACGACGACTACTGCACCATTCCCTGCCGCTGTTAGGCCGAGTCTAACACCCCTTTCCCGAAATGTGAATGGGCCACAGAAATGGTCAAATACGGGACATTACGCCCCGTTATCGCTCTTTATCGCGTTTGATGCGGGAGCATCGTTTCGAGCGATAAGCTCGTCCCGCAGGATGGGCACATCCTGCGGCGCGGTGATGCCGATACGAGCCTGGTTGCCATTTTGAGACAGAATGGTGATTTAAATATCATCACCGATAAAAAGAGAGCTACCTTCCGTGCGGGTGAGAACTAACATAAATCCGTCCTTGATTTATCTGGTAAGTGGAAGGGCAAGCCTACCAGCTTGCCCCTGTTCTTTCTAGAGACTCCAGAATAAATGCACTTCCTTGTAGCCCCAGTCTCGATGGCGAATACATCCCCGCCAAGCTTCATATCGCGCCCAATGCGCTCATAGTCGATATAGAAGGCTAGATTCTACGAAATCTCGCTAGTTTGTTCCGTTAGCTCCTGAGCGTAATCGGCCAGGCATTCATAACAGCCGGAATAACTCTCTTCTAGTGCCTTTATGACCTCAACAAGATCGCCGCAAAAATGGTTTAACACTTCCCCAGAAAATTCGCCGTGCTCATCGATAAAACAGTCAATGTCATGGGCAGACTATAATCTATTCCGATTATTCTGATCGATTTTTCAATCATGTTGACGTCATGGCAGGTCAGACAGTAAAAACAACGATAAAGATAACACCTCGACAAACTTACGGCATGTGTAGTGCAATGCCAAAGATAAGTGTCAGTGTTAATATTGATGAAAAGGACATTCTGATTAACAAACTCTTAGCAGAAGGCTGCTAATAAGAAGACAACAATGATCATGCTTCATTAGTTATTCACCCATCCAACAAGTCCATAGAGGTTCTTTCTGTATTGGATTGTGAATCTGACTATTTTATATACTAAATATTTTATAAACAGATTCAACTATTAATACCGACAGTCACTCATTAGCTAACCTAACTCCTCATCCATACGGTCAGCAATAACAAACACCGCCTCCAATTCAGAACAATGTTGAGATTTCATAATCTCAGCGCGCTGTTGTTTTTCATGCTTTTCCGTCATCGCCAGCGCCAACGCTAAGGGTGGAGGCACATTTCTGAAAAGGCATTGAAGATTATCTGATAAAACCACACCCTCGGTGTAATTCCCCGGTTCTTTTCTGGCTGCGCGAAGCATGCCTTTTTGCTCTTCCGTCAGGTCTTTGAAGCGAGAGATTTGTTCAATTTCTTCTTTGGGGCAAACCATCGCGATCCACCACTCAAACATGCTGAGCAGCTTTTTTGCAGCGTCAGGAAAATCTTCCAGATTTTGTGTCGCCAACCACAACCAGGCACCGAGTTTGCGCCACATTTTTACAATTTTGACCAGAAAAATGGAGAGTAACGGATTTGTGGTAATCAAATGTGCCTCATCCCCCAACACAAAGGTGGGACGATGATCGTACTGCTCCCTTTCTACGACGCCATTGATTTGATTCATCAACCCCATAAAACCTAAAGCGAGCTGGTCTTCATAGCCTTCATTAGCCAACAACCCCATTTCCATAATGGTGACATCGGCCTCTGGCCAGGCCTTACCCACGCGATTAAAAAAGTGCCCAGCAGTGCCTGAACAATACAGAGCCATCGCATCCCCCATGTCTTTGGCTCGCTCTCGGCGCTTGGGCGTGCTGGATTCGTCCAGTGCCAATTTATTCAATGCGCTAACCACATCCTCAGTTAATACGATTTCCTGACTGCCAGCCGCTTGCTTGTCTTCTGCAGCGATGATGATTGCTTTTCGAATCGTCAGCCTATCGGCCCGTGTCATGAGTGCTTCTTCCTTGCTGTCACCACCGGTTATCATTATCCGGGCTTTCAACTCCATCTCACCCAACAGGTCGCGCACCTCAAGATCATCACTGCTATCAGAAGCTTCTAATGATGCGTCTTCATCAAAGGAAGCTTGCTGAGCAATTTCTCGCTTCAGCATTTCATAGGCATCCGCAAAAGGCGGCAAACTCACATCTTCTTTGGGGTGAAGCGTGATTTGGTTGACGCTCAAGCCAAAGTATTTGCAATAGTCACCAAACAGCTTAAATGATCCCCTTTTTCAATAATGTAAATGCGCGCACCGTAAATGGCGACGACCTGCAAGAGGACGTACACCATCAAAGCAGATTTGCCCGAACCCGGAGGCCCTAACACCAAACCAAATGCGTTTTTGGCTCTATCCAATTTATTCAGTGGATCGAACGTTAGCGGCTCGCCACCGCGATTGAAAAACACCATGCCGGGATGTCCCGTGCCCCGACTGCGGCCATAGAAGGGTAGTAATCTAGCCAGATCACTGGAAAACACGAGACGGCTTTTGCGGTTAATCTTTTCCCGCATCGGTTCATAGTTCATCGGCAGCTGTCGAATATAGGTATCCAACGGCAACAGTTCATCTTTTTCTCGAATGGGGTGCAAGCCATTAGCCAATAACAACGCATTGGCTTCATTGGTTTTCTTTTGCAGATCAGCCAGTGAATCACCACGAGTGAAAAGCGTTATGACTGTAGGCAGCAGATAGTCACCATGGGACATCCATTTCAGTGCTTCTTTAGCATCCTGCTCAGCGGCCATCGCCTCGGCGGTTTCGCCCTTTGCAGCATTGAGCACTTGCACCACATGGTTTTCTACCAAGTCCTGTGGTTGCAGAGTCAGGCATATGGAAAGAATGCTGCCTTCAGGCAGCTTATCGAATAGCGCATATAAATTATCACCAACCTGTCGTTCGCCAGTAAAGTGACCGGGTAAGGGTTTACGCCTCAACGCATCAACGGTAATGGCTCGGTGTGGCAACTCGTCAAACCACCAAACACCGTGTTGCTTATCAGACTCTGGTTGTGTCAGAAATAATAATTCCGATAGGTCGTGGCTAAATACCTGATCCTTTTTTTTGGGTAAGGGAAGTAACTCGATCAAGGCATCGAGATCACCTTGAACCACGTCCGCCGTGGGGTTAAACCATCGCAATAACCAAGTGTAGAGATCACCGTCGTCACAACGTCGAGTACCGATTCCGCTTGCTACCATCTGTGTAACAAAACGTTCAGCAACCTGATTTATTTCAATAACGGGATCAGCATGCTCGTTATCATTAACCTCTCGCCGACGATAAAGAAACACTCGCACGCGACGCACTTTACCTCGCCAATTACCACCAGTAACCGTGGTATCTTCAAACAGCCCTGAGCTCCGTGTCATTCGCTTAAAATGCCGTTGCATACGGGCTACAAAATTCTTTGCCAGAAGGCGATGTTCTTCTGTTTGCCTGCAATGTGTTTCTACATAAGCATCAAGGGACCGAGACAATACTGACAGTGAATCTTCATCCGACACAAAGCATTGCAGCACAAAGGGGTTGTCATGTGCAGGGATGGTATGATTGATACAAGTTTGAATATTAGCCTGAACCTCATGCAGAAAACTGTCAGAACGCGCCTCGGTAGATACACCGGTAATTTCAAACATCGCTGCAGCGCTATATCCATCTTCGAGCGTGAAAGTTTCGGAAGCCTCGTCGTAATCCACCCAAGGCAACCAATCGCCCAAGGTGACCGGGCGACGATAGAGCTGATCGACATCATTATCAGTAACCACTGATGTGTTTTTTGATGGTTTAAATAGCATGGCTATTCCCACCCTCCTTGTTCACTCGGTATGGCAATATGGTCTTGCGTATACATCCGGAAAAATGTGCTGTAGCCAGGCACTGGATGACCTGCTGGTGTTAGATGTTTGAAGACATACATACTCAAAGTTGGATTTGGCAACCACATAAAATCACCCTGCATCGATTCTTCTTTATCACTGTCCAGTCGATCAGGTTTTTTCAGTTTTACATCGTTAGTTTTATGAAATTTATTATCGTGAATGGTCTTCATCGATGGCATGTCCGTGCCAAAGACTTTTGCCTTGGACGTTGTACAAGCCGACAACAATCCGCCGCTAATCCAAATTACGGTTACTATGAGCATCATCTTTCGCATAACGCACCCTCCTTGAAATTGAACTTTTATCCAGCGATAAACTACGATCCAAATGGACCGATATTGCCGCGCCAGGATTAACGACTACCGCATCAAAACTTTGTTTTTGTCGCGCCAACAACCAACGGCTTACTTCATCGGTGGCTGACTCCACCGCTTCACCGGCTACCAATTTATTAATATCACCGACGACTGTGCTTGTGGTTGAACCCGTTAGGGATGATGTTTGGCGTTGCTGTTGTGCTTCGGCATAAGCAGAGCCAGCCGCACCTAATCCAGCCAAGCCAATACGTTGAGAAATAAATGACGGCGCATTGGTAACAAAACGCCCGGCGACGCAGGGCACACCACTGGGGTCAGAGATATAACCCAAAGGTTTACCTTGGCTGCTGTGGTTGACGATAGAACCATCTTCAAAGATAAAGGTGGCCGATGTTAAGCGAGCGCTGACACAAGAAAGATTCCAGTCACCAAACCCCAGACCACTGAAAATCATGCCTTCGACCTCTGGCATGTCATGGCCATTCGCTAACAGATTGTCTTTGCCAATATAGATTTTTACCGGATAGGGATCGGGCGTCTGACCTTCTACGGGGATGCGGCCAATCAAGGCCGTCAGAGCCAACCCATCCGTCAACGTGGCGTCTTTGGGTAAGGTATAAATCGGCTCTACACTAATTTGTTTTTCTATCTCTGCACCCTTGGCCTTATTATTCACTTGAGCCGTATCAGGCGAGCGAGGCAGCAGGCCTGTGAATCGTGCATTCTTGCCAGCGTTATTTTCAGGATCAACATAATCAATAGGGTTATACCAAGCGCCTTGATCAGGATTAACGGGAATGACGTTTTTACCGTCAAAACCAAAACCGATTGGAAGCCCTTCCTGATTTAATTGACCCACACCATTAGGCGCTTTCTCTTTTTGCCAATCGGCTAATTCGCGTTTTAGCTCGCTAATATTTTGTTGCAATACGTTTATGGTCAGCTTGGTTTCGTTCAATGTTTCCTGTGCTTGTTTATTCGCGGCTTCCAGCTTTGAAACTTTTTGCTGATTTTCAAACACCTTACCCATATTTTCTTTGGTCGATGCATTTAGCGTATCGGCTTTTTGTACCGCCTCGCGAGCATAGGCCTGCAATGCTTTGATGGTATCGGTTTGGGTATCACCGTCCTGCGGTTTGACTTCAGGATCGTACCCCGGCATTTGATCAATCGGCTGGAAACTTTCTCGCTGCTCAGAACACATCACTAATGACAAGAGTCCAATAGCCATTGCAACGCCAGCTATAAGCAAGGGGTTCATACGCTTTTCAGCCATCACCCTACTCCCCACTACTTTGTTTTGAGTTTAAGGGCGTCAGTTTCAAGCTTTCGAGAAAGGATTGATCTGAAACCAGATACAAGGTCGTGGTATCAGTTTCACTGCCAGCCAAACCCAAATCGCTATGCTGTAGTGTCGCCGTCAACCAATCTCCTCTAAGGCGGTCATTGAGATTTAGAAAAGGTAGCGCGCTGGATTGGTCAAACCCCAACTGTAGTGATTGCATAGAAAGGTTACGCATTTTGACGGCTGTCACCGTCAACCCATTCCCCTGCCATGACGTTATCGGCATTGTTTCCACCAGCCCGCCGCGAATCAATGGAACAGGGGTCGATAATTCAAGCGCAATACGTTTAATGGCACTATCGCCACCCGCTAAGCGCTCCGGCGCATACAGTTGCTGCGCCGCATAACGCGTTAGCCGAATGCGCCAGTCTTCCGTGGATTTGTGCGAAGTACTTTCCTTACTAAGATTCCTAACGCTTTTCTGTGTTATCACTATCAGTTCATCACCAACGGTGTCGACCTCCCCTGCCATTACATCCAGCAAGAAAATCTGCTGATTGCTTAATCCCTGCACACGGATACGGCTACGCGTAAAAGGCTCTTTCGCATTGATATATAAAACACCGTTAGCCGCGAGCACCGAAACTTTGTGCTTAATACTATCGGGTAGCCAATAACGTATCTCATCGGGAAAATGAATAAGTCGTTCATGGCCAATTTGCAGCTGAACATTGATGGGGCGTTTTTCCCACAGTACGCGTTCCGGTGTATCCGCTGTTGCCGTAACAACGACCAAGCCTAACGCAACACTAAACAGCCATCGACCAAACGACCAATGAGCATAGCCTTTCATAATTCACCTCTTGGTCGCTGGAAGGGCTTTCCAAGCTCATCCTTTTGTAGAAGCACTGGACGCATCGCTTCATTGCAAGCCAATGCCAAACCCCAGGGATTGATTTCTTTGTCAACGTCAAAACGAACGATACGCAAGGGATAACGCAGCAAGACATCCTTAACCGGGTGGCCACCAATCGACTCCACGAGATTGACATCCAGCCAGGTTTTCCAGGCACTACCCGTTTCAATCTCAACACGTTGACGGGTATAAGACTGCCCCAGAATTTCCTGCACAGAGCGAACCCGCTGGCGCAGTTCACCCAAGCCCTGTTTGGCATTCATATCCGCTTGCAATGCTGACCGGCATCCTGGCGTCAAAAAACCTTGCAGTGCATATATCTGTTTGGGGTAATCTTTTTCGCCGTCACTTGGCCAGCGGTTTAACTGCTGGAAAATGTAATACGCAAAGGTATAAACCAGTGGTGCAGGCACTTCATCAAAATGGGTAACCATGCCCTGAGTCATGTCGGGCGGAATATAAAGTCGCCGCGTATCCTGTAAGACGCCATTACGCCACCAGAGAGCAACCACCGAAATGACCAGGCATATCACCGCGATACGTAAGGTACGAATATGATCACAGGTGGCTAATAGCCGTTGGCGCGCCTGATTGTTTCTAAAAAGTGGGGAGATTTTCATCGCTTTACTCTCCGGCCAAGATCCCAAATCTGGCTTTGTCGTATAAACGGAGAACGCAACAGATGGAGGTCTTCGAGCCATAGACGCAATCGCAACTGATAAAAACCCAGCGGCCTGCCCGCTTGAGCTTTTGCAAGGCTGTTGCACCAATAACAACCCAGGCAATCACCAACAGCAAGCCGATGCCGACACCCATCATCAGATAACCAAATAGTCCGCACACAATCACACTGCCAGGCACTAGGACGATACCGCCCACCGTGACCAGCAGCATCAACTCCGAAAGCGAGCAACCCCTGAAAATTGAAGGTTCCGCATTCAACCTCAGGGGCAACAGCTCATTGATTTCCTGCTGAAAATCCATGTCTTAAATGATTCCTACAGCTTCGTTCAGGAAGAAGGACACGATAGCCAGCAGCACACCAGCGATCACAGCGGTCAAACCTACAGAGCCCCAATCAGGATCATTTGAACTACGTGCTTCGTTGAATTTGGATAACAAAATCCAACCAACCCATAGAAAACCCGCCCCTGAAATTACCAGAGCTATGTAGTCGATGGCGTCACCGGACCATCCCTGCATAAACGCTAAATAGTTACCGTTTGGTGCGCCGCTCGTCGGATCGACCGGGGTAGGTAATTGTGCCTGGGCGGATATTGAAACCAGCCATAGCCAGAATATTGAAAAAGAAGTGATGTATCGCTTCTGCTTAGAAGTAGATTCGTGCATTGTAGGGTTCATAGTCTTCCTCGCTTTTTTGCGTTAAAAGTTTTGCGTAGTATGTTTTTCGTCAGCGCTATCGCAGTAGGAAGCCAAGAACGAGGGTTAGTAAAATTGAGCGGACTGATCGAATCAGAAAGTCATAGAAATTTATTTTTCGGTGTGACCAGGCCTTCCATTGAGTCACGATGACCCAAGCGACCCAGATATAAAGCACCGAATAAAAAATCAGTAAAATAGTTAAGCTGAAGCTACCCATGGGTACGCCCAGCGTCGCCCCAATGAATGCAGCCTCTTGAGAAGCAGAGACCGCCATTAGCGGTAATTTCCGTCTACGGGTGGTAATGACCGTGGCTCACGTCGCTCACTGTTAATAGCATCCAAAATACCTTGTTGGATTTTTTGCAGGTCGTCGCTCAAACGTTGGTAATCGATCTGTCTGCGATCGCGCTGATTGGCGGCCTGCTGGGCTTCATCAATAATTTTGGTGACGGTTCCCAGCTCAGTATTCAGGCGCTGTAGAACGGAACGCTCTTGATCCGTGATGGCGTATGTGGGCGCTGACAGTAGCGCAAGGATTAAGGAGGAAATTACTGGGGTTCGCATAATCATTATCCTTTGTTGAGGTAATGATCATGGAAATTTTAATCTTGGGGTATGGGAAAGCTTTCTAAGGGGAAGGAAATTAATTATATGGATTTTATGAATAGGTATTAGCCAATTACTTCTGGCAGCCACAGTGCACCAAATGTAATTTTCTGGAAATTCACTTTGGCAGAAGACGGCCAAGCGGACATTCAATTCTTCGACTCTGTCCACATCATATTTTGGTGAGATCGGGGCAATTATTCGCCTCTAACCTAAACTTCAATCGTTTATTGTTCGTCCAGCCAATCACCGTCAACCAGCCATTCTTTTGGAACTTCTCTTAGGTCTAAAGATTTGTGCTCAACCTCCAAGCCAAGACTGGATGAGCAGTGTGCAGAAAACCATTTTAGTGATTGAAACTCGAAAGCTACACGCGTAAAAAGGTGATTGGAGACAAGCCAAAACCCTGAAGATAGATCATGCTTATTTTTGCTTATTCTGGCGAAAACTTCATCGTTATTAAGTATGGTTGCATGGGCTCCAGAGTCAGCGCAGTATTTTTTGAAATGCTTTAGGTCAATAACAACAACCAAGTAAATACCCCCCTCTATGAAGGAATATAAATATTCTGGGTTTATCGAAAGGGTAAATGGGTAGTAAGGAATCCAAGCATTTTCTGTTTTTGCAGGATTTAAAAGCCAAACAATTGTTGTACATGTAACAATTTCATTCATGAAGCTTTCGTAGTCTATGTTGCTCCCTGAAATAGCAATGTAATGTAACCCTTCTTCGGGCGAAACAATACCAAGCTTGTCTTTTTGTGATTTTTTTATAGCTTCGTTCAATTCATCAAAATAATTTACTTCTACTTCGCCAAACGAAGCACGAATTACATTCTTTACCCCTCTAAACTCCTCAGCCCCATCATTTTCAAAAAAGGCACCTATAGACTTCAGGCTTTGAATCTGCCTGTCCTTTCTGGAACTACTGGCCTTGCTACTTTTAATCTCAACGGGAAAGGGGGTTCCATCGATAGGAGCACATACATCTCCATGACGAATAACGTTTGTAATATCGCACAGAACACAAGGCATACCCACCTTTATGGATTTCTTAACAACACTCCATTCAAGCTTGAAACCTTCTTTTCCTGATAAAAATCCAGCTGATTCTTTAGGTGAATAATCTTCGGTGTTGTAGAAGAGGTTTTTCAAGTCGTATTTGGAGAAATATATATTGGCTATCCCATCACCGAAACACTGCCAGATAAAGATAAGGTGCTTATATTCATTTATCGTTTTTTTTAATTTTTTAGATAACGCTTTAAGTCTTATAGATTCGGACTTTTCAACTCGATTGTATTTCCTAACCTTCTCTGATTCTGATAATGTTTGTTTGTTAATTCGAATACGTTTTTCGCATTGCCTAATTTTGGATATTAGAAAACGCTGCAAATCTAATAACAAATCAAGATTGTCAGGGCTTTGCATGAGGTCATGCAGCATGTAAGAAGCTTTATTTATTGATTTTTTGTAGCGTCTAATCATTTCAGATATTTTTCAGACTTAGTATGAACCACTTTTAAACCTCTAATTCCTATAGGGTTAACTGGTAGTATTGCAATGTATTTCACCGAAGACTATCAACCACTTTGTTGCCTCCATAGTCGCTCCGGTTTCTCCCGATTGGAGCGGTTAGTTTTCACCTACGGGGAAAACGCCTCTGTATCACGGCAAACGGCGAAAATCGGACATTTTTGGCAAGTATAACAATGAAAAATAATGCACCTAAGTTCAGGGAGCATTTCGGCAATACCCCCTTCTATTTCTCAGTACTAACTTCAAAACGAAGGCTATACCCATTACCTGAAGGCCACTCCTCACGAGAAACCTCAATATTTCTACTTTTAATATCTCCAAATTTTGTATCACCAGCAATAACCGCTTTCTCGTACTCCTCAGGTAGCTCTGACCCGACGGCCTCCTTGTATAGTCGACGAGCTAGCCAAGCAAGTTCATTATGAGCAGAGCTTGCTGACGTAGGCTCATTCATATTAAGGCACAATTTTAAACATTTTGCCGCATGGCTATTACCATCTATATAGTAGGCGATATTATTCGGCATTATGCCACCTTCAAGTTCTACTAAATTAGAAGATGCAAACCATTCATCATTTCCTAAATCGGTGTAATAACCAGTTTTAAGCCCATCCGATACAAGAAAGTCTTTGGCTTCATAAGGAGACCAGCCGACAGCAAAATTAACTCTATCAGGGTTCATTTCATATTTGGCTAACTTTTTCATCCCAAATAATGAAAAGTGAAGCTCTTTAATCGATTTGGTATCGCAACGAATAACTGAATTTTTCCATCGATCTAATAAATCCACATCAAACCTAAAGAATAACATTGCTAAGGTTTTGGCATACCATCGTAGCCATGTTTTTGAAATGGTCGTCTTTAGGCCAATAAAAGCTCGCTGATAGCGAATATACAACCTCAATACAAAAACAAAGGGCAAGAACAGTGTAGAAAGCGCAATGGGCAATATAACATCCGCCAGTGTGGCCGCACTAAAGAACTCTCCTGTATCAAAGATCAGTTGATAAAAAGCATATGCAGTAACTAATAAGCCCATAAAGCCCATAAGATAAAGAATAAAGCTCACAGCAGCCTTGTTCTTCTCATCACCCTCAGCCATTGCCAACATGGCCCCCAAAAGGGCAGTAACTGGCACAAAGATAAATTCCATATAGAGCGGTAGGCCATAAAAATTAATAACGATCTCTATGAAGAAGATTATCTTCACGTTAACTTTCAGTGCGTCAGAAAAATAATTTTTCTGATCAGCAATTTTATTCATACGAAATAAAGTAGACAGACCAACAAAGAAAAACCAAAACAACGTGTTTTTTAAATAATTAGATTCCCAAACCCCCATCTCCCACAAGGCAAAAATCATAGAGCAGAAATACAACACCATTAGGAAAAACGGCACCAATATTTGAGGTGATAGAAAAATATTGGCACTAGAAGATAGAATTGATGAGGCGCTTTCGAACGCGTTTTTTCTATAGAGGAATCCAATTAAAACGATCAACCAAAAAATAATGGCAATTTCTCGGTTTGACAATAAATCCATATTCGATGCGAATCTCCGTTATTTAAATCCGGCCATAAGCGGACATTAGATGGGCAACTTTTTTCATGCAATGCTCTGAGAAACCAGCTTCATA
Source organism: Oceanicoccus sp. KOV_DT_Chl (assembly GCF_900120175.1). NCBI lineage: Bacteria > Pseudomonadati > Pseudomonadota > Gammaproteobacteria > Cellvibrionales > Spongiibacteraceae > Oceanicoccus > Oceanicoccus sp. KOV_DT_Chl. Next base: position 165,087 of record NZ_FQLF01000002.1, read on the forward strand.
TTACCAAGGCCGCCCCATAGTTCTTTGTTGCCGACAACGTAAAAATTCTGTTTAGCTCTGGACACTGCTACGTTGAGCAAATTGACATTACTTGTTGCCCAGTTTCTGGCTCCATTCTGCATCGGGCTAGGCGCACCTAACAAAAGAATAACAGCTTTTGCCTCTTTTCCCTGAAATGTGTGCACGGTCCCTATATTATTACCAATCCATTTATCGGGATCGATAATTCCGAAGCTCAACAGCCGTCCTTTTTCCTGCTCCATGCGTCGTCTCATTCGTTCGGCTACAATCCGGAACGGGGTAATCACAAATATATCGGGGTCACCCGAAAAATACTCGCTGGCTTTGAGGAGCATGCCGCATACACGCTCTCCTTCTTCGGGACACCATTTTTCTTCCGCACTACCCCGCACATCTATCCATGACGTTTGACTGCCGAACAACTTCGTAATTTCTGAATCCTTAAAAGCCGTCGCATGAACCATTAAACCGGAATAAGCGAGTTTATTAGATATCGAAAACATGGGATCTTCACAGCGTCGATGCACTAGAAGCGGCGTTCCGATCCTGATTTCACTTAAATCTCTTGGGATAGTCGTGCCGTAAATATTACTGTTATCAGAAAGTGTTTGAACGGAAGCATCAGGAGCCGCCCATTCGTCTGGATTAACCCCTAAATGCTTTGAAATACCTTCAACAATAGAAGAGGGCAGTGTCACAATAGGCTCAATTTGCAATGGATCTCCCACGCTAATGACGCGTTTGGCTCTATAGATTGCACCTACAGCTTCTTGGGGTGAGGCCTGTCCAGCCTCATCAATGAGTAACCATCCAAGACTTTCTTTCGGTAAACCTTTCATCATTCGCCCCACTGACGCAAATGTCGTTGACATGACAGGGACCACCATAAATGCGCTCGACCATAGGTGCGGAAGTAAATGCTGTTTATCCTGAGGTAAGGGTCTTCCCCCCAAGCATGCAAAATAGGCAGCCATGTTTTGGCGAAGTTTTTTACCGGATGCATCAATAAAGGCTTTATGCAGCTTTATAGCTGAAATAAATACATCATCTCTTAAGCGCTGTGCTTTATCGGTAAAATTAGGCGTGAATATCTGCTGCTCTTCATGATTCAATAGCCATAAATCAGGCGTTACAAGCTTTCCATCACATACGGCTGAAGCCTTTTTCAGCTCGCCAAGAGAGGCTTTCAACTCTTCTTCAAGCACTTTCTCCTGAGATTTACGCTTGATAATTTCTGTTTCCAGATTTTTGATCTTATGATCAGACACATTCAAGCTCTTGACCCCATTATCATATTCTTGTCGAAACTCAACAAGTTTCGACAAGATGAGTTGGTGATCGGATTTCCACGAATGCCATTGAGATCGAGCGAAAAGGCGCTTAAAGAATCCAGGCTTTTTGGACAAAGAGAGACTTTCCTTATCCTGTTGTGTTTTTAGTTCCGCATCCTTTTTCAGAAAAACGGTTTTAAGCTGATCACTTTCCGACTTAGCTAGACTGATACTTTTTTCTAATTCTGATTGCTTTGATCGATTGCCAATAATTTGTATTTTGAGTTCGCTAGCGACATGATAATTCTCGTATGCATTTTGTGCTAAGCCGGTCACATTTTCAGCAGCCTCTAGCGCCAAACTAAATTCTTGTCGCGCTTTGTCCCATCGAGCCTTAGCTTCATTCAAGCTTTTAGGCGGGTCACACTCCTCGATAATTCTAGGAATGATGTCTTCACCATCTTCATCCACTTCGAAGTTCAGCTGTCCCGTGATGTATTTAAAGTACTTTTGCAACGCAGAGTTATCATCCCACCATGCCTTATTGATGAAGGCACTCCGGTTTTTTGAATTTCCTAAAACCGCCGCAATAATCCCCCATGTCTCTGTATCTTCTCCGTCACCTGCTAATTCATCACTAAGGGTTTTAAAATAATTCAGCTCTTCAATGTCTTCAGCTATCTGTGATTTGCGTGGCAGCTCTTTGCTGACATTTTCAACAGCCTTATTGTTAGACGAGGCCACAAGAACTTCATGACCACGAAGCGAGCCATCAAGCTTATAGAGATGAACAAAGCTGTTCCCGAGCTTCATTTTTCCGGCATGCTCAAAGGCATCTTCTGCATCTTTGAACTCGAATAAAGCTCTGGCTCTCTTAACAAGAACAGCAGCAATTATGTCGCGCAAAAGAGTTGTTTTACCCGTACCCGGTGGCCCATTCACCGAAAATAACCCATCGCTCCATAATTCTTTCACTGCCAGATTAACCGCTGCTTGCTGAAGCAATACAAGTGAATGACGCCCCTTACTCGGCCAGCGGGATAACGGCATATTTCGGGGCTCTAGAGCTTTTTCAATATGTGCTTTATCTTGAAGCACATCATATTTAACTTCAGGTTTTTTAATTCCAAGATAGCAAGAAAGCGCTTCACCGCTTTTTCCCGTACCAACCGCCTGCTTGGCACGCTGTAAATCATCCAGAAAGAAGCTGTTCAGAAGCGGCGCATCAGGTTCACCTCTACTGAAAGGTTGATATAGACGAATAGCAAATGAAGGCGCTACGCTTTCGTCTATGGGAAGCTCATAATTACTAGAAAGCCAGTCAAAGGCCTGCCTAGCTTTTTGTAACGTAAAAGGTAAAACCTGACCCTCTTCATTTTGCCGATAAATTATTTTATCCAGCCCTTCGGTAAGGGCCTTTTCTGCAACCTCCCAGTATTTAAGCTCGCTCAGCTTGCCTTTCATAGCCATCATATAAGCCCAGCCAAAGCTTGAAATTGCCAACCCAGTATCGGGAACGGGAACGCCATGCTTATCAAGCAATATGACGCCGAGCGCGGCCAACCCCTTAACTTGTGGACGCTCGATGCGCTTATCCTGATAAATGCTCAGTAACTGAGTTGTCGCTTTTTCAAGATCAACTGCGCCCAGGTAAACAAGATAATAAAGATTGTTTTTAGGAATAGATTTTTCGTCATTAAGCCACGGCTCCTGGCCTGCTTTTAAATAGGCTACTGAACCTTTTCCTACAACAAGGTCTTTGGGATTTTTATAGGATTGAGGAGAAAGTGCTTCAAGAGCCGTCCATGTGTCTAGTATATCGCCAGGCTGATCATCAAGGTGTTTTTCCTTTAGCGCCTCACCCCCGAAATTGGATAACACATCTGCGCTCGTTGATAGCAGCTCATCCCAATTAATAGCTTCATCGCTATTGATACCATTAGAAGGGGCTTTAACTGCAATAGAGGCAGATGACCGAGAAATCAGTTCAGCTCCTTCGGAGGCCGAATTTTCTCCATCTTCTAACTGGCAGTCATCTCTATTCAAGCTATTTTGAACATTTATCAGTAACTTTTTTGCGCGCTGCGTTGATCGATGCGCCAGCTCTTCCTCAAGCTCCTCAAGGGTAGCGCAATCGCCTCCGGCCTTTGCGTAAACGTCTTCGAGTTCGGTGATCTTGTGCTTGAAATATTTTCGGTTTTCCATATGGATCTACCCAAGTACGCTGATCTATCTACACCACATGATGGGGAAGCGGAGCCAGTCTTCATATACGCTAAACGTATATACGAAGCTGCTCCGCAAGATCCTCATCTCCGAGTAATCGGATTATATCTCCTTCTTAGCGCAAATCTTCTCAAAGATTCTTTGAATGCGATTTTGAGTGATATTTGCATTCGGGTCTAGATACGGAACGTCAAGATGATTGAATACATGATCTATCTCTAGACTGGCATCGCGTCGAAACACCATGTTGGCGTCACGTCCTCCTCCGACAGGAATTGATTCGTCTAATGTGGTTTTTAGTAGTAACGCATAGCGCTTCGAGTGATTTTTTACTAAATCATATAAATAACTCCGCTCTTCGCTAGTAAGGCTTCGCTCAGTAGCCTTTAGAGCAGCCTCTAAATATCCGAGGGCATCGAGCACGGGCCGATCAACCAGAACCAGATCTGCGCTCAGCTCTGCTTCTAACTCAGCCTTGATTACGGAGACAATAATCCACAAGGTGCTCTCGAAGGTATGGTTCTCCAAAATAGGAAATCCAGCCGCTTGGCATTTGGTCGCTGTATCGCTAATTCGAATGACTGATATTCCTATAGCCTTCGCTTGGTTTTCGACCGTTTCAATGAAGGTTGATTTACCAGTTGAGTGAGTACCGGCAATTCCTAAAAAATAAGCCATCAGAAGAGGCTCCCTTGTTGAGATTTAATAAAGGGATCGTCTGAACTCCCTGCGATTTGAGACAAAGCGAGCAGATCAAGCTGAGAGTCTTTGTCCATCTCCGAAACTAACACCAGAAAAAGCGCCGCCGTAATCTGCGCATCGCCACTTGCTCGATGGCGATTTGATGGATCTATTTTTAGGTTATACGCACTTATCAGTGCGTCTAGCGAATAGCTGCCCAGCCCAGGCCGGACATACTTTGCAAGCCTCAATGTATCGAGAATTGCTATTGGAGACCACTCACCGAACTGATTTCTCATTAGTTGAGTATCTACACTCACGTTATGCCCCACCACAACACTTTTACCTAGAACTATTCTTATTTCGTTCGCCACCTCCTTGTGAGAGGGACATCCCACTAGATCGCTATTAGAAATACCATGAATCTGAATAGCACGCTCAGTCACCGATCTCTTGGGCCGTATAAGCCAAGAGCATGGGCGACCTATTTTCCCGTCAGAGACAGGCACGATGGCGAGTTCAATGATCTCCTGAGGAACCTGTCCATTGCCCTCCACGTCTACTACAACAAAACGGCAGTCGGTCCAAGACGCGTTACTCACAGCTGCCGAACCTCGATCAGGTGAGAAGATGCTCGGCGCGGCTCAGATACTTGCTGGTCGTCCACGTACTGCTCACATTCGGCTCGCCTGATTCGATCGATAATCAGTTCTTGCGATGTTGTATCGAGGAAACTCAAAAACGACTCCATAGCTGAAGCCTTCATATTCGCAATTATATTGGTCAACGCACTAACACGCTCATTCATAGTGCGCTCGTCCAGTTGGCTAGGCATTTCAAACGCGGGGGTGTTTTCGCGCGGTGAGAAGGGAATAGCAACGTTAATGTGAAATTCGAGCTCCTTCACAAGCGATAAAGTTTCCAGAAAATCACCGCGCTCTTCGCCCGGAAAGCCAATAAGCCAGTTTCCGTACAAAACGACAGGAGAGTTTTGACGGAGATCTTTCAATACATTGGTTAGTCGAGCTAAGTCATAGCCACGGTTCATCGCTTTAAGAATGCGCTCAGAACCGCTCTGAATTGATATATATAGAAGCCGGATTCTGCCATCTATGCTCCACTGAAGAATCCTTTTGGAGAACCTCAGGAAGGGCTTAGGCTCTATGTACCTAACCGAGATTGTTAAAGCAGGATCGAGGGCGAGCAGACTCTCTACAAGCTCGGGAAAACGTGCCAGGGAATCTGGCGCGTGATAGTTACCGATCTCGTCGCCAATCAAAACAATGTGGTGTTTTCCCTGTTCTACCGCTTTTCTAGCCTTTTCAACAATGTTAGATAATGGGACCGACTCAAACTTGCCACGTCCCTGAGGAATACTGCAGAAGGTGCATTTGTAGAGACAGCTCCGCGTAACCGTGATCATTTCGCACGGGTCTTGTTCATCGTAAAACACAAACCCTTTGGTTGTCTGTCGATAGAAACGCTCTGCATGGCTCCCATGGAGACGATCAACTTCTTGCAGATCGGCAACGATAGATGCCTTAGAGGCTCCTACGCGTTGACGAAGATTCTGGAGACCATCAGAGTCGTTGTTTTCAAATCTGACGCTTGAGTTTTGAGATAGCAGCTGATCGACCTCAGAAAACTGGAGGTGGGTGTAACTGCTGAGAATCTCGGGCATCGTGCTGAAGGTCAGGCCTGGAATTGAAGTTTTGCTGAGTACCATGGCTGCGCTTGTATTTGCGATGCAGCCGGTGACATGAATTTTCGCTTGAGGAGCGCGCTTGCTAGCCTCATTAATTTGAATAATGGCGTCGTCCACCCAGCGGCTACGTACAGAGCAACCGGAATAAATTATTTCGTCCGCGTCCTCTGGCCGCGAGACTATTTCAAGACCTTCTTGATCTAGGCCAGTCCGTAGAACATTGAGATCGTAGGAGGAATTGAGGCATGTGTTATGAGCGAAATAAATTTTTTTCATGGTAGCATCGATTCCATAGAAAGCTGAGAGAATGTCGCTCTACCTCCCAGCTTGATGTTAAATTCCATTAGTGAGCAGCTACTTCACTCAACACTAAAATGGCGGTATATCTTCACGCAGCCTAACACCCAAAAACTGGATTTCGGGAAGCTAGTTAAACTTTACCTCATTGAGACTAAAAGGCACAGGACGCGTGGGTGTCTTTTAACGCCAATAGCGGATATTCATTCAACGTATCAAATTTCAGTTTGCTATAGAAAAATCCTTAACTTGAATCAGCTTAATATCTTTTTCGCTGAGCCGAAGTGCTACTAAAGTGGTTTTGTGTGATTTCCTTTCATCAGCGTCAAAAGTAAGGAGCTGAGCCTAGATTGGCTAAATAATCACTGGAAGCATCCAAGAGGAATAGATTATTTTCAATAATCCGGCCATAAAAAATCTCGTTTGACGCTAGGGGGCCCGTAATATTCGACCAACTGATCATATATACCTTGGTAATTCTTTCTGATAAACGAATCAAAATGATCATGTCCTGCTTCCAAATTGTAATAGAGATCGAACTCTTAACCAATTACGTATAGTCTTCTCATTCTTACCATTCAGAAAATTTAAAAATTTTCACCCAGCTCCCTGAGTAAGTAGCTGTCCAGTTATAGCTTGGCATAAATATCGATAGCTTTGAGGTGGTTCAATCTTGTTTTTGGATCTTAATTGCTTCAATGGAACTTGCTGATCCAAGTTCCAGTATTGTGAAATCTCTATAGCTGATGCCATATCACACCCATTAAAGTACTCTAAAAACTCCTGCCGACTAACGCCTGACTGTGCTCCGACTTTCCTCCAAAGTGATGCTGGCTTTCCTTGAATAATATCACCAATAACAAAAGCTCCAACTAAACACATGGTAGGACTCGATTCATAAACCAAAGCTAAATCTCCGGCACTAACCTTAGGACATTTCCTTCTTAACTCATATTTTTTTTCTCCTGCTGAAATAAGAGATACATATTTTGGTTTAATCGAAAAAAGTACAGCTTTATTATCCACTTTTATTCATTCCGTCAGTGTAAAGATTTATAAATTGCTCATTCGTAGTATTCTTGGGACTTATAGGTGCGCCGTTGATGCCATATTTTTGGAAATCTTCTAGCTCAACGGGGTTCTTAAAGTACTCCGTTTGGTAAAACCTCATAGCCATCACCTCTCCATCTGGATCATTTTTAGTGATTTCCATTAAGTTACTCCATTCATAGATACCAAGTCTTTTATATTTTCTGAATAACCTTTTAGCAGTATCAGTTTCAGAAGATATAAGCCTTGAGCAAGCACGAATTTCGCTCACTTTATTTGCGCCATGGCTACTTACGTACCATAGAATTCTAGCTCCTGAAACCATACTAAACCGCTTGGGGGATCTATAATACACGTTTTCAATATTAAAATGCTTGGTGGGATCAGCACCCCAGAGTTCTTTTTCAGCAAGCCCCTCATCAAACAGGTGGAGAGCCCAAACAGGCCTGATCGGTATCAAGTAAGTTGGAACATTACCGTCAGTAACTTTCAAAGGCCAAAAAGCTTCTTCATAGAGGGCTGCGTTATCCTCTGCTTGCAAAAAGGAGGATAAACTATTTCTAGCATGGTCATTTATTTCGGCCAAACCAGAGGAGAACTGGCTAACCTTATCTTTTGCCGTTGCTAAATTACATATGATATTAGCTGAAAACCTAACCCAACCATTGTCCGATTTAATAAAACCGTTAGTCTGAAAAAGATCATCATTTTGGAAAGAGGAATAGTCATCGGTATATTTAATCAAAGACACTCCCCCATCAGCATGAGAAAATATTTCTGCCCATGCAAAATTTTGAGCTATAGTCTTCGATGTTACATCACCAGCATGCCGCATAACATCTATTGAAAGTTCACCGCCTGCCTTTTTAAAGCATAAAAAGACTGCCTTTTGATCATCATCACTAGATACCAATAATGCTTTATATTGATTAGGGTTTGCTATCGCAGTTCGTATTTTTGCTTCTAGAACCTTCCTCTTTTCCCCGTGAGAAGGAAGGCAAAAATGCTCCGCAATGGAAGTGACCTCTTCACTTGAGGGGCAATGAACATGATACCTTGTACGAGAAATTGAACGGGGGGTATATTTTTCTAGATTTTCGATTTGATCCAATTGAGTGATGAACTCTACAGGACGAAGAGCTGAAATATTACAAACCTCATAGATTTCATCTGCTCTAGCTAAAATGCCAGTATCCAGAGTTATAAAGTATTGAAATCCAGCTGCCGCTGAATAGGCAATATGATGCAGATCAGATCGATCTCTATCCTTTAAATTATCACCCCATAAAGGAAAAAGCTTGTTGCGATAGTTCTCAAAAGCAGTTCTTTTTATTTCAATTTTTTCAAACTTTTTTGCCTGAGAATTACTGACTTTTTTTCTTTGGGGTTCTTTTTTCTTTCTGTTTCAACAAATATTTCAGGTGTGACAAAATACCTTACATATGGTGTCATCGCGTCCGATATTAATGCTAAAGCCTCTTCATTTTCAGCCTTTTCTGGATCACTCATCTTAAACACAATATTGGCATCAATGACCGCCCAAGTAAGGCTGTCATCATCATGTCTAGGCATCATTTCATAAAAGAAATCTGGTATATCAAATTTAAAATACCAAATAGTTAGCTCTGATCCCCCTTTGGCCTTACCTTGCATGTGCCCAGCATGCTCAAAACCAAGGCTAGGCCACATTCTACTGATCTCATAATCACTCCTGCAACGAACCTCAATACCTTTACAGTGTCCATCATCGGCATGCTGCCTAAGAGCCTCGAATAGAATTCGCGCACCACCTTTTCCTCGAATTTCACCTGAAACACAAAGGTGGGAAATTGCTACACGCTGCCGAGCCACCCTGTATAAAAGGTACCCCTTAACTTCACTCCTATCTAAGAGGTATAAAATTAGGTTTTTTCGTGCATGATCTTCAAATGCACCGCGAGGAAATAGCCCTAGAGTTGCTCTATTTACCTTCCATAAATCAATAGCAGCCTCAAAATGCTCCTCAATAGATGAGTCTGCACTTACACTAAAGCTACAGGGTGCTAACGAGTTATCTACTAATTCTTTTGGCATACTGCGTGAGCTAACCCCTAATATATGATGTATAACTATATTCCATTTACTTCCCTTTGGACTTAACTTTATAGTTATTTGAAACATCTATTTTACAAATAGCCATCTGATATCCCAGCAAGTTATTCACATGGTAATAGGCGTTTTTCAACCTTACCTTCGAGAAGAAAGGTAAGGTCAGCACTCCGGCCTTCTCTGAGACAATTGCATATACTATTTTATAATCGCCAGTATCAGGCCGCGCGTTAACATCCTTAATTTTAAGCTCAGTAGGAAGCTTTTTATTTAACGCTGCACGGAACTTCGAATCACTGCTAAATAGCTCGGCTGAAACCTCACCCTGAGCAAAAAGGTGACTTAAACTGCTTGATGCTGTTCCGCGTTTCACATGAATTAAATCCGCTCCATCTTTAATAAGATCGCAATATTCGATACTGCTTCTTCCTCCGCCATGCACAACATTTTTTCTATCCATTAAAACATAGGAATTATGAGTAGCAACAAAATCATTGTATGCGCCCTCACCATCGTGGTCATAAATGGGGAGCTTATGTGTGTAATTATCAATTTTTGATATTGCAGAATTTACTTTATTTACAAAGTCATCTTCAACATTAAACCAGCTTCCATTTTGAAGGATATATAAACTGCCACTGTCATTTATTTCAGCGTATAGGCAGTTATATGCCGACCATGACTTGATAACATTATAGTTATCATCTGTTGAAGATATTGTGTGCTTTCGAATATCTTCAATAAAATATGAATTATTTTTACTATTAATAACCTCTATTAGCTTATTTAGCCTTAGCTCTGGATAATAATTCGTCCTTTTTCCTTTTTTCTCTAAGACGTAAAATGAAGTAGCTTCCCAGTCAATAATTTCTGGTTCAGCCAACCAGCAGTTAGCAGGTATAGGACTTGTTTTTAACAGCTTTAACAACTTCAAGTCCAAATTATCTAGAAGCGCATCATCTTTTATTCGGCGGAAATTATCGACCCAACCAAATGATTTTTTATAGTCGCCTTTTTTATAAAACTTATGCGTTTCTTTAAGTATTCCACAAAACCCATCCAGTCCCTCTTTAACATTTAGAGTTAATGCATCTCTTCCAGTAACCTGCGCACCAAACTTTTCAACCTTTGAGCTGCCTGTTATCGCAGTTAAAAGGTCAACTTCCGTATTCAGAGCTAATTCGAATATATCTACGCCTTTGCTGGCTTGGGTTCTTGAGTTAAGGGGGGTTCTTTCGTGAGATGCTTTATCGATACTTCTGAGCTTATCTTCACCAATACTATTGAGCGCTACCTTTAAACCATAATCTCGTTGAATTAAGCTTTCCTGTATTAAATGCCTCCCCAATCCAAAAGTTATCATAAATTTAGCTTGCTTGAGTTCGATGACTAAAACAGCGCCTGGGGAACTACTATTTCCAATTTCCTTCTTGTCGACATGGCCCGCGAATAAGGTTGCCCATGATGGTGGATGCGGCTCCGCTTTTCTAATATATAAATTAGCTTCCTCAGCACCATCTAAGTTTATTGAGAAACAAGAAAGAGCATCAATATCCTTAATGATTTCCTTATCTGCCTTACTCTTATTCTTTGCCAAATAAATGGTTAGGCGATTAGATTTTTCGCTTGAGATAAGTGCCTCCTTGGGAGCCCTTGCACATCAATCCATTGTATCATTATAAAATTTCATGTCCGCTTTGGGCACACAACAGTCATTAGAATATTTTTATTAATTTATGCACTCAACGCTTGCAAAGCATGCTCTGGATCAGCCTCAACAATCCGTAATAAAGAGCGAGCAGCACCAGTCGGGTGACGACGACCTTGCTCCCAATTTTCAACGGTACGTTTGCTAACCCCTAAAATCATTGCAAATTTATCTTGGGATACGCCTAAGCGTTCACGAATCACTTTTACTTCTGGCTCAGGAAAGTCAAAGCTGCGAGACGCCTTTTTCTTACCTTTGACGATACCATCCATTTCCTGGACACTGGTCATCAGTTCATCGAACATATCTTTTTTCATAGTCACCACTCCTCAACAATGGCTTTTAACTGCGCAACCTGAGCCTGCGTCAAGTTGGCCTGCTTACCCTTTGGGTAAACATACAACATGCGAATATGATCATCGTTCACCACCCAGTAATAGATAGCGCGAACACCACCGCTTTTACCTGTGCCTTCCAAGTTCCAACGAACTTTTCGAATACCGCCTGAGCCTTTAATGAGATCGCCTAAGTCCGGTCGATTCACCAAAGCTTCCTGCAACTCCTTATATTCATCATCACTCATCAATTCCTGAATGAATCTGGTAAATACAGTGGTTTCTACTACTAACCATTATTATCAGCTATATGCCGTTGGCGCACCCTGTCCAGGAGTATATAAAAAAGCAGAATATATTAAGAATAAGGTTAAACCCAATAAAAACCAAATAAACTCAAAGACTTTAGTTCCCTAAGCACGCTATTCAAAGACCAGCCCCGCCACAAAAAGCATTGCTTACGAGCAAAAGCCGCTGAGTGCTTAGAATTTCCCCTATTCAGATCGAGTCGCCCACATTAGAAATACTTCTTTAATCGCTCAAATGTAATACGGACAGCCAAACCAAGCAGAATGGCAAAGGGCAGAATGACAATTACTGGACTAACACCAATTGGTAGGCTGATGTAGACCACACAGGCCGCGATAAAGGCAGGCACAATTGATCTTCTCGCCAGATTGAAAACATTGCTACTTTCACGCCCACCGCCCCAGCGCCTGAGGTCTCGCTCGACTAATCCATCAACACCGCCCACAAGTGCTGCTAGCAAGAAGATCGGTAGTGAAAATACTATGAGCACTAAACGGATGACAAAAGTTTGTGTGACATAGGTGGATGCTTGTAGGTAGTCACGGTATTGCTGATAGAGGTCATGCGCCCATTCCTGAAATACTGCGAAGGTACCCGCCGAAGCACTCGGTACCATTTGAATAATAGTTTCGAACCAGGATTGATGGGCTATCCACGTTACTGCTTGATGAGTAGTGGCAACAACATCATTTTTTATTGGGATGGATTGGTCGTACAGCTGCTGGTTAAGATAGGTTTGATCAGTGGCTAGTACCGCTTTGGCGTGTTCACTGCCCATCTCTGGCCAGAACCAGATCATACCTATCCACTCGATGATGATCGACAGCATCAAACTGATGATTAACCAAACCACCAACTGAACCAGTGCTGAAAATAAGTTACCGAGAAGACCGGGCTCTTTTCTTTTGGGGGGCTGGTACTGTTGTGGCTTGGCCATGGGTTTATCACCCCTGCCTATCGGCCATAGTAGCTGGGCCAATCCACTACAGAGGTATAGCTGCGCCGCATATGCTGGAGCATGTCGCCCAAGTCGTCCGGTAGCTCCTGATCATCCGTTTTGGACGGCATGGGGATACGGATTTTCCACAGTTCACTGCCTCTAAGCAGGACGAAAGCCTGACCTTTGGGTAAAGCGACAATATCCGCAGGTGAGATCATCGGCACACGACTGATGCTTATCCGGTCTTGATTATTCGAGGTAAAACCGCAAACGGACTCTTCATTATCTGTGACACCTGATACTGCCATGATTTCGCTGACGCTCACTTCCGGTAGCTGTTTGGTGAACATTTCACACGTCGCGATTTCTTTCACACCCATGATTAGCATGGTGCCGATATTACCAGCCAGCTGCCCCGCTTTGGCCTCACTGCCCAGTTCCGCAATAGGATCGCTCCAGGTTTGGGTGTACAGGTTCAGCTGGTAGCCAGCACCACCACTTTTGTTGATCAGTGTTTTAAATTGCGGCCCGATCAAATCAGAAAACTCATCACCGTGAATTACTATATCTGGCGGACGTTTGGCTTGGTGACCCGTATTGCTTGGCTCTATACCGTGCTTATAAATATGGCCCGCTAAGCTGGTTAAATCGCTGAACATGGATGCGCCTACGGCGCTGGCCACTTCAGGGTCGGTGAGCGCATCTAAACCCACATAGACCACTGCATTAGAGCGTATCGCTTGCGCCCACTCCAATACTGGCCGCTGATCTTCAGCGTTAGATGTATCCGGCGCCAGAATGGAAGCGATATTACCGGTGGTCAGTTTTTCCAAAAACGGTTTGATGGATACGGTGATTTTTAGGAAGTATTCGCGGTCGTAGCGGAAGGCTGAAATTAGCCCTTCTAACACCTGATCAAAGGTCACATGGGCATTGAGATAACGAACCATCGCCACAGCTTCAAGATCTTTACCCAGATCAATACGCGGCAGTGATTTCAGATTAATGCTGTCCTGTAATTCGCCTAGCTCATCCTGCCAATCGTCGGGGCCATTTTCGGCTAGCCAATGTCGGCCATAAAGAATCAACAGTGCATCAATATCGGTGATATAGCGCCGTATTTTAAGGTAATCCGGCGTTTGACCCATGGCCACTAACGCCACCGCAATCACATTGATAAACTGCCAGGCAAATTCTTTAAATGCACTGGCGTCACCCTCACCAGGTAACTGACTGGCAATTCGGGTGGCGACTTCTGTAATTCGTGAAAAGGAGCCAATAGCATTGTAGCGGGCGCTCAGTTCAGGATAACCCAAATGAAAGATGATCAATTGACGCCCTGCTTTTTGGGACTCAACATAGATACGCTTTAAATAGTCGGCGTCGCCTTTCGGATCTAACACAATCACACAATTGTTACCGCGTCGAATATCCTGAGTGGTTAATACCTCGGCCAATCGGGTTTTTCCATGGCGCGTTCGGGCAATCACCACCATATGCCCCACCCGATCACTGAGCGGCATGGTGGCATTGGTTTCCCCTCTGATCCCGACGCCGTGAATGACGGCATTGCCCCCGATGGCAGGCGGCGGACGGACGGGATTCAGAGGGGAATCTGTTGCGGTTAATCGCATGATCATTTTTAGTAGCGGGACATGTTCCCACTCGATCTCCTTGCGACGAACCCATTGTTTGATCCTTCCAGACTGCAGATAACGCTCAGCCCGTTTATCGCGGGCGGCATAGAGTCGCTCAGTGTGTGCCTGATTCCAGCGAAAACCTCGCCCTAAAAACAACACGGATTGACTCACGGGTACTTGTGACGAAGACATGACATAACGTGGACTGCGTCTAAGGTGACGCTGGTACTGAATCACGCGCCACGCTTGTCGTCCTCGCCACCAGCCAAGACCACCAAGACAAGCTGCGCTGAACAATGCAACAGACGGCGTCATCATTAAGAGTCGTGGTGCCATCAATACCGTTGCCGCACAACTCAGCGCCACTATTGCTGACGATAATTCGACAGGAGGACGTAGTAACACCTCGATTTCGTAATGATCTGTCACTGCTCCCAACCTTCTTTTGATAGCAGAATGGGGTAATGGGTTAAACCCAACTTCGCCGCGAAGCCTTCCGCTGAAGCGGGTACCAGCTTTAATCCTTCGGCAATGGCTAAGACAGATTCAACCTCTTGACGATCCTTTGCCTCAACCAACAGGCCGACAGCACCGAGATGGATAAGCTGTTCGCGTCTTTCGACCAACCAGTCTTTTGATACCTGATCAGCACCCACCAGAAACAAGGGCCGCTGCAAATAAGGCAATGCTTTAGGAGTGACCGCGGCCTTCCCCGGCTGCATCGAAGGGGTGGTGACAGGTAAATTGAAAGGCAACTGGTTTTTCTTTTTCTGGATAAGCGATTTTTCTTGTAACACGGGTTTCGGCAAATAGGGTTCCAGTGGCAAGGTATCCACCGAATCATAAATCACCGTCAGTGGTTCTCTGGCATGAGCACCTAAACACAACAACAGGCACAGCAGTCCGACTAGCCCTCGCATTAGAACCACTCCCGCCAATGCTGTTTTACTCGCTCTCGATAGCGCTGTGCGCTGTTGAGTGATTCCGTATCTTGGCCGGGATCATGGTAACGCCCTACCGCCTCCCACCAATCATTCGTCTGTTCAAACTGCTCATACAAAATGGTGGCACCGGCGCTAAGATTTTTTATAGGCACCAATGAATCATCGATAGTAGAAAACCGCTGTCGGTGCCATCGCCAATTAATCTGCATCAAACCAATATCGACCGACTGCTCTTGCCGGATGGCTTGGGCCACCCGGTGAACTGCCTCTTGCCGGGATTCACAAAAGACACTCCGGCCATCGATATTTAGCGCCCATGGCCACGGCATCTGTTCGCCCTGATAGGGCTTACCACTTTCTGTCAACGCTACGGCATAAAGAATATCCACAGGCACTTGTTGGCTCTTGGCGACAATCCAATAAGCAACGGGCACGTTGTCTAATGCAACCGTAGCGACCGACTGCATCAACGTAACACCCGCAATCAATGGCTTAGCAAAACCATAATTCATAGCCCTAAACTCTCCCTGTTCAATTGAAAAAAACGTCCATTACGTTTCAAAAAAATCGGCATCGCATCTGCCGCCGAACCTGTAGATTGATTCATTAGTCTTTGCAGTAGACCTTCATCCCGGTTCAAACTTAATTGCTCATTATTGAACCATATGGTTTTGATACCGTGTGCCGTCGCCCATACTCTGACAGCCTCATCGTCCTGAGCATCGCGTACATAGACATCGACGCCACTGTGTTGCGTGCCAGACAACAGGCTTACCAACCGGTTGATTGTAGGCAAGCACTGACGGCAGTTCGATGGAACAAATAGCAGCAGGCGATCACTGTCGGCAAAACGCTTTTGAGCTAATCGTTTAGCGTCTCTGGTCGCAGATTTCTGTTGCTGGTGTGCAAAGTAAGGTGCCAGTAATGGTTGATTTAGCATTGCAGTGTTGGGGTACAAACGTTCGAAGGCGACTCGGTAGGCTTGCTGAAATTGCAATGCACGCTCGGTTAAATCAAATTCTTGCTGCGCATATAGCTCGGCATAACGTTGCTCTTGCTGTATCGATGTTGCAAACATACCGAGGGCCAACAATGGATCAAGGTCAGGATTCCACTTGCCTAGCGGACCACGCATTAAACTGAGATAGCGTTGATACTCACTCTGCTCTAGCCCCCAGTGCGTTGCTAAAGTTTTCAACTCAAGGGTTTGGCTGACTGGCGTTTCAGTGTCGGGAGTTTGTGAAACACTCGATAAAGCCTCATTCTTATCTGCATTCGCAGTGCAGACGATTGCCACCATCGAAATCAATATACTTGGTGTAATCCGAAGACTGTTCATGGCGCTACCTCACCCTGACGCCAAAAACGTTTCTTCCATAGGCGATAATGTTCATCCACTAACTGACTGGACTCTACTGCAGTGGGTAACGCCTCAATCTCAACAGGCGGGATCGTTAACATCTCACCTGCCAGTAAATGATTCATATTGTGATTGGCAAACGCCTGAGGATTCGCGCGAAAGAGATGAACCAGAGATTGATCCGTTGTCATCCCGTTGAGATCAAGATTGTTTACGATGGAACTTAAACTATCACCCCGCAGTACGGGGACATAACGTTGCTGCTCGACTGCAATAATCTTCAATTCTTCCGATGACACTGACTCGACTTCCTTCCGTGCTAGCCACTGCTGTTTTGCTTTCTCCGAATCTGTATCGGTAGCGAATTGAGTAAACCCTTCACGCAATTGGTACCTCACCGTGCGTTTAACAGGATTGATTAAAGCTTGAAAACTGTGTCCACCTAACGTGGTAACCGCTTCCATTAGCGTCATCGGCCCCAAACCTCGATGTGGTTCCGGGAGCGCTAACATCAACAAGAGGTACTGTTCATCCGAATCAGGATTTATATCGAGCTGGAATCCATATGGCCTTAACAGGTAGTTCAGCGCTTCCCCTACTGTTGTAATTTTTTCAGGTATGCGTATTTCGATAATGCTTTGTAACAAATCCGTTTGCGCTTGCTCCGGTCCGACCTGGACGGACAGGTAACGGCTCTCAAAAGTACGGCTTTCTGCTATGCCTGCCAACGCACATGGCGAAAGAAATAACACTAGCGCTAAGACCACGCCCAATTTGCCAAAGTCTATCTCTCGCATTAATAACGCCCTCTTCCGTTGATTGAACACGGCCACCAGATTATCGATGGCGGTTTGCTATTAGCAGCGAAAAGCATTCACAGGTAAAAGAAAGAATTGAATGGTGATTTTCATGTTGAGGTGAGAGTTAAAATGATAAAGGTCTGACGGGAGCCAGGCCTTTATCATGGGTGCTATAGAGTACGTTAGTTGGCAAAGACCAGTTGATCGGCCGCCTCCAATCGCATAGCCAGTGTTGGCTGCCAGTGTTTCAGTACCACGAGAGTTTCCCATCTTACGCTTGAAACGCCTATCATCGACGTTTCTGTCAACTGGCCCTGAAGTCGTGCCAACAATCTTCGGGTACTGTAACTTTCTGAAATTGTACCTTCGGCACTAATACTCAGAATGTTTTCCTCAATGCGTATATCGATATAGCCTGCATCGACAAACTCTGTTTCTCGTAACTTATCAAGAACAGAATACACGACAGATTTATCGGCATCCGCTTTGAGTTTTACTGCACCACGCATTTCTAAATACTCCATCATCTTTCTCCTCATCGTGAATAAAAAAGAGAAAGATGTCCCTACGGGAAATCATTTCTCCCGTAGGGTGGCATAACTGGCTAACGCAGCAACTGCTGTTGGCAACGCTTTCAAGTCATGCCGATTTGTTGGCAGCGTAGCTGCTCGTTGCTATTGAGACTGCAATAGCCACAGTGCGATTCGTTATGGAGTTTTAGCGTCAGGGGCAGAGCCCGCTGAGCGTAACGGCCAGACACTGACTTTAACGCCCGAGATACACTGCCGTAATTTGCTCTCGCTCATGACCGAGCTCTTGAGAAATTGCATAACGAGCCACCGTATCGCTAGCTCGCTCTTCTTCACTCAACTCACTACGGATTGGACCACCACAGGCCGGTGCGTGTTTGCCAGTTAGCTCCAGATAGCGTTCTTGTGCATAGCGATGACGCAATCCATGCAGCTTGGATAAGCCTACTTTTTGCGTCTCACGTTCATAGAGTCGCATTTGCTGCACATACATCAGATGCGACGGAATCAATGAACCTTTCCCGGCCACCAATCGCGCCCGCCTTAGAACATCGCGTTGTTCGTCCGTACGTATAGGAATTTCACGCGCACGCCCACCTTTACACCAAGTAGATTTCAATCGAATAAATGTATTTTGGTCTGCGTAGTCCGGACTAAATTTAATCGCCTCTTCCCGGCGGAGGCCAAATACCTTTTGTAGTTCCAGACTTATTTTTAAATGGGGGTCGCTGATGTTTCCGAGCAGTTCAAGATCCAGATCGCGCGCTTTCGACACATTGGTAACAAAAACACGAGAAGCAATCCCGTAAAAGGCATTATCTTTAGCAACGACGTTTTGCTTACCGATTTTTTCAGCCCACCAGCGCAAAGCGGCCAGGCGATTCTTGACCGTACCCGGTGCAAGATTCTCATCGAGGTATTTAGCCACTAATGCATCAACATGTTTTGGCTTGAGTGATTTAGCCTCCATGCGTCGATAACCTAGCTCATTAAGATGACTAGCCATCGTTTGTAACAACTGGAAACGTTCAGCTTGCGTACTGCGACTGCCATCCTGATTACGTTCGCACAGAGTTTTTAGATGATAGTTTAGTTCTTTCACCAACACCTCCTCGTCGAGAATTAAAACATGCTGTTATTCTCGATAAAATGGTGGTCTGAGTCGCGGGTTAATCTTCCATCTAGGAAAGAAAGATCTTCAGGTCAATATTTATTTTCCTATCAATATAAGCTTCATGATATAACAACCAGCCCCTTGTAAAGCAGTAACAAGTTTACAGTCATGCAAGCGACCAATGAAAGATACTAATCAGGTAGTTTTTTCTTCAATAATATCAGTGCGGTTCAATTAGCGGCAATTTCCAGTTTATTTGCCAGAGGGTTTTATGGATAAATTTGATCGAATTCAACAATTACACAGAATATTTAAATGTAATAGAAGACCAGTTCCTTTAACTGATCTATCAAAAGAACTTGAATGCTCTGCCCAAACAGTAAAACGCTCTATTGAGTCGATGAGAGACCATCTGAATGCACCAATTGAATTCAGTAGAGCTGACCATGGCTATCGGTATTTTCCATCAGATCAAGATTACGAACTACCAGGTTTATGGATGACCGGCCAAGAATTACAAAGCCTTGTGGTCATTGCACAGGCTATACACTCTATAGATGAAGGGCTACTGACCAAAGAGTTTGATATTTTTGAAAAGCAAGTTGAGAAACTCATGAGGGCACGAGGAATAGAATTGACCTCCGTCTCATCAAAAATAAAATGGCTTCCATTAGAAAAACATTTTACAAAGGCAGAGGTATTCACAAAAGCCAGTGAGGCATTGCTTTCTGGAGTACGTATGAATTTAAGTTATACCGACTACAGTCAAAATAAGACTAACCGAGAAATAAGCCCGCAGCAGCTAATATATTATCGTGAAAACTGGTATCTCGATGCATGGTGTCACCTTAGGAAAGAGCTGAGATCATTTATGTTAGCCCGCATGAGCAAGGTTGAATTGAATAAAAAAAAATCAAAGGAAGTATTGCATGCTAATCTGATTAATCATTATGCTCAATCTTACGGTATTTTTTCAGGTGAAGCTAAACATGAGGCCAAACTTATTTTTTCTCCCCCAGTGTCTTATGAAGTAGCTAACCAACAGTGGCACCCAGATCAAAAAAGCTGGTGGGAAGGTGACAAGTATCTATTATCATTCCCTTTTAATAAAGATAACGAGTTAGTCAGAGACATCCTCAAGTTCGGCGGATTAGTTGAGGTTCAAGCTCCGCCGGTGTTAAGGGATAAAATCAAAGAGCTCGCGGGCTCTGTCCTTGCGCTCTACAAATAACTGTATATACATACAGATCATATTTTGATAATCTCTTCAAGTATATTTTGCTCACTGCTAACCAATCGGTTGGCACCTATGAGGAGGGATTTATTATGACGGTAAAACACACACCAACTGAAGAGGTACACCAAGGGTCTAAAGGAGGCCAAACAGGATGTGGATTTGATACAACTGAAAATCCTAGCCACTGGGTGGCTAGTTCAGAAAAAATCACATGTGACAAGAATGGATGTAAAAACTGAACTTTTTAACTCTACTCTTTCTCTCATGTACTTGGACCAGACGCTCTTTAAATCATATGTGTTATTTTAAGGTTAAAAGATCTGATTGTCCGAAAAAACGCTTTATTTGTGATTCCTAATTTTTATTTAAATAAGATTGAATTTTCAAATAAGCCCCCCAGCTAAATGTGGTAACGCGGACAACGCCTTTTTACTATTATTACAGACCTTACTATAAACCAATCATAACAGAAGGAATTATTGATATGACCATTAAACCCGGCCCAAGCCAATCGCGGACTCAACAGGCAAGAAAGACAAACGTCAACGCGTGACACCTGAAAACAAACCTAAACATCAAAGCTT
This sequence comes from Oceanicoccus sp. KOV_DT_Chl, assembly GCF_900120175.1. NCBI lineage: Bacteria > Pseudomonadati > Pseudomonadota > Gammaproteobacteria > Cellvibrionales > Spongiibacteraceae > Oceanicoccus > Oceanicoccus sp. KOV_DT_Chl. Next base: position 185,927 of record NZ_FQLF01000002.1, read on the forward strand.
AAAAACTCACAAACATAAATAATTTTGACAAGGGAAAAAGCTCTATAATTAGAGCTTTTTCTATATGTTCACATCTCTACATCCTAGCCTCTTAGATCTATTTCAAACATATAGACAGCGTGCTACAAACAGACCTGATCGCTTGGCAAACACAACCTTCGCCGGTAGCTGGGTGAATGCCCCATGGTCAGGCTATTTCTTTTTATTATTCATTCAAGAACTACTCGCCACCAGTGGCTGCGCTCCACCTTAAGTTAACCTGAATCACTCAATGAACCATCTGAACTTGCAGTTCTTTTTTAGGCTAGCAAGGCTACGCTGCCTAGAACCATTCGGACCAACTCTACTTGGCGCCCTACCCCAAGTTTCGCAAAAATACGTTTTGAATACACACGCGCCGTATTTTCAGCAACGTCTAGCTTGAGAGCGACTTCACTCAACGTAAAACCATTGCAAAGTAACATCACCACATGGGCCTCTGTATCAGTAAGCCCAAACAGACATCGGATAAGCTGTGTGGATAAAACGTTATCACGCATTGGGTTACTGAGGTACACGATAACTTTTGGGCTTTTATCACTTTGATACAGTGCCGTATCAATTGACCGTATTAATAAACCAAGCTCCTCAAATCCCGCTGATAACCTGACAGGTTGAATATAGGGAATCGCTGGATGGCTATCACTCGCTGCTATCGCTTCCTGAATTGATTTATCCAAGGCCTCTTTGTCACGCTGAGAAAATAATCGGTTATTGAGTATGGTCAGGCTCTCATGCTTTCTCAGCATATTCTTGGCAACCTCATTACAATCTACTACTTCAGCATGACGATCAAGTAGAATCACTCCCAGTCCCAGTTTATCCAACGCTTGCTCAAACACCGAGCATTCCACTTCGCTGTGTTTGAGTCGAGCCAATACCGCTAGCGATTTTTCGAGGTGCGGCAAGAGCTCTAATAAAATTTCTTTGTCCGTTGAATTAAATGCAGATCGCTCTCCGCCACGCATCAATCCAATGGTACAAACCCAACCACTCGGTTCGGCAAAACACATACCTATTTGATGCTCAATGCCGTAGGGCTTCATTAAGCATTGATAGAAATCGCTTGCCTCCAATGCATCACGCTCAATAACCTCTTCAAGAATAAAGATATCACCAGACTGGCGAAGCAATTGATTGAGTGGGTCATCACCCAATAATCGAGCGTGATCAGCTTGAGCTTGACTGATTTGATTTTGAGTCAGAGGCTGCTCTCGATCCCAAATTATCATTGGTGACAAGTGCTGACTTCCAGTACGGAGCGTGATTGCCGCCACGTCAGAAGCCATAACTTCGCGCAAAGTCACTAATAGCTGCTGCCAAGGACTCTGTTCAAGTAAGCCGCTATAAATTAGAGGTATCAGCGATGACGAGGTATAGAGACCGTCTTCTTCCCGCAGATAATATGAGTTACATCGTTGTGTCAGCATAGGCACATCCTTGAATCTATAAAATGATACTTATAAGTATCATAATAACAAAATCACCTCAATATGCTACTTATAGTCGGTGTACCCATAGTCATCACCACAAGATCATGTAGATCACTTGTGGGAGGCGCAATGACAGATGAGGTTTTAGTAAAATTTGGAGAGTCCGTGAGAGCGCAAAGAAAACTCTGCGACCTAAATCAGGAACAGCTTGCCCATTTAGCGGAGTTGGATCGCACCTATATTGGCGGAGTTGAACGGGGTGAAAGAAATATTAGTTTGAGGAATATTGCTAGAGTCGCAAAAGCCCTTGGCGTACACCCTCGTGAACTATTCAATTTTGATATTTAACACCAAATAAGCTGTAAAATAAGCTGTATTGGTGTCATTACCAAGGGATACTGTCGGTCTAATTACCGAGCGACTTTGTCGTAATGAGCATATCAGCCAGTTGCTAAACTGGCTATGATTCATACACTTTTCTGCCGAGCTTGCGCTTTCTCTACTCGTAACGCAGTGGTGTTCATATTTTGCCTTAGCCATATACCTCTAACGCCATTGGGGCTGATATCAACACCCAGAGCAATTGTGAGCTTAAGTGCCACTTTCTGTTGACCAAGGTGTGGATGCTCAACTGAGAATTGCACAACGGCATCCTCGATTACCTTATCCACACAGTTTTTATGCCGCAGGTTGGGCGTTTCTTGTCGTTTTAAGGCTTCTGCACCGCCTTGCTTAACGAGTTTTAAATGGCGGTAAATAGTATCCCGCGAGACGCCACTTAAACGAGATGCTTCGGATACGTTACCCAGTTTTTCAACTAAGGCTAATACCTCTAACTTTTTCTGTATGGCTAAGTCTTCGGTAGCTAATTTACTTGGTTCAGTGACTTCTGAGACCTTGAGTTGTCGGCCCGCGAAGTGGGCAGTAAAGCCTTTCTTGCTGGTATTTCTGATTTCAATTTTTTGGTTTGCGATTGAATGTTTGAGCGGTGAATCAATAAGATAAAATTTATTACCATAGCTAAAGGTGTGATCATTGCGTATTTTCCGATGATCTTTGATGACGCAGATATCATCAAGGTTAACGTGAGGTGACAGTGGCGTTAATTCCGACTGTGTATGTTTGGTATTGACTTGGATCTTTAATTGCCAGAACTGCGGAATAAACACGTGTTTTAGGTACGCGTTGGCACTTGCCATGTCCTTGATATTATTGAGCCTCAGTTCAGGCACAAGGCGGTCTTGGAAGGTATCGAAGGCACGTTCAATACGCCCTTTTCCTTGCGGTGAATTAGCGAAGATAATTTCAATACCTAATTCCTCACAGGCCCGCTGCATTTGTGAGAAGTTACAACGCTTAGGGCCGCCGAAGATATCTGCTCTATCAACGTAAAGTGTTTTAAATAAGCCCTTCGTTTCAATGCAATCTCGCATGACCTTCAAGCAACCAACAGTGGTTTCAGAGGGGAAGAACTCTGCATGTACTTCGCTGGTGGCATCATCAATCATGGCAATTAAGCAGTGTTTTTTATCACCAAACCAACGATGCGGGCTACCGTCCATTTGCATCATTAAACCTGGCGCTTCCATACGCTCTCTGCGTTTACGAGCCTTACCGCGTCTGCGTTTAGCGCGTTTTACATGATGGATACTATGCGCCCAACCACGTAGCGTCTCGCGCTTTACTACAATGTGTTCGTTAACCTCTAGCTGCTCAGCAAGGTGTAGCAAATTCAAATCAAAATATTTGCCTTTGATTAAGGCTAGCACCGTTTTTTTAATCGAGGCGGGTGTTTTATTAGGCGGTGACTTTCCGCTGTTACCATGCACCGCGAATTGAATGCCGACTTGTTGATACCGCTTTACATAGCGTTCAATGGTGCGTCGAGACTTACTGAGTAATTTAGCTGCATTGGCAATTGTTATTCTGCCTTCAACGACTTTAGCAATTATATCAACGGTGAGTTGAGCTTTAGAATCCATCACAATCATCCTCAACATGCCTCTAGTATTCAAAAAAAGAACACTAACAAACATGTAAAAAAGAGACCGACAGTTTCCCTTGGTAATTAGCGATTACGACAGAATCGCTTGGTAATTAAGATACGACAAAGTCGCTTGGTGTTAACAAAATAAGCTGTATTGGCTCAGACTTGAGCTTACATAACTAAGTGCCTGGTGCATACAACATCGTATAGTCTATTCTCAGTTTGAAAGCAGACTATTTTTCAATAATAAATTGAAATGTACGGCAGTCGCTCTGTGCCAAAAGCGGACCTATTGGCCATATTGCTTGAGGAAAAAGCAGACATAAAACCGGTGTCCGTTTTATCGGGCCAGTTCCCCCGATGGTCCGTTAAACACGTTTTAAATGTTGCTTATTCATGAGCTATTTCTATAGGTTTAATTACACCAGCCATGGCCACACCCATTACACCTGTGAAAAATCCTATAAAAAACCAGCCAATTCTACTACGCCTCTTACCATTAGCAAGATAAGAACTAAGCGCACCAAAACATACCATAGTAAATAGCAACGCTATAGACTTATCGTACTGGTAGAAAAATATTGTGCCTACGAATATAAACGCAAAATACGATAATGCGAAAATAATTCTCTTTGCTGATTCCATTTTCAAAACTTCCTAAGACATTTAACAGTGTGTTTAACAGACCCGATGGTCCGTTAAACACGTTTTAAGCATTTTTCTCTATGCAAGCATAAGTACCTGCCAGTCCTTCCGGCAAAAAGGTGACGTCAACATTTTTTTGCCCAATATCAGTAATTGACCAGCCTTCTGTGAAGGTCGATCTTATATCTGACTCGGTAACTCCGCGGGGCGCGTTTGGAGTGGGTAGCGCAACAGCAAAATTTAGCATGTAGACCTTACCGCCGGGCTTTAATATGCTTTTTAATATATTGGAATATTTGATGCGTGCTTCATCATCAAGCATATGAAAGAAGCAGCAATCTAGTATTGTGCCAAACTTTGTTTCTAGCTCCTCTAGTTTGAAAGCATCGTGCACTTTGAAGGACAAATTATGGTGCGGAGAGGAAAACCTTTCCTTTGCCAAATCTATAGCCCTTGGCGCAAAGTCTACTCCTAGGACTTCAGAGCCTAAGCCCGCCACAAACTCTGATAAATCTCCGGTTCCGCAACCTAGATCCAAGACCGGGGAATCAGGGGCGGACTCAGAAAATACTTCCACGAAATACTTCTGAGGTTTTCCCACATCCCATGCGGGCTGGCCTTCATATTCTTCTTTAAACCGCTCAATCGACATTCCTGCTTGATTGTTCATACTTGCTCCTTGCTGGTGATGCTTAACAGTGTGTTTAACAGACCCGATGGTCCGTTAAACACGTTTTAAGTGTTTGTTGCGTATAACGTGCAATTAATCTGTTCGCTCATTTAAATAATTAATAGCTTTTTCGGTAAGCTCTAATGGTTTTGGCCCACCACCAGTAAGAAAACTAGTCATGTTTCCCGGACAGCCTTCTTTTTTGCCATTCACAAATTCAATTCCATGACCATCTCCACGGAAGTCATGCCAGTAATTAGCGACTAATCGTTTTCCTTGGAAAATTCGATATTGGTAATTACCAATAGCATCTCTATCCTTCTTATTTCTCTCTATTCGAAAGCTCATAACTTACCTACTGGTGACACTTAACGCCTCAATAATGGGCGAAAAAAGCAACGCTTTTTTGTCCAGCCGTAGGCGACATTGATTGACTTGTTAAGGCTTGTAGCCCACGTGATTTAACAATTTTCTTAGATCTTTACCAAAGTTCACATCGGTTCTTTGCGACTGATGGTAAAGAGCCTCCATACTTTCTATTGCTGGCATAAGTTCGATAACCATTGCGCACGGCTTAATTTCATTGCTGCCATATAGATAAACTATGTAACTATAACCAATTGCAAAGTGAGTATACATTGGTGATCTGAGCTGTATTACACCACTTTTATTCCCTTTGATTGGTTTAGCAATGCTGAAATCTACAGCGATTTCTCCACGCCGAACATTACTTTTAAGTTTACCGCCGATAACTGTTCCAAATAAAACATCGCTCGATTTTTCCAAGTGCCTGATTGGATCGAGAGAGTTTGGCGCGTCCAGGCACTCAGTTGCATTAACGGAGCAACTTAAAAGGGCAAATAGTAATGCGATGCTAAATTTCATAGGGCCTTAACAGTGTAATAGTACGGACCCTGCGGTCCGTAGATTAATTTTTATGAGTTGTCGCATATTAAAAACACCATACTTAAAGCACCAATAATTAATAGCACGATTGACCCCCACCACAAATAATAAAGTGCCGAAATAGTGACTCGTGTTTCCAGCTCCATGCGAGTTACGACAATTTTTATATCGTGCTCCAAAGCACCTATTGTGGCGATACCAAAACCATACAGTAGTGATATAGCTACAGATAATACTATGGGAAAATAAAGAGCAAATTGAATATTTGAAACATTTGGGTGCGCAAAATAATACGTAACTATTGAACCGGTGACAGCAAGGTAAAATGCATTGATTTTCAGAGATGTACTGAAATAATACTTATACAAATCCATGTATAGCGCATACCGCTCCCACAACCATCCATTTTTATTTTCGTCATTCATAATGATGGAGCCTAAATTTGATTGTACTCATAACGCCCACATAAAAGGCCGACCGATAGGGAGGTCCAGCGCAACGAAGTGGAGCAGTTTTTGATGTGTTTGTTAAATGTTTACTGGACAAGAAACTCCTTTGGAAGTATTTGCTCAGGTTCAGTTTGGAAAAACATAGATGTAGCACCGACGCCTTTTGCACCACTATAGTAGTTGGCGACTGCAAAAGCCGGCCCATTTTCATACTCAAGAATACCTATGATATAGCATGACTTTGCACCTAAGGCTTTGGTACTTAAAACTGAGGCGCTCTTTAATGGGCCAAAAAATTGCTCTATTTGTCCGAGTGCTTGTGCTTGACTGAGAGATCTTGTGTCGTTTTCCAAAGGGCCGTTTTTGAGAACACGCTTCATGAAGGCTGTCCCGCCTTCTTTTTTATACACTTCAACAGCAGCCGCAAACTCTTTCGAGGCACTATCACAAACACCTGCGGCATGCGAACTTAGACTTAGGACACTTAAAGTAGCTATCAAGAACATTTTCTTCATTTTTATTCCTTTTAGAGTTGTGCACGATTGCTTGCAGATACATTTAACAGTGTAATAGTACGGACCCTGCGGTCCGTAGATTAATTTTTATGCATTTTTAATACGCCTTCACCCAGCCTTTTTTAGCTTTATAAATACTGAATACTACTACAAGTAAAAATAACACAACCTCATAGGCATAGTATTGAGTTTCCTTAATATTAAGGATTAGGACAACCGGGACCCCAACACCAACAGCGTTATAGTACTGCCATAAATGGTAGTTAATTTTACCTTCGGTTGTTTTTATGCCGAAGGTACTTAAATACAATTTCTCAATAAGGACAAGTACTATCCAAAAGCATAGGAATATTGGTATATAAAACTCATTCAGGAACACGATCTTGATTCCATTTTATGCATAACGCCTTTGTAACGGGCAGCATTGCTGCGAAGCAGCGCTTAATGCTGTCCAGCCCGAAGGGCGATCGTTGACAAACTTGTTAGGCTTCATCGTCAATTGTGTACTCGCTACTTGCAACACTACATACCAACAAACCGAATATGATAATGACCATGAAATAAGCGCTTAATTCGATTGCCTCGATAGAACTGAAGCCCGGAAACGAAAAGTCTCTGTTGTGTTTCACATGTGCCAGGTAGAAGCAATAACCTGAAGCCCCATAAAGTGAGGCAACGGCGGTAACGAGTTTTGCATTATGTAAAAATATTCTCCGAGCATATTTGAAGACAAAACACCCAAAGCACATCAATGTCGCTGTTGCGATTAACTCAAGCGAGCCTGATAAAAAACTCATAGGATATAGCGTAAGAAAAAATAGGCAGCTTATGAGAGGCTTAGAATGTATCTTCTTCCCATCATCCAGTTGCTGCTTATATTTCTCTAGATTGAAATATTTCACTATTCAGAGCCTAACGCCGCCATAACCGGCCGGAGCACGCAGTGCGGAGGTCCAGCCAGCTTTGCTGGCGATGGTTGATGGCCTTGTTAGGCATTTGCCACCTCGATTAACTTTGCACTTGGCTTTTTCTCTGATAACACATGAAGAAGATCATTCATGGCTATAAAGGCGAAGTGCGTTACTTTATGATTTTTGTACTCTTCTTCTGTATGCGTGCTTGCTGCATATAAATCAGCCCACTTTGAATCGGGCACAATCAATGTTGGGTATGTCCAGTTAGTGAAAGTATCTTTTGAGCACTTTGGAAGAATATCAGGTAGATCAATTATGCCATATGACTCATCTTCCCATTGCAGGGCAATAGGTTCTGAGAAAGTCAGCTCAAGATCTTTATTGCAACCACCGATAACTCTGGAAAAGTGCATGGTCACAATCAAACGAGCGTCACGCTCAGAAATCCACTGATAAGATATATCTGAACAGGGAACATCCAGCTCTTTAAATGCTTCCCACTTAATGGTTATCTCCCTGTGTGCCTAACAGTGCAATAGTACGGACCCTGCGGTCCGTAGATTAATTTTTATGTGATTGATCGTAGTTTAGCAATAATTTCATTTAATATTTCAACGCCCATTGTTTTAGCTACAAGTTCGTTCATTTCGCCGCCTAGAAACTCCTGCCAAGAAACTATTTTGCACCCTGAACCGTGAGAGTGACGACCATACGCAGAAATAACGGTTTGATTATCCATGATTGATGCCTGATACAGTTCTTTATCTGGCTCATCGATTTTCCAATTTTGAATTGGTTTCGGAGGAATATAATTCATTTTAGTATTTCACATAACAGTGTGTTTAACAGACCCGATGGTCCGTTAAACACGTTTTAGGCCAATTTTCGCTAGGGCCGGAAGGCTGCCAGCTATTTGCGATCTCTTTGGCTTTTGATAGGTCTGTTAGATTTAGAGTACGCTCACAGTAACCAGCGGTATCAGTTGCTGGTTTGTGAGCCAGTGAGCCCGGGCCTCTGCTGTACTTAACAGCACGGAATGTCCAAGCACAACCATTAATCAGGTCTTCGGGGCCAAGCTGGCCCGAGCCATACATTTGACCTAGATTGTGCATTGCTTGAGGCTCTCCGAGATTGGCAGACTTAAGATAAAGCTCGTGGGCTTTTTGGCGGTCTTGAGGTACGCCTAAGCCAAGATCATAGAGGTAGGCGAGATTATTTATAGCCAGCTCATTATTCTGCGCGGCTGCTTTTTCATACCAGAACATAGCTTCATTGTACCGTTCTTCCGCTTGGTAGATACTGCCCATACTATTTTGTGCTTCCGGGTGCCCGGCCTCTGCTGCCTTCTTGTACCATTTCTCCGTTTCTTTTCCGCTACGTGGAACGCCGTAGCCGAAGTCATATAACCCACCTAATTCAAATTGCGACTCTCTATCTCCTGCTTCAGCTTTTTGAATCAACTCTTGTATTTCAGGAGACGGAGGCGTGGCGGCACAGCTCGCAAGAAGTATTATTGATATAAAGAGATATATGAGTTCCTTCATCGAAGCTCGATTCCTTAAGGGGCCTAACAGTGTGTTTAACAGACCCGATGGTCCGTTAAACACGTTTTAAGTGTTTTATCTACGCTGTATGTTTAATCTTAATTTTGCAGCATACGGCAAATACTTACGCTGCATTTTATATTGTATTTCAGTGAGCAATGAATAAAGTACTTCTCGCTCATCAATTTCCCGAACTGCAATTAAACCCATATTCAGTTCCTCGAGGCGATCAGGTGATGATTTTTCTAAAATCACCTCCAAACAGTACTCTAGCTGGATACGAATCATTTCCTGCCACGGCAACTTAAACCTAGCAAGTTCGGATAACGCTTTCTTGATCGATTCTTCCATCTCGTTTGACACTTAACAGTGTAATAGTACGGACCCTGCGGTCCGTAGATTAATTTTTATGTGTTTGAACTATATGCACGCACGACCTCTACAACTTGGACCGTATAGGATTTATACCATTTAGATTGGCCTTTACCTTGTGCAGATAAGTGCTCCGAGTTTTGTTTCCACTTCTTTATTTGTGATTCATTATCCCAGTATGAAATGGCAATCTCAGTATTCCCTTCTGTGCTAGCTATAAATTCCTTGCAGCCGTATTCATTTATAGCGAGGTCTCTCATTCTCTCGGCCATTGCTGAATACTCCGAATCTAGTTCTGAAATCTCTGCCCGAAATATTACAGCGAACATTTATACTTTATTCCTTGTAGACACATAACGCCGCCATAAATTGCCGCTTGAAGCGCAGCGTAAAGCGGTCGATTTGATGGCTTTGTTAGCTTTGACACTACTTAAGTTGAACACCGTTTATACTCATTGATAAATTAAAATATGCTTCTTTGACTGTTTTGGTCATATGTTTTGACGTTTGGTATTTACCAACTCCATTTTCCGTACTCACCAACCAGTATGTTTCGCCATTTATTTTTGGCAATATATGGTTCAGCGGAATCATACGACCTTTAACAATATCGCCACACCAAGGGACCGAAACTTCTACGTTGCCCAGTTTAGGATCAGTAAATTTAAATGAGCTAGTTTGACCTGATTTTTCAGAACCAACCTCCCGAACGTCCCAGTAGTTTCCGCGCTCAGCGCATAAAGCATCGTAGTATTCTTCGCACTTTAATTCCATACTCATCTCCTGCTCTTGGAAGGCAAGGCTAACGATTATGTTTTTATCAATTGGTTTCGGTTCACGCTCTACTTTCATATCTATGCATTCATAGACCCCGCACCCACTTAACACGAGCATTGATAACAATAATAGTTTCTTCATGGCACTCATGACAGCTAACAGTGTAATAGTACGGACCCTGCGGTCCGTAGATTAATTTTTATGAGTGTTCTCGTGCATTACTCGCTCACCATGTCCAATAGCTTTAACCCTAAGTGGGTTGCGGTACCAGATACAGTTTGAGGTTGCACTAAATTGGCTTTCACGGATGTAGTATGATTTGTAACTACATGCCTGCCAGAAACAGCCCAAAATATGTTTTGCCAGTATTCAACATCACCTTGCTCGAAGACTATTGATAACTCACGACCTTGTGCCTGATTGTTCGGTGGGGAGGTATTTGGAACTTTGGCTATTTTATTCGTATAAAGCTCAGGCTTTGAGTAAAAATGAAGGACTTTTATATGAGAAGGAGTGAACTCATTCAGAATATCTAGAAGTACATATAGTTCATCTTCATTGGCGTCTGATTTAAGGGCGACATTAATAATGAAGTTTTTCAGATGCGTAAGTTTATCGTTTTGACTTGTTATTGCAGCGGTTTGAATAGAGCGGAGAACTAGTGCCGAAAACTCCTGTTTGTTGGCAAGCTGCTCAAGATCAATTTTATCTGAATTTGCTAGCACGATCAGGCGTTGTTCAACACTGGCGACCCAGGCCTCCATGCGCTTTTGCACAGGTGGAGAGATCAAGGAATGAAGCACCGCTTGACCTGCTGGAATCAAACTAGTTACAGCTTCAGCTAGCCGGTAGACTTTGTCCCCTTCTGGTTCTACATCGGGAAATACATCAACATCCTTATTCATCATTCAATCTCATTGATACTCATAACGCCGACAGCAGGGGCCGAAAACCAGAGCGAAGCGGCGGTTTTTTTGGACCCTCTGGCTGGCCTTGCTAAGCGGGCTCATGATTGACCCAGCTTATGGAATAATCTGTTTCGCTATCTATTGTCGTTACTGCTTCTCTGCCTACACCTAGAAAGCCAACTCTTATGGGGTTTTTTGCGAGAGGATTATGCACAAGGATGTACCCGCTGCCATTTTTTTCGGCTCTATTGCAACAGTCAGAGTTGGAATATAGTACTGCGCTAATTCCTGCGTAGTCCGGGTTATGGAACATATCAATTGGAACGTTAGCTCCGTTACTTTTTGCCACTGTCTCTTTATAGTGATATCCACCACCAACCACATCACCGGACTCCCTGTCGAATTCTACGTACTGACTCCCTATGGAGAGAAGTGCACTAACTATTCTAGGCATTGGCAGTTCTAAACTTGCTCCCGGAATCTGAGAGCTGTTTAGTGCGATTATATAGGGTTCATCGTTTGTAATGATTCCTGCCTCGATATAGCGATGATATTTTCTATGCTTCTCTTCAACAGATGCCGTATATCGGAGTGCTATAAGATCACTATCAATGGATGTGGCAATTCCCGTAACAATTTCGGGCACCCTATCTGGGCTATCTTCATTGCCCTGAGTTGGCGATATTGCCTCTATCCATATTGAATTATCAACTTTAATGTCAGGCCCTGGCTTTGGGCACTCGATTCCTTTTCCAAGCTCTAACAAGATGCATGTAAGATCCATCTCCCAGAATCTTGCGCTAAAATCTCTTTGAAATTCCGTAACGAAGTGTTCGTCAGCATAAGGCTCATATGTTTTCCACATATTGAGACAAAGCTGGCGAGCGCGAATCATCATAGGAGTATCAGAGTCTCTAACATTCCTATAAATCTGACTGTTTGCTTCGTTGGTATTGAAAAGTTCCATTTTTTCGCTTAACGCCTATGTGCAGCGGCTGGCGGTACGCCAGTCGCGACTGCCACGCATTGTTATGAAGTTGTATTGGCACGATGCTCACTAATGGTATCCGATACAGGCCTCATTGATTCTAGCCACTCTGCTGTGTGCTGCAGGGCACTCCAGTCAAAATCTTTTTGTAGGTAAATACAATGTATATTGACTTTCGGTCTTCGTCGCTGCGTAGTAGAAACGATGGCTTTGTGGGGTACGGAACCGTAGCGCCTCCACCGTGGCCCTCCTTTTTAAGTTGCATATATATACTATCAAGCGAAACTTGAGTCCAGGTGTAGGGATGGCCACCTGTAAACACAGCATACTCGCTAGCCGGATGATTCAGCGAACTTAAAAACCGCTCGAGTTTTCGGGCTGCGCCACTTTGAAATATGCGATAGATATATACGTATAAAACTATCGGCATAGCCACGAAAACCGATATCACTAGGCCAAGAACTATATTCTCCATAAGACCTCATAACAGTGTAATAGTACGGACCCTGCGGTCCGTAGATTAATTTTTATGCCTTACCACCACGATGGAGCCTCACTTGATGCAGAGAAACCAGCTTGGAGAAGGCTATTTAATAAATTGTCATCTTGTACGAGACACATGCCCTCATGACCAATTGTGGCCGCCAACCAAGATGATTCAGAGTTTTTATAGAGTGCTAGGCTATCACAGTTTTTCTTTAGCTCGGAGTGTGCAGAACGAAAGGTGTTAATGCTTGACTCATTAGCTGGGACAAGCGAAGTACAATTGGGCTGAAAACCATTTTCGTATGTGGTGACTGGAATTAGTGATTTAGTGTTTTCAGTTACCTCAAAGCTTGCCAACTTTGATGCTGATGACTCTGGATACAGCCAAGCACAAATAGAAAGCTCAGTAGAGCCTGCTAAAAAAGATAACAATTGAATTTGGCGACTAAAGTCCTTTTCTTCTACGTAAATCATAATTTCCTAAGAGGCATAACAGTGTAATAGTACGGACCCTGCGGTCCGTAGATTAATTTTTAAGTGTTTTCATAGCTTAGTTTAACCATGAACAATTTTATAGCAGCCCAAGTTACCACAACAAATGAACCTATGTGAGTTAAGTTTTGACCATTAATCTCTATGCTGTAACCAATATCTGTTAATAAAGCCATATACCCACAAACTATTACAACTAATTGAAAATACGCGCTCAATTTAAGCATATGCTTGCTGAGCGAAGTTGTATTTTTTACACCCCAAATAGCCACGATATTCCAAGCTATAAAAAACGACCAAAGGACGTGCGTAAAAATCGGATTTGAATTTTGGATTGCCATAGCCTCAGCGTAAATGAATACGAGAGTTGCTAACATATAAATCATGAGGACGAGGTGGGGCATGGTTTTATACACTTAACGCCAAGCTAAATGGACCGAAAAGCCACAGGCTTTTTGTGTCCATTTGAGCGTTTTGTTATGTTTTTTCTCGGCCACTAAAAAGAACCTTGTTAAGTGCCGCACCATTAATATGGCAGGCAATTACCATTGCGACGTATCCAGACCATATAAATAATCCATATCCATCCATGAACTGAATAATAGAGGCTAAATCATCAAAGCCAATACTTTCAAATAAATAATGTAATGCCCATCCCATCGTTACAAACAATAGATATAAGGCGATATTCCATGGCAGCCCAAGCAATGCAAATATAATGAGCACTAACCAAGCAGAGGGTTCAGTGCCTTTACCTTGGAAAATGATCAAAAGGAAAATACTCGCAGGGAGGCTCAATATCAATCCGTTGAAAAACTTCATTACCTGCTTACTCTCCACTCTCTGAAACATAACGCCAAGTGAATGGGCCGCGTTGCTGTGAAACAGCGCTTTTAGCGGTCCAGCCCGAAGGGCGATCATTGCACGTTTTGTTAAGTGTTTGCACCCATTGCCCAAATATCAATGCTGCCGTTAATGGCGAATACAACAGCAGCAACAATTATTGATGTTGAGCTAAGTGCATATGTGCCAATTAATGCGCCGAGATATGACGCACGTTCTTTGCTTGTACCTTGAGCCAATTGTTCAAAGTTTATCAGCTTCATGGCTAGTGGAGAGCTCCTTATTAAGTACAAGCCAACTGCCAAAACAATTGGTAATGAGCTCCACACTAACATTTGATAGAAAACATTGAAGTTGCACTCTATATAGAAACCGCCCCACATTAACCAGAAACAATAGGCGTTTAAAATATTAATAACTATCAAATATGGTAGATGCATGACTGACACTTAACGCCAAGGTAATGGGCAGCTTTGTGGCGAAGCCACGCTTAAAGCTGTCCAGCCGAAGGCGACATTGACCGTTTTGTTATACCTTTTGGCAGATACTCTTTTACACTAGAGAAGCATCTGCCAGAACAGTATGTTGTGTTGTAGTTTTGAGCTTTTTCTAAAGTGCTTATTTCATGCTCGGTTAAATTAGCTTTATTTTCAACGAACCCTTCTATATTTGATTCTATTCGTTCATCCATAACTTCAATGACTTCGCGGATTTCCCCCTTTCTGAGGGCAGTGGCAATACCAATTTGCCAAGATGCATCAATCCAATAATTATCATGATGAATTTTGGCGAGCTGATCAATGGACTCCAAGGACGATCTGCTTTCGAAGTAACCGCCTATGTAAAATCCAATACATAGAAGGATTAACCCACCTGCAATATTATTCTTCAATGATGCTTCATCCTTGTTTTAGGTATAACAGTGTAATAGTACGGACCCTGCGGTCCGTAGATTAATTTTTAATGCCTGGACTAGCAATCTGGACCATCTCGACCAGAAAGGCCACAAACTTCAATATCTTCATAGTAAAACGCAGCCTCCGAACTCCCCATTTTCTTTGCCTTAGCAAAAGATTCAAGCGCAAGCTTTTTACTTTGAGGAATCCCTAAAGTAGCGTTTCCTTTTCGGTATGCTTTACCAATTGTAACTAGG
Organism: Oceanicoccus sp. KOV_DT_Chl; assembly: GCF_900120175.1. Classification (NCBI taxonomy): domain Bacteria; kingdom Pseudomonadati; phylum Pseudomonadota; class Gammaproteobacteria; order Cellvibrionales; family Spongiibacteraceae; genus Oceanicoccus; species Oceanicoccus sp. KOV_DT_Chl. Next base: position 201,048 of record NZ_FQLF01000002.1, read on the forward strand.
GCATCCCTATTTTCATACTCAGCAGCCATTTTTAACCACATGCCTGAAAATTTGTAATCTCGCTCTGCATAAATTAGCCCAGTTTTATAGAGACTATATAAATTGTACATTTGCTGAGAGTCGCCTAGTGCGGCTTTTTCAAGGGCTTGGGTGCGGGCAAGCTTTATATTTTTTAGTATCTTAGGGTCAGCTTCGACCGGATGAAACTTCAGCTCCGGAGACTGTTTTATTAGCTGCTCAAGAGCAGACTCTGCTAGCACTTGACCGCATAAAACCAAAAATATAAGAACTATAAATTTACGCATATGTTTCGTTACTGTGTGGCATTAACAGTGTAATAGTACGGACCCTGCGGTCCGTAGATTAATTTTTAGGTGTGACTGATTTCATTAAGAAACTCATTTATTGCCACCTTTAGCTCATTGTCGTTTGTTCTGGCTGCTTCGGTATTTGCTTCAGTGGCCAGCTGCTGCGCCTTACTTGTGTTCTTTTGCTCCAGGTAACTTTCCGCCATGGCAAACTTGATTGATGCAGAATACTCTGGGAGAGCGAGCTTAGTAGAGCAAATCAAACCTTGTTGGTAGGCTTGCAGTGCCTCTTCATGACTCTCTGAAAAATCACCTAGAGCTTCCCATTGCAGCGGGTGATCCAGATCACTGCCTTCATGACTTTGGCACAGCTCTTTCAATGCGTCATATGCCTCCGAGTCTGCCTGATCATTTTCAGCTGCAGAAGCATTGGCTATATCTAGTGCTAGACCATGAACTACATCGTAAAGTGGTGCGACCATTTTTTACACCTAACAGTGTAATAGTACGGACCCTGCGGTCCGTAGATTAATTTTTATGTGCTGAATTTGACATACTGAAATACAATTAACCACATAAACCAAAGATTATTAATTAAGAGGCTTAACTGAAAAACCTCGTGTATATATTTTGGTGAATTATTTAATTTGTAGAAATAATTTATTAAAACCAATTCCGTGGCCAACCATGAGAATACAACAAATACTATCGTAAAAGCACCTTCCCATTTAAATGGAAGTGCTTCGTAAAGTGCATACAGCCCAAGCAATACAGGAACTATCGAAATTATCAAATTTCCAATAGTTCGTCTTTTACGAAATGATTTCTCAGCATTATCCTTACTGAAGAAACCAGATAACTTACTCATATTTTATAGCTCGATCTATCCATGACACATAACGCCGGCCACAGCGGTGAGTTAAACTGGCGCTTTTTTTGCGGCTTTTTGCAAAAAAAGTGACAGTTTGACGAGTCCGTTGCTGGCCCTTGTTATGTGCTGAATTTGACATACTGAAATACAATTAACCACATAAACCAAAGATTATTAATTAAGAGGCTTAACTGAAAAACCTCGTGTATATATTTTGGTGAATTATTTAATTTGTAGAAATAATTTATTAAAACCAATTCCGTGGCCAACCATGAGAATACAACAAATACTATCGTAAAAGCACCTTCCCATTTAAATGGAAGTGCTTCGTAAAGTGCATACAGCCCAAGCAATACAGGAACTATCGAAATTATCAAATTTCCAATAGTTCGTCTTTTACGAAATGATTTCTCAGCATTATCCTTACTGAAGAAACCAGATAACTTACTCATATTTTATAGCTCGATCTATCCATGACACATAACAGTGTAATAGTACGGACCCTGCGGTCCGTAGATTAATTTTTATGCATTTGGGCACTCAACGCCACTGCATGACTCATGTGTATTTGATGGCTCAATTTTGACCCCGCATTGCGATTGAAGCTTTTCTTCTACTGCTGCTAGAAACGGATATATTGTATTAATTTTATTTTGATCTGGATAGCAATTAAGGCACGCATATCCATGCCTAAGCTCAACGCTGCCATCAAAGGATTCCCTAAAATAGAAGTTGTTCTCGATATTTTTGTAGGTATACCAATAACGATGGATGATGTCCGGTTTTTCTATGCCGTGCATAGTTAATGGTTTGCTGCCCTCTTCAGTGGAGTACCTTATTGAAGAAACCCCCTCAATAGCGCGCGTGGCCTCCAGGACACACTCCGTACTTGGATACTGATTAAAGGAAGATGATCTAGTCACTCCCCGAACAAAGTCGCAAGCCGAAACCAGAATGCTTAATGTGATGATTAGTATGATCTTCATGGTTTTAGTGCATAACAGTGTGTTTAACAGACCCGGTGGTCCGTTAAACACTTTTTAACTCTTTTATAGCACAGACTTATGCTTATTAAGTTTTTCATCGATACCTACTATTTGAAAGCGCTCTTTCCATATTGTTAGAAATATATCCAATACGCAAACCCCAACTGTCTTAGCCGTTTTTACTGTAAATGCCATAATCTGACCTTCACAGGTTAGATAAGTCTGTTTTAAGTGAGCTTTACCCTTTTCACTTCTATCAATCATCATTGAGCTGAAAACAGATGCTTCATTCGGGTGTGCGCCGTAATCAATGCAGCGGCCATAAAGCTGCCTCGTGATTTCGTTGAGCTTTTTATTCTTTACTGACTTCATTACATTGCCGTGTGAAAATTCACTGCGACATTTATTTGTATCTTTTGGGGAGTTGGGGCGGTCCAGCCAAATTTGAACAGATTGTGGGCGCTTTACCATATGATTAGCATAAAGTGCGTACTCTATTGCTTGCCGCATAACCGTAAAAGACTCTATTTGGTGCCCAGCCATTACTAGATAAATCGCAGAACGAAATGCGGAGTGAGCTCTATAAAAAAGCACTGCTGGCCATATTTCTTCCGGGTTATCTATACTGTTGCCCGCGAGGACAAACAAACCGTCAATTTCTTTTAGTGTATTGTAATCTTCTTTTGAGTTGGCGAAAGTTGCCACTCCATTGGACATTGATATGTCTAGGTATTCGGATAAATCATCTTTCGCCCAGTTTTCTGGCAGAGTTTCATGCATAGAGTTAACAGTGTGTTTAACCTACCAATCATTATCCAAGGTAACTATCTCTTTAGCTTGGCTCGCAGCTCTAATAATTTCGAATACGGTCTTTTTACTATCTCCACCGTAATCGGGTAAACTATATATTTTTTTGTCAAACTCCTCATTATCATATCCGTTATTCTCTACGTCGATATTAATATCTTTATAGCGTATCCACCATCCATCTGCCCCCGAGCATGTTTCGAATACTATAATCTCTGTTATACCCCAAGCTTCAATATTAGAAATTATTGAGTTTATAAAATCATGCAACAAATCGGAGAAACAGATATCAATAACTGTTGGTGAGTTTTCGACAATTTTCGTCGTGCTCATTGAATATATATTCATATCATTGGTGAAATAAGATGCAAACGGCTGATCTATCTCACGCAAAAATTCTTTTTCTCTACTAAAATCTTCAGATTTAGATTTTTCAATATTAAACTCACTGAAAACTGATAAAAACATTTCTTTTCTATCTTCACTTACAAAAGTTACTTGCAATTCTGCATATGATTCTGACACTTTACTCTCCTTTTAGGTTAACGCCCCGCTAAACGGCGAGCGTCAGCGAGTCCGGTGGAGGCCATGTTTTTTGTGGCCGGAACGAATTTGAGCGGTTTGTTAGCCTTAGATGCCCAGCACATGAGATACACTCGAAATAACTTGGTGGGCCAGCTCAGCTTCTTTTTGCGCAACCTTAATTTCACCACTATCGAAGAATGCCTTTTCATGTACCAATTCCTTTCTTGTGGCTTTGAATAAATCAACTTTATCTAATATTTCGGAATCTGAAACACCCAATAAGACAAGCTTTTCTCGATAGGGCTTGAAATCATATTTTTTAAATTGATCATTGCCATGCCTAGAGACAATTAATTGATGGAGTATTGCCTCTAGCCACATGCCCGTAAAAACCACCACTATCATAGACTGTTTGAATGAGTTATGAGTATCGTCATATTTAATAATGTAGCCACCGGAGCCATCATCTTTTGGGGTTCTTCCCTTTTTCAAAAGCAAGCACATTTTTGAATATGCCTCTTCTGCTATTTCCTTATAAATTGATGCATTCGAGTAAATCACTCTCTCTGTTCCTTGTGAGGCTAACAGTGTGTTTAACAGACCCGCGGTCCGTATATTAATTTTTAAACTTTTCACCCTCTCAGTCTTGCAATAAAGGCCGAAAGAATGCTTGGTTTTACTTTGTTTGGGTACAAGCCTTTTACAATATCGCTAACAAACTCAATCATTTCAGGGCTTCCTGACTCCTTAGCAAACTTTTCAAGGTGGCCTTGGTTTCTGGCGTAAACTGACGCTGAAATATCAGAATTAAATTCATCTATAGACGCAGTAAATTTACCACCATGACCTAGAAGAAATTTCAGTATTTGAAGATTCCCATTCTTGATGGCATAGATTAACGGCGTTATCGCCTGCTCTCCAGAGGCCACATTGGGATTTGCTCCATGCTTTATTAGTACTTCAACACAGTCAAAGTTTTCATGCTCAGTTGCTTCTTGCAATGGAGATTTAGGCCCGTGAATACTATGAAAGCTGTTTACAGTTTTCATTTTTATATTTATATTTGATGCAATTAGTAACTTCTCGAGTATGCTTTTATTTCCTATTCTTGACGCCAGTGAAATTGCAATTCTATTTTTTATCCATTTAAAATCAGGCTTATATTCCAATAGTAAATCGACAATTGCCTCGTCAGAATTTTCTACAGCATAATATAATGGTGAATGAGTATCATTGTGGCATCTAAAGTTCTGATCCGCACCGTTTTCAAGCAATAATTTCACCACAGACTGTTTATTTGAGTGCGTTGCCCTGCACAAAGGGGAGCTTGGAATCCACATTCCAGCATGGCGTCCTTTCTCCGGGTTCACATCACACCCATTTAACAACAAGAAACTGACGACTTCAGTATCACCTTGGTGGCATGCGGCTTCAAAAGGAAATCCATAAACCCAAGAAGGCTCTTTTACATCTATGCCGTGTTGCAAAAAAGCTCTAATAACTTCAACGTCCCCTTTATCACAAGCCATTGCGAACAATTTACTTTTAACGATTCGCTGTGAACTTTCGCCATAGATGTAATCACTATCGCCACTTTCAATTGCATTTTCTATATCTGAAAAGTCTTCGGTCATATTTTGAGTTTAACGCCTGCAACACAGGCGGAGCGTAGCGACGTCCAGCCAGCTTGCTGGCGATTGTGCTTGCACTTGTTAAGTGGGGAACTGCTGGCTGAGCTAAGTGCCGCTATGTGTAGCGTTAGCGGAACCGATATTGCCGGTAGCTCTCTGCAAGAAATCTTAGCCAATTTCCATTACCCAATTTCTCTTAGTGGCACACCACATAACGAAGTGATCTTTTGATGTTGCCACATTTGCTGAACGAAGGCACCAAGATGTTAATGCGGTGCTTTAAACTCAATGCTAGCACAATCTAAAATGACCTACAGTGTGAGAACTACAATGCTTGTTGATCATGTAAAAAATATTTTGCAAGCAGAGCCATTTAACAGTGTAATAGTACGGACCCTGCGGTCCGTAGATTAATTTTTATGCATTTCTCCGACCTCTAATCATCACTCATTTCCCCACACACAACACACCGTGCGCCGCTCCATGCAGAGTGACCACATGATGGACAACGAAAACTGCTATGGACGTCTGGGCCGATTGGGCCACCACCGACACCATAAGGCCCCTTCACTAATCGAATGCCATTCTTCTCGCTTATTACCTCAATTAATGGGGAGAGCAATATTGGCTCTTGAGAGACATCAACCTCTCGTTCGGCCTCATGGAACTGACTAAATTCCATAATTTCTTTTTGGATATTCTGTCCAAGACTGCCCGCATCTGCTGCTCTCTTGATGGTATTCCAAGCTCTAGACATTACTTGATTAGAAACAACTTTATTTGCCAGCTCTTCTGCATGAGCAGCTTTCTCCGCTGCTATTTCGAGCTCTAACTGGATTCGAGGCGTTGGCTTAAAGATGCGACTGCGCTTTCGATTGTTACACCTCGCACAAGAGGGAAGCCAGTTTCGATATGACTGAATATCGAAATCGTTAGGCAAATTGAAAGCCTCAATAGTCGCAGCTAGTTCTTCTGGGTTATCTAGCAGAGCCTCAGGTATAACATGATCTACTTGCATAGAATATAAATCCACAGGCTCAGTGCACATATAACACTTTTCCCTGTGAGCAGTATAAACCGCGTATCGCTCTGCATCACTGAATTGACGTTTAGCCACTTGCTATAAAATCCTCATGTGCCTATCTGATTGCATAACGCCTTTAGCATGGGCCGGAGCAAACTGGCGGCTTTTTTGGAACAAAAAAGGTGACAGTTTGCGGAGGTCCAGCACGAAGTGCGAGCATGGCTAAACTTGTTATAGCTTTACTCACTAATTTCTACCTTACGCCCATCTGGGTCTGTAAGTACATATATAGTATTACCTTCAAACTCATATGAACTAGTGACGGTTACATTTTTAATTGTGGTGGCTAGATCTGAAACCTTAAAACCTAACCGATTATTGTCCTGCGGAGATTCACCGTTGTTTGGGTAAAGCTCAAATACAATGCCATCATGCTCACATGAATAATGCGCAGGGCCATTACCATGTTTCTCTTTGACAAAAGACAAACCCAGCAATTGGTAGAAGCCTTTACTTACTTCTATATCTTTGCACCTAATGACTAAGAGAGAAATTTTCAACTAATCTCCAATGGGCTATAACGCGGAGGTAATGGGCAGCTTTGTGGCGAAGCCACGCTTAAAGCTGTCCAGCCGAAGGCGCCATTGACCGTTTTGTTATGACTTTGTTGCATGTAATTCCAGCTTACAATTTTGGCACTCGTTGGATCCTGGACCAAGAATAACTTTTGCAGAGCTACCAAAAGGGGCTTTGCAACGAGGGCACGGAGTATGGGCAGTACGATAAAGCCGATGGTAAAAAAGAGCAAAGGCAGCAATACCAAAAACTGGTGCCATAGCGGGTATAAAGTACTGGGATACCAGACCTGTGATGAGACAGAGAGCTATAGGTGCATCCAGCTTGTACAATTTTTCCCTCTTTTCCTTTATCGTTCGTAGCTCGTGCTCAAATTCCATGTTTTAGCTCTGGGAAGTCATAACGCCTCAATAAAGGGCGCGCGTTAGCGCGTCCAGCCGAAGGCGAACTTTGATTGACTTGTTATGAGTTTTTACACTCAATACCCGAACGTGCTAGGCTCTTCACTACCCGAGCCATGGAACGCCCCCGCAATACCACCTAATACTGTGAATATAAAAACTAGCAAGCTAGGCGCCATCCAAAGCTCAGCATAATAGTATGTACTGATTAGAAACCCTGACATCATACCACCTATAGCCTGCTGTACTTTCAGCTTGAGTGTAATGTTACTACTTGATAACTCTGGGCCAATTACTATTCCAAGCGTGACACCGATTGCTGCAATATGAGAAAGCTCATAAGATTTTTCAATACCGTTGAATATGGCGACAGATGCCAATCCAATTGCTATAAAAATACTAGCGACAACAGTTAGCTTGGCTGGATGCATATTCATGACTCATAACAGTGTAATAGTACGGACCCTGCGGTCCGTAGATTAATTTGTATTGGTTATTATTTACCTCTCTACTTTATCTTAGTTTTCAATAAGTTACTATTTTGATTAATATTTAACCATTCGTAATAACACGAACTATTTGGTCCGTGTTATTACACTCGCCATTTTTGTAAAATGATTATTACCCCTTTTAATCAACGACTTAATCCATACAGAAGAAAACCTAATGAGCAATATGCGGACCCGCATTATTGCAAAATACGATCAGGGGCAAATGCGGACCCCGGTGATGGGTAAATGTCCGCTTTCGGGAGCTAGAAATGAGTAATTGATTAGGCCTGCTTTGGGTCAACAGTGAGCTAAATGGCCAAAGCATGAGCAATGACCGCTCGCCCCTGATTTCAGACCTTATTTATCTTTCATACACCAATCAAGGGAAAGGCTTTGTGCGACAATCTGTCAGAGTAGTTAAGCGGGCTGTTGAAAAGGCCGTCTGAGCTACTACAAATAAGCATATTCACTTTTTTTGGTATTGGGTCATTGACGTTATTCCCCTCTATATATTTACAGTCTATATTTCTGTGTTCTTATTTACAAAGTTACAACGAGCGAAATGCTAAGCTCCCCCTTAACCTCAGGATACTTGCTAGAAATCTCGCGTACTGTCATCTAACTCGCCTAAACAAGTGAAGTCGCTTAGCTTCATCTTATTAACAAGCTATCACCGGAAGATCACTCCATCGAGTTGTATAAGCTGGCGAAGTAAATTGCTGCCGCATATACCACTTTTTGGTGAACCCTTCCGAGGCTAAATGGACAGTGCCTTTACCAAAGCGATGGTTGACCTGATCTAACGCCTTGACCCATTTATCTGTGTGCTCAGATTGCCCTGGATGCCATAAATCAAATTGATGGTGCTTTTTATCAACCATCGCTATCAAACCTACTCCGGCTTTCATAAAACGATGGCCGGGTTTATATAGATTCATTATCGCCTGCTTAGCCGCCTTGGTTATCACTCTTGCGTCATCCGTTGGAAACGGTAGCTGAACCACCTGACTGTTGCTGTAAAAACCGGGTTCAAATGGGGATGTATGAAGAAAAAAATGAATAGTCTGTGCAAGATGTTTTTGCTGCCGTAGTTTTTCAACCGCTCGCCGAGTATATAAAGAGACCGCTTGTTGAATCGGTTCAAGCTCCGTCAATCGGTGACCAAAGCCGCGCGTACAATAAATCTGTTTTTTGGCAGGAGGTAACTCTTCTAATCCATAACACTGCCTGCCATTGAGTTCTTCGATTGTCCGCTCTAAACAAACCGAACTCATTTGACGAATCATTTTGGGGTTGGATGCTGCTAAGTCCCAGGCCGAATAAATGTGATGTTCAGCTAACCGCTTTGCCAATCGACTAGCGATTCCCCACACCTTAGTCACCGGTAATCGTCGTAATACCCACTCCCACTTTTCTGGGGTATCAAGCACACAAACACCATTACCTTGTCGGTGCTTTTTAGCGACATGATTAGCGAGCTTCGCTAATGTTTTACTGGGGGCAATCCCTACACCGACCGGCATTCTTACATGCTGCCACACGGTATCTTTTATACGGTGACCATACTCACTCCAGTTTTCTTGGATACCGGTAAAATCAAGAAACATTTCATCGATGCTATAAATCTCTATTGAGGGGGAATATTGATTCAACGTGTCCATCACCCGGTTTGAAATATCACCGTATAAGGGGTAATTGGATGAGAATATAGTGACACTATGACGGCGAAGAATGTGCTCAATTTTATGGAAAGGCACAAGGTCTTCAATGCCTAAGGCCTTGGCTTCTTTCGATCGAGCCACCACAAAGCCGTCATTGTTACTGAGCACAACGACCGGTTTCCCTCGTAGCTCAGGGCGAAATATCTGCTCACAAGACGCGTAGCAGGCGTTACAATCAACCAGCCCTAACATAGGTATTAATCGCGTGTATAACGACGCCCTCAGTATGAAAATCAGCTCCATCAGGTATCGGGATAGGAGAAAACTCATCATTGCCGCTGAGCAATCGTTGCCGGTGAATATCTAGCACTTTGCATGTCAGCTCCCCATTAATAACGGCGATAACGATGGCGCCATGAATTCGGGCTTCCGCACGATCGACGATTAACAGGCAGCCATCCAAAATGCCAAGCTCTTTCATTGAGTGACCCGAGGCTCGACAATAAAAAGTCGCTGCAGGGTGCCGGATCAAATGTTCATTAAGATCGAGCGTTCCTTCAATATAATCATCCGCTGGGCTAGCGAAGCCTGCTGGTACCGAACAACCAAACAGAGGTAGAGACAAAAAGGTTTTTGCTTCATGCGCTGAAATAGGGATAATAGTAGCCACAACTAAACACCTGTATATAAAAACAGTATTATGTGTACTAACTTTGTCTTAATCAAGAAGAAAAGCATTGTTCAATTAGCAGGCAATTTAGGTGTGAATGCCGACGAATTGCACTATCAACCACACGCCAAACCGGGCGCCGTCATTTCCATTATTACAGCTACCTCGAAAGGCAACACAATCAAAGAGGCTATCTGGTGGCTGTTCCTGAAGCAGACAGAGACTGGGCTGAAGCCGCATCCCGACTATTTCAGCGTGAACACGCGTTATGACAAACTAGCTAGTCGACCTGAATTCCGTACCTCGCGCTGTATCATCCCGGCTACCGCCTTTATGGAGTCACAGGATGGAAAGAGACCTCACCTGCTCGAACCGATTGACGATAGCGCCATTGCCTTTGGCGGCTTGTTTAAAGAATGGACTGATAAGCTCACAGGTGAAGTAGTCATCTCTGCGAGTATTATTACCCTACCGGGGCATCCCGCCCTTGCAAACATCCATCGTAAATCAACACCCTTATGGTTATCAGAAAATCAGTTTGAGCAATGGTTAGATTGTGATGCAACGCCAACTAGCGCCCTCAATGACTTTTTAATTCCCAAATTACACACAGATTTAAAAGCAACACCTATCGATAAAATGAGTACTCGACATCAAATCGGAGAGCCAATACGGCTCGCACAAATGCCCAATCATTAAATAATGGATGCCGCCTGTCGATCAGCCGTTATTTTACTAACTGCTCCAGCGCTAGCTGTCTCTCCATCACTTAAAGAATCTCTAAACGCGTCGACAAACTTTCTTTAGGCTTTGTATCAATATCAGTCATGTTTAATTCTTATCAGTCATAACCTATATCGGTATGGAGCCACGACTAATCAGATTGAGAGACGCACCAAGCTATCTGGGCATGGATAAAAACCGTTTTAACCGTGAGGTAAGACCTGCCCTAGTGCAAATACCTATCGGTAAACAGGGTATCGCTTTCGACAGGCTTGAAATGGATGCTTGGGTGGAGCACTATAAGTCCCGCAACGGGCGTCCCGCTTCTGCTAAAGGAGAACAGATATGGGACGAAAACAAACGTCAGGATTACGAAAACGCGGTGAGTTCTGGCACATTGAAAAACAAGTGCTTGGCCGAAAACTTTTCGAAAGCACTGGCACAAGCAACCTCAAAGCGGCGGAGTTGATGTTAGCCCGCCGGATTGAGGAGGTGAGACAGGCACAAGTATTTGGAGCGCGACCAAAGCGAATATTCAGGCAGGCAGCAACACGCTATCTTGAAGAAAATATGCATTTGGCCACCATCGATAAATGTGCCCATCACCTTAAACAGTTTGATCCTTTTATTGGTGACTTGGAGTTACATCAAGTCCATATGGGAACACTGCTACCGTTCATTACCGCAAGAAAGAAATTGGGCAGGAAAAATAAGAGCGTCAATCTCGCCTTATCGGTAGTGCGTCGAATTTTGAATTTAAGCGCACGCTTATGGCGAGATGAAAATGGCTTAACCTGGCTGGATACAGCTCCACTCATTCAGCTATTACCATTAAATGATGCTCGACAACCTTACCCTCTTTCCTGGGATGAACAATATGCACTGTTTAGGGTATTGCCCGATCATCTAAGTCGTATGTGTTTATTTAAGGTGAATACGGGCTGCCGTGATCAAGAGGTTTGCCAGCTCAAATGGGAGTGGGAAATAGTAGTTCCAGAACTGGATACTTCTGTTTTCCTGATTCCTGGTGAGCGAGTAAAGAATCGGGAAGATCGGTTAGTAGTACTGAATCGTATTGCTCAATCAGTTGTGGACAGTGTACGTGGCCAACATGCAGATTATGTTTTCACCTATCGGTCACAACCGGTGGAACGTATCAACAACAATGGCTGGAAACGTGCAAGGCGGCAATTAAACTTGCCGGTTCGGGTTCACGATTTAAAACATACGTTTGGACGTCGATTACGTGCTGCTGGAGTGCCACTGGAAACCCGAAAGATTTTACTGGGTCACCGCAATGGAGATATTACATCCCACTACTCTGCCCCTGAATTGGAGGAGCTTATAGAGGCAGCAAACAGGGTATGTGAAGGCAAGTCCGGCAAAACTCCGGCACTGGTAGTACTAAGGCATCGCGCAATTAATCACTGATTTGATTAACTACTTGATGTAAAACGAGAAAAATGGTGGGCCGTGCTGGATTCGAACCAGCGACCAATTGGTTAAAAGCCAACTGCTCTACCAACTGAGCTAACGGCCCCGGAAGGAGGCGCATATACTAATGATTTCATTGAAAAAAACAAGTCTTTTTAAGCAGTTAGCTAAAAAAAATCACTGCCTGTTTATTGACCTAAAGGCCCACTATTTGACTGGCAGATCAGTGCCCCGCAGCGTCATTCCACAGGATTTTGTGTAACTGCAGCTGTAATCGTACTGGCAAATTGTCAGCCAAAATCCATTCTGCCAATTCAGTAGCATTCACCTGACCAAAGCTCGGCGAGAACAATATTTCACCGACCCTGCTGGAAAGTTGGTATTCATCCATTTTAAAACGGGCCCATTCGTAATCAGCCCGATCACAAATGACAAACTTCAATTGATCTTTTGCCGCTAGCAAGGCGATATTTTCGTAACGATTTTTGGACATTTCTTGGGAGGCTGGGGTTTTGAGGTCCATCACGGTGACTACGCGCGGATCAACACCTTCGAGGCTAATTGCGCCACTGGTCTCTAGAGATACCTCGTAGCCCTGATCACACAGCGCTGTAAGTAACGGGAGGCAATTGGGTTGCGCCAGAGGCTCACCGCCAGTGACGGTAATATAACGCGGCTTATAGCTTGCTGCTTTTTCGACGATAGCTGCCAGCGACATTTTATCGCCACCATGAAAGGCGTATTCGGTATCACAGTAACCACAGCGCAAAGGGCAGCCGGTTAATCTAATAAAAACCGTCGGCAAACCAACCGTGCGGGTTTCACCCTGTAGCGAATAAAATATTTCAGTGATACGTAAATCGGTCATTGGCACTGGTATTCACTAGAGCGCAACCAGGTAATAACCAGGCCGTTTAGAAATTAGCATTGATAAACTGTTTAGCTTTATCGGCTGAGGAAGAATTAGGTCCGTTACTGTATTCAGTCACCACTTGCTCAAGTAGTTCGCGCGCCTTGCTCTTATTGCCTTTCAGATAATACACCTTACCTAATTTATATTTGGCATCCGGTACTTTCGCATTGCCGGGATACTCACTTAACAATAGAGTAAACGACTGTCTGGCGCCTTCAAGATTTTGCGGCTGAATTACCTGGTATAACTCGCCCATCCAGTAATGACTGTTGGGCGCATAACGACCATTAGGAAAATCAACTAAAAATACTTTGAACGCATCTAACGCCTCATCGAAGCGGCGACTGGTCACTAGGCCATAGGCCGCATCATAAGCTTCTTTTTCACCAGCCATTACGCTAGCCTCAACGGCTGGCCGGGTACTGATAGGCCCAATAGCCTTAGCACCTGCGCCAGAGTTGGCATTCTGCGCACCGCCAGCAGTCAGTTCGCCAACACGACGGTCAAGATCAATATAACGCTCCATGTTCTGCTCTTTTACTTGCTTCAGTAAATACGACTGTTCTTCAACAATACCACGCAACTGCATCACTTCTTGTTGCAGTAATTGCAGCTGGTAAAATATTTCACCTTGAGACGACCCGGAGGCCTGTGCTGTGTCTGCACCAGTATTTGCTTGGGCTGGTGGCGACGCAGCTGCACCCACTTGAGAGCGAGAACTGGAATCGATGCTGGCATCAACAATGGGCGCCTGAGCAATACTAACGCTACTAAAAGCAGATACCAAAAAAACAAAAGCCGCACTAAGGGCTAGCGCGGCAGAATGTTTATGCTGAATAGACATAGAGTTTCTTTCTATATGGCTTACGGTATTAAATGCGGTTTTATTACTACCGCTGTGGCAACTATCGTTGATCAAAACACTGCGGTGGCAGAAAGAATTTATCCCAACACCGCAGCGACACGACAGCGAATTAAATTACTTTAATTCAACGCGACGATTCTTGCTCCATGATGCAGCATCAGAACCATTGGCCATTGGGCGCTCTTCGCCATAGCTAACAGTTTCAACGCGGTAGCGATCGACACCATTGATTATTAAATAATTAGCAACTGCGTTAGCACGACGCTCACCCAGAGCCATGTTGTACTCACGAGTACCGCGCTCATCCGCATGACCTTCCAAGCGAACTTTAGCTGTGCTGTTTTTCAAAATTACGACATGAGCATCCAATGCTGCGCGAGTAGCCGCAGATAAGGTTGCTTGATCGAATTCGAAGTAAAAAACAGTTTCCAGATTGGCAGCAGCTTCAGCAGCGGCTCTCTCTGCAGCAGCTTTTGCAGCGGCAGCTTCAGCAGCAGCTTGCTCTGCAGCAGCGGCTTCAGCAGCAGCGGCTTCAGCAGCACTATCGTCAGTGCTGTTAGAAGCACAGCCGACTAATATAATAGAGGCAAAAATTGCACTCAGCAGTTGGGTCTTTTTGATATCCATGATCAGTCCTAAATGGTTGGTTGTTAAAGGGATCAATTATTAGCGTCAGCCCTATTAGCTGACGGCTTGAGCTATAGTCTAGTCGTTAATCGACAAGTGAGCTATAGCCTAAGACCTATATAATGCAACGATGTTAACTCTATTTCGCGCATTTTACGGTGATCAGGCAAAAAGTCACTAGTCTTTTGGCATCTCTCCTAAATATTTTTCAGTATAGATTGGTTCAATCCAGATAGGGCGACCAACTGGGCTCGCGTACATCACCAAATCGCGAAGGCAATCTAAACTTAACTCCACCATCAAGCGAGACCGCAGCCAGAATACCTTTGCCTTGATATTTAGTCGCATACAGCAGCATCGCGCCGTTAGGGGAGATGCTCGGTGACTCATCCAAATCAGTTTCTGTGAGGATAGTAATGGTGCCGCGCTCTATATCCTGTAAGGCGATATGGTAATTACCCATGGAGCGGTGCACCATGATGATTCCCTGACCGCCCGGTACCACTCTGGCTCGTGCATTATAATCACCCTCATAGGTGATTCGCTCTTCATAGCCGGTTGCGAGGGTTACCTGGTAGATCTGGGGCTTACCACCACGATCCGAGGTATAAATTAGCGATTTACCATCAGGCAACCACGCTGGCTCGGTATCAATAGCAAAATGGCGAGTCACCCGCTGCAGGTTTCGAGTTGCGACATCCATCACATAAATATCCGGGCTGCCATCTTTTGACAACACCATAGCTAATTGCTTGCCATCAGGAGACCATGCTGGCGCGCCATTAAGCCCTTTAAAATTGGTCAATTGCGTACGCACTTTAGTACGCAAGTTATACATATAAATTGCCGGCCGGGTGGTTTCGAAAGAGACATAGGCGATATCTTCACCATTCGGTGACCAGGCGGGTGTTAATAGCGGGGCATTACTCTCATAAAGAACCTGCTCTCTGGCACCATCAACATCGGAACGCAATAATCGATAGGTAAATTCTCCTGCACCACGCTCTACCGCAGACACATATAATAGTTGCGTACTGAACGCGCCTCGAATCCCGGTTAATTTCTGGTAAACACGATCGCTCACATTATGGGCAATGCCGCGTAAATCGTTGACTAATCCATTCGCATTGCCATCCAAAACCATTTGCTGGGTATAAACATCAAATAGTTGATAATGCGCTGAAAAACCGTCGCTGGTGGCAATTAATTTACCTACCAACAAATAATCCACATTTAATGCTCGCCAATCACGAAAATACACTTCACTTTTTTCTGTCGGCAAACCCAGCATATCGCCACGAGACACCGGCGAAAACTGACCTGTACGCTGCAAATCTGCTTCAATAATCTTGGCCACATCTTCTTTGGCAAAACCTGAGCTCTGCCAACCGAAGGGCACAATAGCAATAGAAGTAGGATTATCACGCCCCTGGGTAATCTCAATGGTCAGCTGACCAAAAACCTGTGGGGATAAAACGATAAATACAAAAAAAGTTAATGCTGCGCGAATCACAGACGTAAATCCTCTGGTCTAAATTTCAGCCGTAAACGCCGAAAATATTGTTCAAAAATTCTAGGGGGCAGTTTCTGCAATTCCGGAAAACGCCCAGCTTTTAATACCGCGGCCTCGGCTGATCGATCAAAAGCTGCATTGCCACTGCTGCGAATAATTTTAACGCTCACAACCTCCCCCGTTGGTACCAGCTGCAAGGATAGTTCAGCTTCCATACTATTGCGCGCACTAGGCGGGCGATTCCAATTATTTTGGATCACTTCGGTAATTAAAGCGATAAAACTATTGGCAACTTCTACATCACTAAATGCCTGATTACGCACCTCTTCCTCGGCAATCGCATCTGCTAATTCCTGCTCAGTTTGCCGTTGCATTTGCTCAGCTTTAGCCCGCTTCTGCTCACGTTCCTTAATGCGCTGCTGCTCTAATGCTTGTTGTTTTTTTTGCTGCTCAGCTTTAGCTAATTGTTCTTGTTGCCGCTTTTTCTCCGCAATCTGCTTGCTTTCATCAGGCTTGGGCTTCTCTTTTTTAACCGGTTTGACTGCTTTTTTCGGTTTTTCAACTTGCTTGGGTTTATCCAAAGTCACTAATTCGGCCTGAATATATTTTGTGGCTGCACGCTTTACTATACGTGTGGGTTCAGGCGCATCGATTAAAATAAATGCCAGCAACACCCCATGAAAAAACAAGGTAACCAGTAACGGTAAAGTGAGCGACTTATACATGATATATAGACATCGCGCTTAAGGGTTTTCCGTTACCAGGCCAACAGATGGCGCGCCCGCCGCCTGCAAGGCTGCCATAAGCGCCACCACACTACCATAAGGCACACTTTGATCTCCCCAAACCAGCACGGTGGTATTAGGTTTACGGCGCATTATCTTGCCAACTTTATCCTGAACAACATTGAGCGACTGTGATTGCTCTTTCTCTTTACCTAAATTCAAGTAATAACTGCCATCGGCCTTGATCGACACAATTAAAGGCTCATCATCTTGTTTACCCACAGGCAATGCTGCCGCTTGTGGTAACTCAACCTTTACGCCCTGCATTAACATCGGCGCAGTCACCATAAACACGATTAACAGTACCAACATAACGTCAATATAAGGCACCACATTTATTTCTGCCATTGGCTTGCGGCGTTTAAGTCGTCTGGACATCTCTTAACCTTTTAGGCTGGGACGCGTTGCAGGGTTAGGATTGCTTTTAGGTTTTTCCGCCGGATTTGCGGGCGGCGAAACGGGTCGCTGAGAACCTGTTTGGGTAGCGGCTATTGCTGCTGACGATGTATGGGCTTGCCGGTGCAAAATGCTGTAAAACTCATCGGCAAAGGTATCGTACTTATTTAATAACGTTTCAACTTGGGCAGAATAGCGGTTGTAGGCAACAACGGCAGGTATAGCAGCAAACAAACCCATGGCCGTCGCTACCAAAGCCTCGGAAATCCCGGGCGCCACGGTAGCCAGCGTGGCCTGGTGCATGGTGGATAAACTTTGGAAGGACGTCATAATCCCCCAAACCGTACCGAATAATCCAACGTATGGGCTGGTCGAGCCTACGGTTGCTAAAAAAGGGAGATGTTTGTCCAGCTGCTCTTCTTCGCGCGAATTAGCCACTCGCATTGCTCGCTGCGCACCTTCCATCACCGCATCGGCATCGGCTCCCACTTGCTGCCGCAATCGCGAGAATTCTTTGAAACCGGCGCGAAAAATGCTCTCCATGCCAGCAAAACTGGTTCCAGCCTCAGCCTTTACCGACCCCTGTCGAAACAACTGACTCAGGTCAACGCCAGACCAAAACTGACGCTCGAACTGCTCCATCGCACGCTTAGTTGCCCGAAAATAAAAACCGCGCTGGATAATCATAAACCAGGAAATCACTGATGCAATAAATAGCAGCAGCATCACGCCCTGTACCGTTAGACTGGCGTTGACAATTAAGTGCCATACCGATAATTCTTCTGTCACGCGACCTTCTCCACTGAATCAATTTGTTTATTTTAAGCTGTTTCTGTTATTGCAATGCCAATAATAATGGCTGCGGAATTCGCTGCGGCTTTATCGTATTGCGGTTCACGCAAGCCACTTTGACCGCAGCAGTGAAAAGCAGTTCATTATCCAACGACAGACCTGATGGGCGATACACTTTTTGCTCCATTAGCATAAATGTTTTTCCCATTTCTACTATGCTGGCGGTTGCTAATAGCTGATCGTCTAACCGTGCTGGTTTTTGATAAGCACAATTGATGGAATGCACGACAAACATCAAGTCATTATTAAAGATAAAATCTTTACCAAAGCCCAAATTGCGTAAGTATTCGGTACGGGCTCGCTCAATAAATTTTAAGTAATTCACGTAGTAAACAATACCACCTGCATCGGTGTCTTCTATATAGACGCGCAAAGGCCACTCAAATACCGCAGCCATTATTCTCCCTCATCCACAGACAGCCCAGTCAACTGCTCGCGTTCTTTGCTATGTGGCATATCCAGCCCAAAATGCAAATAGGCACTGCGTGTCGCCATGCGTCCTCGAGGTGTGCGAATAATATACCCCTGCTGGATTAGATAAGGCTCCAGTACGTCCTCGATAGTGCCGCGCTCCTCACTAATCGCCGCAGCAAGACTATCGATACCCACGGGCCCACCATCAAATTTTTCAATCAAGGCTAACAATAAGCGCCGATCCAGATGATCAAAACCATGCTGATCGACATTGAGCATATCCAACGCTCTATCAGCTATCGGTTTGGTGATATTGCCATCGCCTTTAACTTCTGCATAATCCCGCACGCGCCGCAATAAGCGATTGGCGATGCGCGGCGTTCCCCGGGAACGACGGGCAATTTCATGAGCACCTTCCGCATCCATTGCCACACCTAATATAGTCGCAGAACGCCCAACGATATGCGTCAGATCGGCGGTATTATAAAATTCCAAACGCTGCACAATACCAAAACGATCCCTGAGTGGAGATGTTAGTAACCCGGCTCTGGTGGTAGCACCTACCAAGGTAAACGGCGGCAACTCCAATTTAATCGAGCGCGCCGCCGGACCTTCACCAATCATAATATCCAACTGATAATCTTCCATCGCCGGATACAATATTTCTTCAATATTTGGACTCAAGCGATGAATTTCATCAATAAACAACACATCACCTGACTCCAGATTGGTCAGCAAAGCAGCAAGATCACCGGCTTTTTCCAGCACCGGACCGGAGGTTGTTTTTAATGACACCCCCATCTCATTGGCAAGGATATTTGCCAGCGTTGTTTTACCCAATCCTGGCGGCCCAAAAATAAGGGTGTGATCCAATGGCTCGCTACGTAATTTAGCCGCACTCACAAAAATATCCATCTGCTCGCGGACAACCGGTTGCCCAACATAATCCGCTAAGGTTTTTGGACGAATAGCCCTGTCCAGCGCCTCTTCTTTCGGCGCAGCTATGGGGGCAATCAAGCGGTCTTCTTCAATCATGAGTGTTAGCTGTGGGCTCGCTACAAAGGCATTAGCAACAAATGTCGAGAGCCTTTTTTATTGTTAATAGAATAGTGTTAAAGCATATTTTTTAAAGCGCTGCGGATTAATTGTTCGCTGCTGTTGATACTATCATTATTCACTTTGGCAATCGCCCTGCTCGCCTCTTGGGGCTTATAGCCTAGCGCTATCAAAGCACTCTCTGCTTCCGCCAGCATATTTGAGCTTAAATCGATATCAGCAGCACTGCTACCCGTCACCTCGCTGCTGACCTGCCAATCATTCAGACGGTCCTTCATTTCCACCAATAAACGCTCGGCTGTCTTTTTACCAACACCTGGCAAGCGTACTAACGACGCGGTATCGCCGTCACGCACACAGCGCACAAAATCATCGCTTTCTATGCCTGATAAAATTGTTAATGCCAACTTGGGGCCAACACCATTTACCTTGATTAAGGCGCGAAACAAGCGTCGCTCACTGAGCTGGGCAAAACCGTATAGCAATTGCGCGTCTTCGCGCACGACGAAGTGGGTATGCAAGGTCACACTTTCACCAATGTCGGCCAATTGATAGAGAGTGGTCATCGGCACCTGCAGCTCATAGCCGACACCGCTGACATCAACTAAAATTTCAGGTGCCTGCTTCTCCAGCAAAACCCCGCTTATTCGACCGATCACTGCCCCACTCCTCTGTCCATTGGCGTGATCAACAGAATTGCAATACGTCTAAAACAGACAACGCTTAACAGCAGGTTTTTCACCGGATAATTCAACGCATTCTTCCTCGACGTATCCGGCTGACACCGGCTAAATTAATTAAACTGGCACGGGTATGCGCATGACAAATTGCCGCAGCTAATGCATCAGCCGCATCTTCCTGCGGCATAGCTGGCAGCTTCAATAGCGTTTTTACCATATGCTGAACTTGCTCTTTGTTGGCTGCGCCAGAGCCAACAACAGCCTGCTTAATCTGCCGCGCTGAATATTCCGCTACGGTTAATTGTTGAGCGACACAAGCGGCAATCGCCGCCCCTCTGGCCTGCCCCAGCTTTAATGCAGAACCGGCATTTTTTGCCATAAATACTTGTTCTATCGCCACTTGTTGCGGGCAATGAGTTTCAATAATTTCTGCCAAACTATCGATCAAAACTTTTATTCTGTCGGGCAAATCATGCTCTACCGGTAATTTAATCACGCCGCTGGCAACATACTCGTGCTGATCCCGCAGCACATTGATAATGCCGAATCCGGTTTTACGCGAGCCGGGATCAATCCCGAGAATTAAAGACATGGTGGTAACGGCATCAGCTTCAGAATATCTGCTTTTATAGCAATTATAGTGCGCTTATTCTGTCAGGAAGGAACGGTCACCACAATAGTGGCAACCGCTTTTTACTGTATTTTTATTCAGTAGTTAGCAATTAGCTATCGAGAGCCTGTATTGACCACTAGCGGCTAGGAATCGAGCTGCTCTAAAATCTCATCGGAAATATCTGCATTGGTATAGACATTTTGCACATCATCCAGATCTTCCAGCATATCAATCAATGCCAGCGCCTTTTCAGCGCCCTCCTTATCCAGGGCGATAGTGGTTGCTGGTAACATCGTCACTTCAGCGTAATCCGGCGTAAAATCTGCAGCAAGCATGGCATTTTTAACCGCTGAAAAATCTTCGAAGGCAGTCACTACCTCAATCGAACCATCATCATTAGCAAGTACATCTTCAGCGCCAGCCTCTAATGCCACTTCCATAATTTGATCTTCATCGCCTTCAGCGAATCCAAGCTGACCGGTACGAGTAAATAAATAGGCCACTGAACCGTCAGTGCCCAAATTACCACCGCGTTTGGTAAACGCATGACGCACATCCGCAACGGTACGGTTGCGATTATCGGTGAGACATTCAACCAATACCGCAATACCGCCAGCGCCATAACCCTCGTAGGTGGCGGCTTCGTAATTATCTTCGTCATTGGTGCCGGCGCCACGGGCAATGGCTTTATCGATGGTATCGCGCTTCATGTTAGCCGTCAGCGCTTTATCCATAGTTGCCCGCAGACTGGGATTATCATCGGGATTGGGACCACCGGATTTGGCAGCAACGACTAGTTCACGAATGATTTTGGTGAAAACTTTACCGCGTTTCGCATCCTGCGCAGCTTTTCGATGTTTGATATTGGCCCACTTACTATGACCAGCCATAAATCAAAACCTCCGGTTTTTTCTGACACTCACTCGATTGATTATTGTATTTATTGGTAAGCACTTTAGCAGAAGCCAGACACTGCTGACCTCTGCAATAACAAGGGCTACTACTCTGCGGCCTTAGGCTTGTCACGCAATTTGATATGCAGCTCACGCAACTGCTTGTTATCAGCATTACCCGGTGCATCGGTCATGACACAAGCCGCACTCTGGGTTTTAGGAAAGGCGATAACATCGCGGATAGATTTAGCGCCAGTCATTAACATCACCAGACGATCCAGACCAAACGCCAAACCGCCGTGCGGTGGTGCGCCAAACTTTAGCGCATCAAGCAAGAAGCCAAATTTTTCCTGCGCCTCTTCATCACCTATACCCAGCACTTTAAATACCGCTTGTTGCATATCCGGCTGATGAATACGTACCGAACCGCCACCCAGCTCAGTGCCGTTCAACACCATATCGTAGGCGATCGATAACGCCTGCTCAGGGTTGGCGGCAAGTTCTTCTGGTGAACACGCCGGCGCAGTAAATGGATGGTGCAACGAGGTCAAACCACCCTCGCCGTTTTCTTCAAACATCGGGAAGTCCACTACCCACAGCGGCGCCCAATCACCCTCAATCAAACCAAGGTCTTCACCAACCTTAACCCGCAACGCACCTAATGCTTCGTTAACAATACGGGTTTTATCAGCACCGAAGAACACAATATCGCCATCTGCCGCTTCCAGACGGGTCATCATCTGCATAACGATATCGTCAGGCATGAATTTGAGTATAGGAGATTGAAGGCCTTCAACACCGGCGGCGAGATCATTGATTTTGATCCAGGCTAATCCTTTGGCCCCATAAATACTGACGAATTTGGTGTAATCATCAATTTGCTTGCGGCTGATTTGCGCCCCACCAGTCACTTTTAAACCGGCAACGCGACCCTTGGGGTCATTGGCTGGACCATTAAACACTTTAAAATCCACTTGCTGCATCAAATCATTAAGATCGACCAATTCCAGCGGAATCCGCAGGTCCGGCTTATCACTACCAAATCTATCCATCGCTTCGGCATAGGGCATATGCGGGAATTCACCCAACTCAACATCCAACACCTCTTTAAATAAACCACGAATCATATTCTCGGTAATCGCCATGATTTGCTGGTCATCCATAAAGGACGTTTCAATATCAATCTGGGTAAATTCTGGCTGGCGATCGGCGCGCAAGTCTTCATCGCGGAAACATTTGGCGATCTGGTAGTAGCGATCCATCCCCGACACCATCAGTAACTGCTTAAAAAGTTGTGGCGACTGCGGCAGCGCAAAGAACTTGCCTTCATGGGTGCGCGAAGGCACCAGATAATCACGCGCGCCTTCGGGAGTAGCCTTGGTCAAAATGGGGGTTTCGATATCCAGAAAACCGTTGTCATCAAGATAGCGTCGAATTGACGAGGTAATACGCGAACGCAGTTTCAACCGTTCAAGCATTTCCGGACGACGCAGATCAATATAGCGATACTTAAGACGAACATCCTCCCCGACTGCGATATGTTCATCCAACTGAAACGGGGGCGTGGCGGAGGTGTTTAGTATTTCCAGCTGTTTACCCAAAACTTCAATACTACCCGTAGCCATATTGGCATTCACAGTCCCTTCAGTTCTGGCTCGAACCCGGCCTTTAACCTCTAGTACATATTCACTGCGCACTTTGTCAGCACGCTTAAAATGCTCTTCGGTATCGGGATCAAATACCACTTGCACAATCCCTTCGCGGTCACGCAAATCAAGAAATATCACCCCACCGTGATCACGACGACGGTCTACCCAGCCGTAAAGAGTAACTTCTTCGTCGATATTTGCCGAGGTGATGGTGCCACAATAATGAGAACGCATGGTTAAGTTGATCCTTTAAATACTGTCAGTGTTGCAAGCACACAATCTCGGGCTTGCTGGGGTTAATCAGCTGGGAAATCAGCTCTCCGGGCTAGCACTTTTTGGCGCGCTATCGGCGCCGGCCAGATTCTTTTTGTTGCCGGTTTTAAAATCAGTTTCATACCAGCCGCCACCTTTAAGGCGGAAACCTGCCGCTGAAATCAGTTTTTTTAACTGCGACTTGCCGCAACTTGGGCAATCCTTTAAGGGGTCATCACTCAGCTTTTGCAACTGCTCAAACTGGTGCTCACAAGCTGGGCATTGATATTCATAAATAGGCATAGACCGATTACCTTAAAACTACATTGCTATAAAATCGCCCTTAAAACAAAGGTCGCAGGGACAGCTCAGGGCGAAAAATCGCGCGATTATACCCTAAAACCGGGCACACGGCGAAAGCCAATTTGACGGCTGGGAATAGTACCTTATTCATCTGCCAGAAACAGGGCTAATCAACTGAAAATACAGGAAATTTTAATGTAGAAGGGAATACTCAGCACAGCAACATGAGGCTGATTTAGGGGGGAGTAGCAGGATACCCCGGACCTAAGTCGGCCCAGGGGATCCGGAATAGAGAATGCGGCTGGATTAACTAGCTGCGAACTCTTTCAATTTCTTCAAAGGACGAACTTTAACTGCGATGCTGGCAGGCTTGGCTTTGAACATCTGCTCTTCGCCAGTAAAAGGATTGATACCTTTACGCGCTTTCTTAGCTGGCTTTTTAACGGTTGTGACTTTCATCAAACCAGGAATAGTGAATTCACCCAAGCCTTTTTTGCAGATGCTACGACCTACTAATGATTCCAGCTCATCAAACACTGCTGCAACCTGCTTGCGGCTCAAATCAGTCGCCTCACCAATATCGGTGAACATCTGGCTCTTGGTCATTTTTGCTTTGATTGGACCAGCTGCTTTCTTAGGTGCAGCTTTAGCCGCTACTTTCTTTGCTGGTGCTTTTTTCTTAGCAGGTGCCTTTTTGGCCGCTACTTTCTTTGCTGGTGCTTTTTTGGCAGCAGCTTTTTTCTTGGGTGCAGCTTTCTTTTTAGTTGCCATCTTCGTTAGCCCTATGTTGTTTAAATTAACTCAGTTATTAGTCCAATCTTTGTTTCACTCCAAACACCGCACAACCGGAGAAAACCAAATTTTTAAATACGTTTAAACCTATATATACAGTGTCTGCGCAATGTATAGTCCAGAATATACTGCAATACAAGCATTTTTCTTGATTTGACGTACTAAAAAGTAAAAAAAGCCCTTTTTTTACCCTTTCATAACAGATCTGGAAAATTACAAAGCAAAAACGCTGATAAACTAAAATCACTATCGATAACCAAAACAAAATAACTTTAGCCAAAAAATTCTAATTTCCTCCAAAAAAAACAGCTAAAACCGCCATCAAATTGAACTGTTTCAGGGATATTGGAGGCCAAAACCTGACAGCCGTTGCCGTAATTGCTCAAGCCGCTGCGTTAAAAATTGCTCCTCATAAGGCTTTGCTGGAGCTGCTCCCCACACCGGGCGAGGCCAAGCTAAATCAGTTTGATAGCGAGCAATATGATGAATATGTAATTGCGGCACCATATTACCCAAGGCGGCGACATTCATTTTATCGGCTTTAAAATAATCAGCCATCATCTCAGCAACAGCACTAGATTCTTCCAGTAAGGTACTTTGATCCTTTAATTCCAACTGAAAAATTTCCTTGATACCTTCCCTGCGTGGAACCAACACCAACCAGGGGAACTGACTATCATTTAGCAACAGTACTTTGCTGAGACTCAAATCCCCGACCTCAATACCATCCTTTGCTAACTGCGGATGCAACTCAAACATACAAAAACCTCTATTTACAAGCTATGTCGACACCGACACTGTACCCAATGTAGGAACAGACGTAGAATGCGCCTTTCAATTTAATCAACAACACATAGAGCCAGTATACACATGCGCGCCAGCCAGTTCCTTATTGCCACCGTCAAAGAAACCCCTTCAGATGCCGTCGTTATCAGTCACCAATTAATGTTGCGGGCCGGGATGATTCGCAAGTTATCATCCGGACTTTATAACTGGCTGCCTATGGGGCTACGAGTATTGCGCAAAGTGGAAGCAATTGTGCGCGAAGAAATGAATAAAGCCGGAGCGCAGGAAGTCTTAATGCCGGTGGTACAGCCCGCCGAGCTATGGCAAGAATCGGGGCGCTGGCAACAGTATGGCCCGGAATTACTACGCGTCACTGATCGCCATAACAACAGTTTTTGTCTGGGGCCGACCCACGAAGAAGTCATCACCGATATTATTCGCAACGAGATCAGAAGCTATAAGCAACTACCCGCAAATTTTTATCAAATACAAACCAAGTTCCGCGACGAGACTCGCCCTCGCTTTGGGGTGATGCGCTCCCGTGAATTCATCATGAAAGACGCCTATTCATTTCATAACGATCAGGCTTCGCTGCAACAAACTTATGACATCATGCATGCCACTTACACCAATATATTTACCCGTCTAGGGCTGGATTTTCGGCCGGTCATTGCGGACACCGGTTCTATTGGCGGCAATGCCTCCCATGAATTTCATGTACTGGCTGACTCCGGTGAAGATGATATCGCCTTTAGTAACAGCAGTGACTATGCAGCCAATGTCGAAATGGCAGAAGCAATCGCCCCCGCAGGCGAGCGCCCAAGCCCAAACCAGACCATGGATAAAGTCGCAACACCCGGCCAGCATAGTATTGAAGAGGTCAGCACCGGCTTAAAAGTAGCACCACAACAGATAATCAAAACGCTAGTAGTACTGGGTGAAACCGATGACGACACCACACCAGCACCTTTAGTGGCACTAATTGTACGCGGCGATCACGAACTGAATGAAATCAAAGCAGAGAAACTGGCCGGTGTCGCCAACCCGATCCAATTTGCCAGCGAAGAACAAATCAAACAGGCCATTCACTGCTCGACAGGGTCTATAGGCCCGGTAAAACTATCCATAGCAACCATTGTTGATCGAAGCGCTGCCCAGCTCGCAGATTTTGTTTGCGGCGCCAACGAAGACGGTTTCCATTTAACCGGCGTTAACTGGGAACGGGACTGCCACGCCACGCGCATTGAAGATATTCGCAACGTGGTGGAAGGCGATCCTAGCCCCGACGGCAACGGCACGCTACAAATCAAACGCGGTATCGAAGTGGGCCATATTTTCCAACTGGGAACCAAATACTCAGAAGCGTTAAATGCCACCGTACTCAACGAAAATGGTAAAGATCAGGTCATGTTAATGGGCTGCTACGGTATAGGTGTTACCCGTATTGTCGCCTCAGCTATCGAGCAGAATAACGATGACCGGGGTATTATCTGGCCAGATGCCATTGCGCCATTCCAAATCGCACTAATCCCTCTCAATATGAAAAAGTCTGCTGAAGTCGCTGAGCATGCTACCAAGCTCTATAACGAATTAACTGAGCTGGGCTATGAAGTGCTATTGGATGACCGCGATGAGCGACCCGGTGTGAAGTTTGCCGATATGGAGTTAATGGGTATTCCACATCGCATAGTGATCGGCGATCGCGGCTTAAAACAAGGCGAACTGGAGTATAAAGGGCGTGGTGATAGCGATAATCAAGATATAGCTCTGGCCGATATCTTAAATTTCGTACAGCAAACTATCAAAAAAGTGTAATCACCATGTCAATCAGGTTCTACTTCACCTTGATTGTATCGTTAGTGCTGGCTAATGCTGTTACAGCAAGCCAGCCCCACCCCAATGAAAAACAAGAATTACGCGCTTTTTTAAAACAAACTATTAGCAAAGCGGATAGCTTTGAAGATCGCTTCGATGCCGAAGTCTGGCTAGTGGACATGTCTTCACGCTTACAACCGTTTATTAAAGACCCCAAGCAACGATTACATTTGTTAAAAGCGGTACATCGCGAAGCCACTCGGGCTGAGCTAAAACCGGATTTAGTGCTGGCCCTGATTCAAATTGAAAGCCGCTTCGATCAATACGCCATTTCCCGTGCCGGCGCACAAGGGTTGATGCAAGTGATGCCGTTTTGGAAAAAAGAAATCGGGCGCCCTAGTGACATCCTTACCGATATTAATACCAACCTCAGTTATGGCTGCCGTATTTTGCAATTCTATTTACAGAAGGAACAAGGTAATTGGATGGAGGCGCTGGCGCGATATAACGGCAGTTATGGGAAATACTGGTACCCGGAACGGGTTATGGATGCCTGGCGCGACCGCTGGTATGTTAACGAGCAGTAGCGCTTAAGGATTTAAGCAGAGTTTATCTTTAGTAGCCGCGATCAATCCGCGGCTACTGCTGTCTGAATTTGCGATAATTCAGGACCAACCCGATCAGCAACTGAACGAAGTTGCGACAGATCAAACCCAAACACTTCAGCAGCTTTTTCTCCGAGCATACTACGAACCTCTAATTCCGGCACAGTACCGAAAGATTGCTGCAAAGCAGTCATAGTATTTGGCCAAGTCCCTTCCATATGCGGATAATCCGAGCCCCACATAATTTTGTCTACACCAATTTTATACCGCTCCTCCATCTCCAGCGGGCCAATAAAGGAAGCCCCCATAAAACAGTTGCGCTGAAAATATTCGGTAGGGGTTAGATTTAAGCCCTTTTTGAAATACGCAAATAAGGGGTTTTGCGCCTTGTGCTCTAACCAACGCAAAGACTCGCTAATCCAGGCACAACCGGCTTCAGTAAAAATTAATTTCAAGTGGGGGTGACGCTCAAAAGCGCCACTCCACACCATGGCGGCGAATGGGCGGCGCGCCCACATATCAACTTCAGTGATATACATTGGCGTAGCGGCAGGCACATCACCATAATCAGGTGACCAACCAGAATGCGTATGAATTGGCATTGCCAGCTCTTCACACACTGCCCATATAGGTTCGTAGCGCGGGTGATGATAATAAGGGTGTTGGCCAGTACTGGTTGGCAATAAAACGCCTCCAAACAAACCGGCTTTTCTTGCTTCACGAATTTCCTGAACGGTGACAGCAATATCATTCACATCGATAAGTGCAACACCGGCATGACGCCCTGGATTGACCTTGCAAAAATCAGCCAGCCACCGATTATAAGCGCGAATACCCTGTAAACTTTGCTCGTCGGTGACCGCGTATCGGTATTGCATTAAGCCCGCGCCAAATGGCGCCATCTGTGGAAAAATTACTTCTCCGGCTAAGCCGTCATCTTCCAGTTCCTGTAAGCGCACTGCAGCATCAAATTCCCCACGGCGCGGCGCAAAGGGGCTTGACTCATCACTGAGCATTGCCATTAACTGCTCATCACTTAATTCTTTAGACTCATTGAGCGCGCCTTGTTGAAACTTGGCATTGCCCTCTTCTCCCGCCATCTGGGTAAATTTTTCCACTTCTTCCTGATCAAAAAAGTACCCATTCGACCAATCATCTCGCGCGTATAATTCACCCACCAGCTATTAGCCTCTGCGTGAAAAGCGGATGGCATATAATCGTTATACATATTGGGCAATGCCCCTGCATGACAATCAGAACTAATCATCAACAACTTACTCATAGCCGTCGGACCCTCAAAAAAGACAAAATTTAATGACCTTATAACAAACACCTTAGAGCATTTTTCGACCAAGGTATAATGAAACAATGTTAAGAAAAGCACAGCGGACGCAGCGCTAAAACACTACTCACTAAAAACTAATAACACACATCAACTTCTTCCCTGAACAACGATTCCACTCTACATCAGTCTGCTATTTTGGCAGCGTTTGCGCATGCACCACGCCAAAGATAAACACCTGGATAAAGTGCCATAACTTATTGCCTTCAGCTTTCATTACACGCTTGGCAAAAACCACACATTCAATAGTATGCGCCACCAATAAAAACAGCGTAACCCAATAAAAAATGGTGTTTAACGGACCTGGCATAGCCACAAAAAAACTGGCAACACAAACGGCCCACACGGCGATGACGATTAACTTAACCATTATAATTTCCTCAAAAATTATTCTTATTAAAACAGCCAGACCTATAACGACGATGGTAACCAGACGTTAAGGCGACAACTCAAACACTAAAAAAACATTACCCTCGCGACCACCGGCACTAACCATACCGCCATAGCCGGAATTGGTTAATAACAAGCCGTCGCTAACGACTACACCACCAGCATCCAACGTGCCGCCGCTCCCCAATAAACCATTCACTCCCTGATAATTTCTCTTGGTATCATAGCTCCATAATTCAATACCTGTATCGGTCGCATAAGCATGAATCACTCCATCCAGACCGGGCGCAATAACCGCACCATCTATCAGCGTTATTGCTGCGGACAAACCATTGCGACAACCTTTAATTGCCTCTCCGGACTTATCTACACAAGAAAAATTCACTTTAGTCTGCCAAATAAGCTCACCGGTATTTACATCCAACTTACTGATCGATGGATTAGGCTCTCCTGCAATAACTTTACCCATTAAATCAGCGTCGGATATCGGCACATAAAGCGCATCATTAGCTGCAGCCATTCCCCAATGCACACCACCCAGGATGCCACCGCGACCCATTTTCTTTGACCACACCACTGCACCACTATTGGCCGGATCTAGCGCATACACCATGCCAGACTTTTGACCGGCCAAAATCATGTCTCGTCCCTGACTGGTTTTAATCAGTATTGGAGGCGCACCAAAATCAAAATCTGGCCCCTCCTCATCGGGACAATTGACTGAGATCCCACCTATGCAGGCCACGTTCCAAATATCATTGCGAAGCAGTTGCTGCTTCCAACGCAGCTCACCTGTTTTTAAATCCATTGCCATAATAGCATCACTGCCACCCTCTGCAGGCTCGCTGTAATTTTGGCCCGAACCGACATAGAGCACTCCGCGCTCAACATCAATAGTGGGTGCAGACCATACTGGCGCCCCGGACGGGCCATATTGCCGCACAAAAATCACATTTCGTTTTACCGGTTTGGGCGGCTGAGTAATGGTATGGGTCTTCCACACAGACCTACCGGTGTTGGCGTCCAAGGCATTGACGCCGCCGCGGAAGGTACAGCAGTTGTAAAAAGGATTGAGCGCATGGCCCGCTTCAAAAGAAGAAAGGGGGAAATAAACCATACCCTGATAAAATACCGGCGAGCCCGTAATCATGACGATGGGATGTGCATCCAACATCACTTTCCAATGTTGCCGGCCATCCTGAATGTTTATCGCGTATCCCCAACCATCCTGATCACCAAAAAATACCAATTGTTGACCATCGACACTACCGATTTCAATTGCAGTACGCACCTCGGCCTCAGCCTGGTAACGCCAGTAAACACAACCAGACTGGCGGTCCAACGCAAATACCGCCCCTCTTCACTCCCCACAATAATCATCTGGTCAGTCACTGCTGGCACAGAGCGGGGATGCACAGTATCATCAAACACAAAGCTCCAGCGTAAACTTAAGCTCGGCAAATCGGTGGCCCCAATGCCTGCCACCGCTAAGTCGCGATATCTCGTCTGCACTAAATCATCACTCCACCCCGTACTCAAAAGCTGCTGACTGGCAGTGACCGTTTGTGTACACCCCTCATACTCGGTCTGTGCACTAACAGTCAACGTTACTGCCATCAACACTACTATTTTAAAAAGCATTCTGGTTTTTCTATAGATCATTCCATGTACCCACTTAGCCCTTATCCAGTAATTATTTAAGCCTGTTTTTTCTCTTGGAGAAGTTTTTCGCGCACATTCATCAACACCACACCGTATTGATTATCTCCTCTGCGGTCGCGGCCACACCCCCAATAATAATCATACTGGCTATTTTCCACTAATTTTCTGTTATCGGTTGCCAACAACTCCTCGGCAATTTCAGGATAAGTTCGGCACTTGGTATAAACCGCGCGCGTCATTACAGTAGTTTTAACTCGCTTCCAATCCGCACGCAGTTTTTTAAACCGGCTACGCCCCATTTTACGGGCTTGCTTGGGATGTGCCGCCAATCGAATTTGCTCCTGCACCGACTCATCCTGGAACTTCATCGCCTGAAAATAATGCTCCACTGACGGCCACAGCTTTCCCTCCAACTGAAAGTTGTGTCTGGAAAATGTGCCCAATACATTACTGACATCTGCACGGGAAAGATAAATAGCGCTTTCGTCGCTCTCAGGGAAAATACCTGATGACATAGCAAAGAGTCCTTCAAAAAGTTAACCGAGTGTAAACTATTTTTACGATTGGGTTCGCGAGTATTACCAGCTTGTAAGCCTTGCTTAATAAAATGATCGCTACAGTCAAATCAGGCAGAAACGGCAGTAGTAGATGAGCAAAACTTGCCCAAAGGGGTGTGAAATAATAAAGGACTTGGGCCTAACGATAAAAAAGGAGACAGCTTGCAATGACCACTATTGAGCACTTCTACAATTAAGCAGCTACTACCTCATCAATGACTGAGCGCTCACTCCTGACTTTCTTTCAGCTCCATATAGCGCTCTTCCAATTCGATATGCTGGGTTTGCAAATTTAATAATTCTTGCTGCATTTCTTCCAGCTTGGACTTAAGGATTTCAACATGACCGGCTGTCGCTCCATCATCACCACCTGCAGCCTCCAATTGAAATTTTAGGCCTTGGTTTTCTTCCTCCAGTGCAGCAATGGTGCTCAGCATGTCCTTGCCTTCATTGGTCAATTCATTCACCACCGATTCAATTTGAGAAATCTCTTCATCTGAAGAATCAGCATCTTTTTCTGTTGCTGGATTTGCACTAACACCCTGCTCAAGCTTAGCTCTTAACTCTTCATTTTCCTGCAGCGCACGATCAAGTTCATCTTCAATCAATTGGGTACAGGTTTCTGCTTCTTGTAGGAAACGCTGCTGTTTTTCTAGCTGCTCGCTTAACTCAGCCATGGTTTGCTGCTGTTCTTCCTTGCTATCAGCACCTTCCAGTTTTTTCCTTAATTCTGCGATCACTTTTTGTTGATCAATAGACGCATTCCGTAAGCGCTGCACTTCTTTCTGATGCGCAATGATTGCCTGACCAACATTTGTTCCCGAATCAGGCTTGGTATCCGAAGTTAATTTATCACCGTCGCCACCCAGCATATTGCCAAGCTCATCAAAGGCAGAAGAGTAACTCTCCATCAGCGCATCAAATTCCTTGCCCGCTGATAACTCTCTACTCATTTCCATTAGCTGTTCGTAATAAACATCAGCTTGCCGCTTGGCTGCTTTCCACTTGGATTCAAGCCCTTCAGTCTTATCCTTATAACGTTGCAGCGCTTCAATTTCTTCGGTGTACTTGGCAATGAGTTTGGCATTACTCTCTTTGTCACTACTGTCCGTGCTTTCATCACTGGCGCTTGAGTCTTCCGATTCCGGCTCTTCAGCTTTGGCTTCCGGTTGTGCACTTTGATAAAACTGGATTATCTGTTGAAACTTGGCCTGTAACACATCCCAACTTGACGTTTCTTCACCACCGGCATAACGGGCTTCTTTTTCGGCAATTAAAAAAGCATGCCGCAATGAAGCTGCTTGACGATCCAGCGGGGTATCCGGGGCAATATCCAGCACGATATCGCGATCAGGGTTTAACGAGTTGTGATGCTCACGGGTCCCCTCAATTTCTTCATCCATATAATCCAAAAAGGCTTTCGGCTTTACTTTTTCTTTGGCCGCTAATTTTTTTAGCGCTTTCTTGGTTTCTTTCCGTGATTTACCGAGCGTCTGCCGCAGGGCAATCAATTTCGCTTCAAGCTCAGCAATCAGCTTTTTTAACTTACCCACATGTATCAATAAAAAACCACAGAGTAGTAGCAGCAAGACAGCTAACTCGGCAGAGATATACAGGAGAATATTTGAATCAGGCATAGAGTGTTCCATAGCACAGTAGCCAGCCAGCTTGATGATCAATTACCAATCTTACTTCAAGCCCGAAGAACTCTAGCTAAGCCACTGAAACTATACATATTTTATAATTCGGTAAGTATGGTACAGACGTATGGATTTAGCCACTTTAAAGCGGTCAATATTCAATCAATTGGAAATAATCCCAAATCCTTGCTGCCGATTACTGTCGAAATAAACGCAGATTCCTAGGGTTTTGCTCTATGGAACTTCTGAACGGGTTAATATCCAGGCCACCACGGCGGACATACCGCGCATAAACAGATAACTGCCGCGGCTTACACTGAGCCATAATGTCGCAGTAAATTCGTTCCACACATTGTTCGTGAAACTCCTGATGCTGGCGATAACCGACGATATATTCCAATAAACCCGCTCGCTCAATCTTAGCCCCTGAGTAATGAATCAGTAAGCTGCCCCAATCAGGTTGACCGGTCACTGGGCATAAAGAACGCAGTAAATGACTGCTTAATTGCTCCTCAATATGCTTACTGGAAGTCCTTAACAATTTAGGATCCGCGCTATAGCGAGTAATCTCAATGTCCAACGCATCCAGGCACTCTCCCGGTACATTACCTGGCGCTAATCCAGCATCGCTCACTGGCAACAAGCTGACACTAACAGCAGCCCCGGCACAGGCGGATAAATCCTGCACCATTAATGCTTGCACTTGCGACCAATCGGTAAATTTGGTCTGGTTAAAAGAATTGAGATAGAGCTTGAATGATTTCGACTCAATAATATTCGGTGATTGGCACGGAACATAAAACTCAGCACAGGCCACTTGCGGCTTACCTTTATTATTCAGCCATGACAATTCATAGGCATTCCATATATCAACGCCATGAAACGGCAATTGCGCGTCGTGAATACCCAAAGTGATTCGAGAGTCTTTTCTAGCGATGGCAAACAACAGCGCAGGCGTATACTGATCAACGTAAGCTACCGCTTTACCTAACAAAATCTCCGAATTCTCATCACTCATCTTAGCAACCTTATCGCTGTACTACTGACGCAAGCGCTTGCCCGAATTAAGTAAATGAACACTGAACACATAAGCGATCACCGTAAATACCAGTACCATAATTAATGACCATGTGACATTCACATCACTAATCCCCAATACCCCATAACGGAAAGCATTAACAATGTATAAGATAGGATTAATCTTTGAAACGCCCGCCCAGAAATCAGGCAGTAAATCCGTTGAATAGAACACCCCACCGAGATAAATTAAAGGGGTCAGTAGAAACGTTGGAATAATAGAGATATCGTCAAAGGAATTAGCATAGACCGCGTTGATAAAACCTGCCATCGAAAAAAACACCGAGGTTAAGACCACTATCGCAATAGTCACGGTATAGCTGTGAATTTGTAGGTCAGTAAAAAATAAAGCAACCAACGTCACAATAATCCCCACGCCTAATCCACGAGCAACGCCCCCCATCACATAGCCCAACAAAATAATATAATTTGGCGTAGGCGATACCAGAATTTCTTCCACAAAACGCTGAAACTTGGCACCAAAAAACGATGAGACAACATTGGTATAGGAGCTGGTGATCACCGACATCATAATTAAACCAGGTACCACGAATTCCATATACGTCACACCAGCCATGGTACCAATGCGACTGCCAATCAAATTACCAAAAATAATAAAATACAGGGTGATCGTAATAACCGGCGGAACTAAGGTTTGCGTCCAAATCCGCATAAAGCGTTTAATTTCTTTGCGCACCAAAGTCATTAACGCAATTAACTGTTCTTGAAAACTCATTATATATTCGCCGTTATAAAATAATTAAGACTGTTCGGTAGCGCCATTAGCTACCAAATTAACAAACAACTCTTCTAAACGATTAGCCTTATTACGCATACTGGACACCGCAATACCCTGCTTGTTAAGCGATACAAATAAATCATTTATGTTTTGTCCTTTGGCCACATCCACTTCCAGAGAACTGCTATCCGTTGAAGACAAAACACAATTAAAGCCCTCTATTTCAGGGACCTCGGTTAATGGCTGTGTCACATCCAGAATAAGTACTTCTTTATGCAGTTGCGATAGCAAACTTTTCATACTGGAATTTTGCACGATGCTGCCATGATCAATAATGGCAATATTGCGACACAGACTTTCAGCCTCTTCCAGATAATGCGTAGTTAAAATGATGGTAGTACCCTGATTATTCAGTTCTCGCAGAAATACCCACATAGAGCGGCGCATCTCTATATCTACGCCGGCGGTGGGTTCATCCAAAATCAGCAACCGCGGTTCATGGACCAAGGCTCTGGCAATCATTAAGCGGCGCTTCATGCCACCAGACAAATTGCGCGCAGCTTCAGATCGCTTTTCCCATAGGCCCAGCGCTTTCAGATATTTTTCACTACGCTCGGTAGCTAATTTTTTCGGTAACCCATAGTAACCGGCCTGATTAACGAGAATATCAATCACTTTTTCAAAATTCGGGAAGTTAAACTCCTGCGGAACAATACCTAATTCTTTTTTCGCCAGTGAGAAATTTTTGTCGATATCGTGACCAAATATTTCTACCTGACCTCCGGTTTTCTTCACCAGTGAACAGATCACCCCTATGGTCGTAGACTTACCCGCCCCATTGGGGCCCAACAACGCAAAGAAATCCCCTTGCTCCACTGTCAAATCAATGCCTTTAAGCGCCTCAAATCCATTGCCATACACCTTGGCCAACTGCTTAATTGATAATGCGGTGGTCATTGTCCTACCTGTCGTTGTATTTAGTCACGATTTATAAATCAAAGGAGATAGATGGTACCACGAAGTGCTTTTTTCAAGGCCGGAAACGATTTTATCTGACGACGCGCTGTGTTGAGGAAAATACCGCACGGCCACCAAAAAGAGCCAGTAAAGCGTTATACTAGCCGCGCTACTATCCTCAAAGACAATGACTACAAGGTTAGCACCCAATGATCAGAGCAGAAATTGAACAAGCATTAAGAACACTGCATCAGGCCATAGCCCAAGCCATACCTGAAGATGACAGCGGCAACGCCATCAACGCACAATTTGAACATTTATTTAGCACCTTTGACAGCAGCGAAGACTACACCTTTATTGCGCAGGAACTACTCAATAACTTGATAATGTTTTATCCAAACTTTACCCCGGCAATCCCCAGGGAACTACTATGGTCAGTCGGTGGATCCTGTATGCACTATTTGTCCGAAGAGGAAATGGAGCAATTTGCCGCTGCTGATACTGAGGAATCGACCAGGCACTAAGCACACGGTAATGCGTAAAAGCATTCGAAGCTGCGCCAACTTTTAGCTAAGCGCAGCCTCAATTTAACCACCTCTACTTTACGCCAACCCTGAAACAGCCTTCACTTCCAAAAAGTCGGCAAAGCCATGAGCGCCCCACTCGCGACCATTACCTGACTGTTTATAGCCACCAAACGGTGTCAGCAAATCTCCAGACTGACCATTGATATTGATATTACCCGCGCGGATACGTGAAGCGACTGCTCGCACCTGTGCCATATCATCACCCTGAATATATCCGGCCAGACCGTATGGGGTGTCATTGGCGATAGCGATGGCTTCTTCAATATCGTCATAAGGCAAAATCACTACCACCGGACCAAAAATTTCTTCCTTGGCGATAGTCATCTCATTATTTACATCAGCAAAAACCGTCGGTTTAACAAAATACCCATGCTCTAGCCCTTCCGGCTTACCGACACCACCACAAACCAATGTAGCCCCTTCATCGATACCCTGTTGAATCAAGCTTTGTATTTTATTGAACTGCACTTCGCTCACCACTGGCCCCATAGTAGTACCTTCCGCTTTGGCATCACCGACCACCAAGTCTGCGGCAAATGCTGCCGCAATAGCTGCCGCCTGCTTCATTTTAGCGGCAGGAACCAACATTCTCGAGGGCGCATTACAAGACTGCCCGGTATTCCTGAACATAACCTCCATACTGCGCGTAACGGCCGCCTCCAGATCCACATTGTCCAATACAATATTGGGAGACTTACCACCTAATTCCTGCGCTACCCGCTTAATCGTTGGCGCAGCATTTTGCGCGACCAACGCACCGGCACGAGTAGAACCAGTAAACGACATCATATCTACTTCGGGATGAGAGGACAGTGCGGTACCCACGCCCGGACCATCACCATTAATCATATTGAATACACCTGCGGGAACGCCAGCCTCCTCCATCACCTGGCTAAATATATACGCCGATAAAGGCGCTACCTCTGAGGGTTTTAAAATAACTGTACAACCAACCGCCAGCGCTGGGGCTACTTTGCAGGTAATCTGATTGATTGGCCAATTCCAGGGTGTTATCAAACCACATACGCCAATCGGTTCTTTCATCACTAAACTATTGCCGACTGCTTCTTCAAAACTATAATTTTTGAGTATTTCCATAGCTGTACTCAAATGCCCGATTCCCGTTGCCGCTTGCGCCTCTACAGCCAATTTCGTAGGCGCACCCATCTCTTCGGAAATGGCATCGGCAATATCGCTATAACGCTTTTGATACACCGCACAAATCGATGCCAGTAATTCGATGCGAAATTCACGACTACTATAACCATAAGTATTAAATGCCTGCCTGGCCGCCACTGCCGCTTTATCCACATCGGCCGCCGAACCAATGGAAATCGTTGCGCACACTTGTTCGGTTGATGGATTGATCACCTCTAACGATTTTGCTGTTACTGGAGCCACCCACTCGCCATTGATAAAAATTTGTCATAGATACGCATTACTCTCTCCTATCCACTTAAACATTGACGCAAATATCTGCGGACAACTATTAGACAACTTCAACCGTATTTTAGCCAGTGCTACAAGCTTACTTTTTGTTTAACTACTATGAACACAGTGTTAACCTCAGCCTGCATAAAACCCTTGGGTCAGGAGATAACCACAATGCTTTCACAAAAACTATCCCCCAGTAGTTTCATCATAACCACTATTATATTGATCACAGCTTGCTCAGACCCCACAGCGCCTGATCCCACAGCTACAGCCCCCAAAAGTACAACGCAATCTGCTAAAGCTTACGACTTTAGCGCACTCGAAGCAGCTATCAACGCCGGTGACGCCATTCTCGCCCAGCAACTCCTCGCGCAAGCCCAGCAACAAACGTCAACCTCTGCGGATAGAATTGCCGAATACCAGATACAACTGGATAAAATTATAGCCAGCGCAGCCCAGCGCTATTTAGAACAGGCCCAGCAGCTAATGGAAGTCGCCTATCAACCGCTGGAATCCGGCCAGACAGACCAACCACGGCAACAACTCCAATCTGCCCATGAAGCCATTCAAAAAGCCAAAAGTCTGGAACAAAGCAACCCGGGCATTCAACTGGCTCTTAACAATCTTGAGAAAAAATATCTCTCTATGATTGAATCCGCAGCCGATGATCGCGCCTACAATCGCGCCAAAAGCTTTATCGAAGATTCGCTGACTATGGAGCTTAAGCAAGAAGGTATTCTGGCTAGCGGTGCCACTATTGATAAAGCCATTATGCGCAAGGCCAGATCGATCAATCCAATGCCCATGTAAACTCACCCACTGATAAAGGATCAACAATATGATTACTGTCTATGGCTACCCCAATACTCGCTCACTGAGAGTCTGCTGGATGCTGGAAGAATTAGCACAGCCTTATGAATACTCGCTGGTGGATTTTAGTAAAGGCGAATCCCAATCCCCGCAATTTTTAGCGGTTAATCCGGCTGGTAAAGTGCCCGTAATAACCGATGGCGATTTACTGCTAACCGAATCAGCTGCGATTATTACTTATTTGGGAGACAAACTGGGCAATGGAGATCTGGTTCCCAAGGCTGGCACCCCTCAGCGTGGCCATTACGACCAGTGGTGTCATTTTGCTATGTGCGAATTAGAACAGCCATTATGGACAAGGGCCAAACATAAGTTTGCCCTACCCAGTGAGCATCGGATTAAAGAAATTTTCCCTACTGCGGACTGGGAGCTGCAAAAAGCACTGAATTTATTCAGCCAGGGGCTGGGTAAGAAGGACTATATTTTAGGTGATGCCTTTAGCGCCGCCGATATTTTATTAGGCCAAACACTGCAATGGGCTATTAGCTTTAAGCAGCAGGTGCCACAACAAAACCTGCAAGATTACTCACAACGCCTGCGCAATCGTCCCGCTTTATTAAAAGCACAACAACGGGAAAAAACCGAGGCCGGCATTTAAACTTGGGGCCGTTATGTAACTACTTAATAACGGCCCAACCCATTAAGCTTAAAGCCCCAAACAGCGGGATAAAATGGCCGGGGCAGTATCACTATTCAAGGGCTTGATGACAAAACCCTGAATACCTAAATTTTGACAGTTACTAATGACACTACTGTCAGTGACCGAACTCAGCATCACAATCGCCACATCCTTATTGCTCATCCTGATTTTTTCCAACGCAATGTCGCCGTTCATCTTGCCCATAACAATATCCATAAAGAGGAAGTCAGGGTTTTGCGCAGCAACAATATCGACTGCCTCATCGCCATCACTGGCTTCTAGAATATTGTTATATCCCAATTTATCGAGGTAGCGGCTTAATGCTTTGCGAATCAGCGGAGAATCATCTACCAGTAAAATTTTAGCATCGTTTGGCAATGGAGCTGCCAAGGGTGTGATCGTGGTTTCAACCGTATCTTTGGCATCGACCATTTTTTCAATAGAGTGGTCAGTGGCTGTTTTCCGAATTAATAGATTAAAAAAGTAACGTCCGACGCCTTCAACATGAATAGGAACAGTAACAATTGTTTCAACGCCCTTAAGGTACTGACTCATATCATCAAGATTGACGACAGTCTGCGGTGCAGAAAAACTAAAACCTAAATTATGTTTGGCCAGCAAATCTGTTGCCCGCCCTACTATCGTGTTTCCCCACTCTGCCAACGCATCAGATAAATCCTGATTCAGCGATTCAATATTACTGGCGGCGGCTCCGGCAAAACCTTCATATACACTGGCGCCAATAGCTAGAGCGGTCTCTTCGTAGTGGTGCATTAAAATCACTCCGTCCAATTCACCCTGAATCTCGGAGCACACGGCATACCCTTTGAAACGAAAATCATCGACGCTATCTTCAAAAATATCGCCTGCCTTACTGTCCATATGCGTCATTGCAGACAATGAATGGATGGATTCTTTGATAAATGGATGAAGAATGATTTTATGAATAACTTCGATAGACATGGGCAACAGCTCCGCAATGATTTCCTGAATGAATGAGTTGCGGATGAAGAGTGCGCATCCAGCCCTTCTAAATTAGTTGGAATTTGCGAAAATACAAAGCGCAGTGATAAAAAACTGAACTGCATCACATCGAAATTAGTACCCCGGCAATAGCGCCGTCCTGATAAACGGCCTTACACCGGTATAGCCGCTTGGCATCGACACCTTGATCTATCATATAGCGCTGCAGTGCTTTGCTGCGCTCACTGGCTAATAACAATAATTTATCCTGCAGCGATGCATCAGCGCTAACAACCGATGACTGCATCGCCAACATGGCTTCTTTATCTTGCAAATTGCTGCTGCCACACAAGTTTAAACTCAGACCTTCACGCGCCTTTAACACGCTCACCAGCTTATCGGCATATTGTTGCTGCGACCCGGACCAAGCCACCGCGTTCGGCTCCGCCAGCACTGGTTCGAAAGCGATCGTCCCCGCTTGCTCGGCGATATAACCCGCTGCAAACGCAATTGCGCCATAGGGTTGTAATGCAAACTGAAGATAACTGACCGAGCCTTTTTGCAATGCCTGGCTTAAAGCCTTGTTGACCAATGAATTCAAACCCACACTGGGATCGCTTAAATC
The DNA here is from genome assembly GCF_900120175.1 of Oceanicoccus sp. KOV_DT_Chl. Lineage (NCBI taxonomy): Bacteria > Pseudomonadati > Pseudomonadota > Gammaproteobacteria > Cellvibrionales > Spongiibacteraceae > Oceanicoccus > Oceanicoccus sp. KOV_DT_Chl. The sequence goes on from NZ_FQLF01000002.1 coordinate 242,448, forward strand.
CCCCTTAACTGGCACCGACAAATCAATATGGCCATCGCTATCCTTTAAAATGTTGAGTGCCATCGGTAACGGCATCGGCAAAGTAGCTGCCAAAGATTCTTTTGCTGGATTTTTCAAACCTTCCATTTCAAGTCGTCGTATATCCAATTTATTGGTCATATCAATTTGCTGCTGTTTCAGCGCCAGATCAAATTGATAATCCAATTGGCCCGTGGAAAACTGATAGCCCAGTGCCGGTTCGATATAAGGGGATAAATCCGGCAGCGATATAGAATGAATATCACCCTTTATTTTCATTGCAGGGTACTCCGCAAACAAAGCCACTTCACCACCAATATCGATAGTAGCAAACTCACCCCATCCGGCTTTTATCTTCATTGGTGAATACTGCTCAACACTCGACTGATCTATTTGACTAAGTGACAAGGTATCAATGATTAAATCATTGGCCGATGATTGCTGAAAGCGTTTATCTCGCAATTGAATCACACTGCCTTTGGAAACTGAAAAGTTCGCCAGGGAAACGCTATAGCCTGGTTCGTTGGCAGCACCTGCCTGCTCTGTAGCGGGCTTAGCGTCGCCATTGCTTAAATTATCCAAGCTGGATTGCAACAACGCCAAGCCATCCAGTTCACCCTGTTCAGTCATCAGCAAATGCATAGCCAGACCATCCAAATTTAAACTATCAACATGGATTTTTTTATCGCCGCTAGCTGACAACTTAGACAACAGTAAATTCTTTTGCTGCCATAACGCTTGTTTGGCGTCTGCAGGCTTAACCGCCAGCAAACCCTCAATTGTCAAACTATCCCATTGCGCCCTAATCGTTTCATCCGCTTGTAACTGCTTAATCGCCAAAGTGTCCCAGGCCAATAACAAGAGCTTATTATCCGCGTCCACCACCGATAATTGATCAATAGTTTGTGTCGATGCGATTGAAAACCTGAGCGGCTCAGCCAATAGCAACGCATTCATCTCACCCTGCCAGTGAAATTTTTCACTGTTTATTTGTAATTGCTGATAATCCAATTCCAAACGATTAACCGTTATATTTCCAGCTACCTTCAACGGTATACTATCGTCACTTTCGCGCTGTGCCTGAATCGATAAATCAACATCCACAGCGCCATTGAACTTGCCAACGGGTGCAACTAACAAACCATTAATTGACGCCAATGGAAAATCTTTAATGACTAACTTTCCATTCAGCTCCGGCTTTGTGGCTAAGGGTTGCGCCTTTACTTCTAAAAAAATGGGTGCCCCAGCCCAACTAGCGTCAAAGGTCAATTCAGCCACGCGATCTTCCCAGGTTGAAACTCTGGTTAACTCTAATTGTTTAATGATCAGCGGAGCACTGGCAAACCGTGTGCGGACATCTATATGAACGTTGGATAATTTCACTACTTCCACATCAAGCTGCGGCAAAGCTATTGAATCTGCTTGTTCCTCGCTGGTAGCCGACGCATCTTCAGGATTGGTATTTAAGGGCACTATAATTTCAAACTGGCCATCATCGCTTTCAATGACCGCAAAATTAGCATCACGAATTTCCAGCGATTCGATCACAATGCCACCGCCAAAGAATCCATTCCACGCAAATTTTATACCCAGATAAGCAAACTCCAGTTTGTCTTGCTGTTGGTTGCGGAGTTGTAAATTATCGATCTCGATATCGCCCGCAAATAAATTGATATCCATATCTTCTATGACAGATTGCTCAAAATCCGAATCCCGCAGCACCTTGACCAAATACCATTTAACACCCACCGGGAGTAGCGAGATAAACAAAACAAAAGCCACAGCAATCGCTAGCAATTTGTTTTTATGACGAACCATAAACTGAGTACTTGAATGAGTCATAGCGAAGACATTATTAATAAATAAGAGCTAACTAGTGTAGGGGTATGTGATGTCATTGCCAATAGCTTTGCCCCCATAGTAAAAAAGCCGCCAGATGGCGACTTTGTTATTGAACAACCGATAAAAACTAGGACAGGATTGGTGCAATACCCACTGCGGCACGGACCTTCTTCAGCAAGCCAGAAGCATAACTCCGAGCTTTCACTGCGCCTTTTTGCAATTCTTGCTCGATATATGCGCCATCGGCCATCAGTTCCTCATAGCGTGCTCTAGCTGGGCCCACTTCGTCATTAATCAAACCGAACAATTCCTTTTTCGCCTGTCCCCAAGCAATGCCGCTGGCAAATTGCTCACGCATGTACTGGCTCTGCTCTTCAGTGGCAAAGGCCTGCCAAATCTGAAACACCGTCGAGTCATCAGGGTCTTTCGGTTCCCCCGGCTCCAATAAATTGGTTTTGATTTTATTAATGTGCTTTTGCAACTGTTTCTCAGTTAAAAACAACGGAATCGTGTTGTTATAGCTCTTACTCATTTTACGGCCATCCAACCCATTCAAGACCGCCACATCCTCGCTCACTTCAGCCTCGGGCAAGACAAACAAATCATCAAAGTGATGATTAAACCGCTGGGCAATATCACGCGCCATTTCAACATGCTGAATTTGATCTTTACCAACAGGAATTTTCTTCCCATTGAACATCAAAATATCAGCAGCCATTAAAACCGGATAGCTGAATAAGCCCATAGTAATAGCGTTATCAGGATCTTCCCCGTCCTCTTCATTAGCCTGTACTGCAGCTTTATAGGCATGTGCACGATTCATTAAACCTTTGGCAGTCATACAAGTCAGTATCCAACTGAGTTCGGTAATCTCGGGGACATCAGACTGACGATAAAACGTACTATTGTCAGTATCCAGCCCCAAAGCCAACCAAGTGGCAGCAATTTCCTTAGTGGATTGACGCACCTGCATAGGGTCATGACATTTAATCAAGGCATGGTAGTCCGCTAAAAAAAAGTAGGAATCCAAGTCACTGTTATGGCTGGCGGTTATGGCTGGCTTGATCGCTCCCACATAATTACCCAAGTGCGGCGTGCCTGTGGTGGTGATACCGGTTAAAATACGTTCTTTGGTCATAATGGTAACTGCATGATTTGATAGATGAAAAACGCGGTCATGATACTGCCTGAAGCAGATGCTGGCTAGCTCAACGAGGGAAATGGGTGGTTTTTAGCCGACCTTTAATTAGCCTTCAAAAGTCAGAATGGACAAAACAACAAGATAGGCGGGCCAGCACAATGGGGGCGCAAGCAACCCCTGATGATATTGAACACCATGCCTACCCATCACCGGTGGCGCAATTTAAGTACGAGTGATATAACATCAGCCTTTACAACTAGGCTACTACAACACAGCTCGCTGATAAAACCAGAACAAACCGACGCATCCTATCGCTACAGATGCAGGGATACTCACCCACTGTCGATACCAATGTTTATTGCGCATTAACCATACTGCGCCCAAAGCGATTAGCACTACTGCTATTTGCCCAAATTCAACACCAATATTAAAGGCCACCAAGGCCGTCCACTGTGCGTCAGCGGGCAGGCCCAACTCAGCAAGTACACCGGCAAAGCCCATACCGTGAATCAAGCCGAAAATAAATATCACCAAAACACGCCATAGCTTTAAATCCTTGCGATAGATATTTTCAAATGCTACTACAGCAATCGATAATGCAATAAGCGGCTCCACAATCTCGGGAGAAATAGCAATCACACCAAAGATGGTCATTGCCAGCGTAACGGAATGCGCAAGGGTGAATGCCGTCACCTGCCAAAACAACACTGACATCTTCAAACTCAGAAAAAACAAGCCCAGCACAAATAGAATATGATCCATTCCTTTAGGAATAATGTGGGTAAATCCCAACCCAATAAATTCGGGAATAATACTTACGCTGGCTGTCATTTCCTCAAAAACAGCCACAGCTTCATCCAAGGGGTGCGCCTGCACACTTACGCTGCTTGCTAGCATTATTAGTAAAATCAACAGCCTATTATTAGCAGGCTTAAAGCCATTAATTTTTCTCATTGTGCTGTGCTACCTTGGCGTCAAAATCAAAAACAGAGTCATAAGATAACAGCAAAACAATAACACTCCCCTACACCGCTACCAATACAGCTTTTACGACGCGTTTTTAGCGACGGATCACATTTTTATGATCTAAACAATTAACCCGGACGTATCTCAGTAAATGATCATTAAAAGCAGCGTAGTCGACACAGGCTAACGTAGTTTTAAGCGGGAGGTAGCAGTGAAAACGTGGAAAAAAATAGGCCTATCAATAGGATCGGTAATAACTATCTCCGCTATTGGCTTATACGCCACCTATACGCTGAAAAATGCCCCGGCTGAACTTCAGGAACCTAACTACTACAGCTATTACCAACAACAAGACACTCAACCTGAAGGGAAGGTAGGAATCTATATTTCGCAGATGATTTTGCCTGAAACATATGATGAAGAAGTCTACTACAACGTTTTTTTCAAGCCGCTGAAAATAATTCCCTGGCCAATTAGAGAACTGCTTAAAGTGGATAATGGCACCCCACTCTATGATGCAGAACGTTACTTTGAGACAAAAGAATTTACCCCTACCCGTCTAGTTGACCACAATGGCAATGACACTGACACTGATGGCCTAAGCTATGTAGAGAAATACCATCAGGGGAAAATAAGCTTTGTAGAAGGTTCCGATGCAGCCACACCAGGATATTTTCTATTCAAAGAACGCAAAGCAGGCATGCCTACCCGGGCGGCATCATTTATGGCTAAAGCACAAGTCTATTACCACCGCGCTGGAGCCGGCTTGGCCGATGGCAGAGTACCTGAGGAAGCGGGGATTAAGGCACTGGTAGCTGCCACCATGCAGCAGGTTGAAAAAAAATACGGCGCTGTTAGCTGGCGCTGGGCAAACACCGAAAAATACAGCGAAGCTCGCAAAGCCATGTTCGAGTTATTAAATGGCGGCGCCAACACCATCGTCTTTGCACCACCACGTCCTATTATGTCTCACTACGAAGAATTTAATGCTTCAGTTAGATTAGGCATGGAATATATAAAAGAGTGGGAAAAACAGCACAACAAAGAAATCAAAACCATTATTGCCCCACAGCTAGCCGACTTCCCTGAATTAAGACAAGCCTACCTAAACCTATTACGCGACCAATTAGCCAGCATCCCAAAAGACAAATCAGTCAAAGTGGTGGCGTCTTTTCATGGTATGCCGTGGGAGATGGTCGAAAACGAAGCATGGCTGCAATTATCTAAACCCTACCTCAGTGCGATGCAATCCGACATCACTAAAACCCTACAAGAAGAACACAATTTTGCGCGCACTGAAGTCATTATTGCGCAAGATTATTTCGCTGAAATGACGGATATGTACCAGTCTACTAACGACGCTTTTTGGCAAGGCATCGAAGATAATTATGATTACGTAATCAACCTACCGGTAGAGTTTATTACTGAAAATACAGATACATTATTCGCTCATGCACTGATGAACTTCCAGGGATTTGATGGCTACGATGTTTACCAAACCATTGATTACACAAACTGGGATGAGCCGCTAGCCCGTGAATTTAAACAGGGCGATACCACTATTATTTATACCAGCGTGCCGGTTGGAAAATATCGCCAACCCTTAGTTCAGGCCCACTTTAAATCCATCGACTCAATATTATCGCAAGGTATGACGCCCACCTCCATATAGAAACCCTGGCTATCAATGTTCCCCATAATAAATCCAGAACCGGAGCGTTAAAATGAAAGAAATCGCTGACGACACCGAACAAGCGACGAGACCTTTAACTGCGGGATTTTCTCTAAGAGAAAAAGCTCGCCGTGAAGCACGCCCTACCGAGGGGAAAATGGCACTCTATAAATCGGAGCATGGTTTTAATGAAATCATGGACTGGTATGAGGGTTTGGTAGATAAAATCAACATCCCTTTTAACTCCCGGTTTGTAAATACCCGTTTCGGCCGTACTCACATGCTAGTTTGTGGTGCTGAAGATGCCACACCGCTGATTCTGGTTCAGGCGGCTGCAGGCAGTGCGCCGTTATGGCGCAACCAACTACCGGCTTTTGCCAAACACTTTCGAGTCTATGCACTGGATACCGTGGGCCAACCCGGGCTAAGTGACCCAACCCCACCTTCCTATCTAAACAACGATTATGTCGATTGGCTTACAGATGTCATCGACGACCTGCATATCGAAAAGGCCCATTTTATCGGCGTCAGCGCCGGCGGCTGGCAAGTAATGCAAATGGCTATTCAAAAGCCAGAGCGCGTTAACAAGTTGATCATGCTTAGCCCTATGGGTATTTCCCATGCGCGCTTACCAATAAAAATATGGCTCACCAAGGTCTTGCGAAAAAGCAAAGACGTCGATTCATTAGAAAAGGATTTAACTGCAAAATCTGTAACATCTAAAAGCCCCGGAGGCTCCTTTGGTACCTTCGACCGACAACTCGCCAGAGCGATGGCGCTATGTACTCGTCACTTTCGATTAGACCGCTCCCTGGGCGTATATGGTGAGAACAGTAATAAAATCAGTTTCATTAAAGCGTTAAAAGTGTTGCGAAAGTTCTTTTTATCCGAGCCCAAGTCCTTGCTACGTAAAATGCAAAGTGAGGCACTGGTGGTATTTGGTGAGCACGAAGTATTATATAACCCTTACAAAGTTGCCAAGCGTGCAGAAAAACTAATGCCCAATACCCGCGCCGAGGTGTTAAGCGGTGCCGGCCACGCCGTAATTTATGATCAGGTTGAACAAGCTAATACCATGATTGTGGACTTTTTAAATAAATAGTATGGTTCACTCTTATGCAATAATCAGAAACCACACAGCCCTATCAATACTGGCTGATGCTAGTGGTACTATTACTCGACCAATAAAAAAAATAATAATTGGAGTTTATTATGTTCAAGAACCTGACTTTTCTCTTGCTGTTATTTCTTCACTCACTAATGACGTCTGCAGGCGGTCACAAAGAAATACTGCCTATTGTAAAAATCGACATTGACCCACAAGTAGAAGCCGAAGTCACCGCCGTTATTCATGAAACTGCAAAGCGCTGGAGTTCCCAGCAGTTTTCTTCAGTGCTTGAGTTATGGGATCCCAATGAACCCTACCCAACTTATTTGGGCGAAGAGCAAGCACAATGGTTTGTCGGTTGGGATCGTTTAAAAGCTTATTTGGATCCCGCCAGGCCTAACCCCGCAGTTGAGGCTATTCGTCAGGAAATGTTTGACGTGCAAGTGAAACAAATAGCACCTGATTTGGCGATTGCGTTTTTCTACATGCACTTTGAAATGAAAATAATTAAAGCCAAGCCCTTTGGCGAGGATATTCGCGCCAGTGCGGTTTTAAGAAAAACTGATAAGGGCTGGAAATACATTCACTGGGCCAAATCGCCCAAAAACCCGAAAGTCTATATAGAAGATTTGTTCGAGCAAGATGTTGAGCCCGGCTGGGATGAGTTTTATCAGCAAGCGCAAAAAAACAAAAAAGCTTACTGGAAGAAAAAACGGGAACTAAAAAAACAACAGAAATAACGCCATCACTTAGTAGAACCCTGCTCCTTCAGTAACCCGGAGAATAATTGCTTATATACCGGAATTAATGAAGACAGCAGCAGGGGTTCCAAAGCGGGCGGCTCAGGCAAACACTGCTGCTGCTTCAGCGCAATTAATTCTAGCAAGCGGCTAACCAGGGCCTCTGCCTCTTTGGCTGGCGCATCCACATCGGACAGATAAAGATAATCTGAGCTAAACCACTCCGTATAGCACAATCGGTCAGGCACGAGAGGAATACAACCCGCTGCCACCGCTTCCAATACTGACAACCCCTGAAAATCATGCACCGCTGTGGACAAGACTACATCCGCCGCCGCCAAACAACGGCCATACTCTGCAGGTTCCTCAATATAGCCCCAGTGTTTCAGCGCAATTGATTGCTGTTGCTCCAGTAAAGTTTTTAATTCAGCCATCGCTGCAGGTTGCTGCCGGAACTGTTGACCGACAATATGCAAATCCACATTTGCTTGCCGTGAAACCAATAACTTAACCGCCGACAATAACCGATCAGGGCCTTTGTCGTATTCCCATCGGTGATTCCACAGCACCTGTAATCGCTGATTGGGTATACGCTCAGCCAGGGGTGACACTGCACGAATAGGTACCGGTATTATCTGGCTGCGCGCGGTTAATTGCTGAACCAACCCCGCAGGAACTTGATCGGGCATTTTCGCTAACAATTGGCCCGCGCCAATTAAAAAGGTATCGCGATTATAAGCACTGTTAAAAACGATCGTATCGGCAGCCAGCGCGGTGTATATATTCAACATCCTGGGTTCAATCGATGCAAACTGTTGTTCATTCGCCGGGTAGGCGAACTGATTTTCATGGAAATAGACAATAGTCGGTATAGCTGCCAAGTGCGGGACAAACCCTCGCAACGCAGACAAATCCACCATCGACGTCGCTAACACCAAATCGTACTCACCCTCTAACACCTGGCGCTGACCAAAAGCCCAGGACAAACTATTACCACGCAAGCGCCAACTAAAATATCGCGGCGGCAGTGCCAACACCGTCCACTCTATATCAACAAACGCTGCCATCAATGTTTGGTACCAGCGGCGATGACTTTCGGCATCGTAGGCTGACAGCAACAATATTTTCATCTTTACCCTTCTTAAATAGCACTCTGTTGACGCTCAGAAGTCACTCCTCTAAGCTCAGCGACCAATTTATTCATTCTATATCACAGGACCCCTAGCATGAGCGACTTTGAAACCCTGATCTTCGAGAAAAAAGACGGCGTTGCCAAAATCACCTTAAACCGCCCTGATGCAGCCAATGGTATCAACCTCACGCTAGCGAAAGAGCTGATGGCAGTGGCTAGCGATTGTAATGATGATCATTCAGTGCGTGCTGTGCTCATCACCGGCAATGGCAAATTATTCTGTGCCGGTGGTGATCTGAAAAGTATTGGCGCAGCCGAAGGCTCAATGAGCGGGCTACTGAAAGAAATCACTTTTTATCTGCATGGCGCTCTTAGTCGCCTGGCACGAATGAATGCACCCGTTATTATCGCGGTTAATGGTACTGCAGCAGGTGCAGGTTTCAGTTTAGCGGTTGCGGGTGACTATGTTCTAGCCGCTGAATCAGCAAAATTCACCATGGCTTATACTGCTGCTGGTTTAACACCTGATGGTAGCGCCAGCTACTATCTACCGCGCTTAATTGGTATGCGCAAAACGCAGGATCTGATGCTGACCAATCGTCGACTGACCGCGCAGGAAGCGATGGAATGGGGCGCAATTAATCAAGTCGTTGCCGATGACCAACTGCAAGCGGAAGCTCAGGCTTTAGCTGAAAAATTTGCCAATGGCCCAACCCAGGCGTTTGGCGTAGTCAAAAAATTATTACATTGCACGTTTAATAATGGACTCGAAACCCAGCTCGAACTTGAAGGCGCCGGCATCGCAGCCATGAGTACTTTGGCCGACGGCCAGGAGGGGATCACTGCGTTTTCTGAAAAGCGCGCACCGGTTTTTACTGGTAAGTAACCACTACATTAGCGGTATCCATTCCGGCTGCCGCCATGCTTCCTACTTGTTTGATTCCACCCTAACCTACCCCTTATAGCGTAGGTTTTCTTACCATTTTGTCACTTCAGACCTCTCTAGCCCTCTCCCTGTATGCAAGCGCAAGCAGTTCCTCTAAAGTAGCCTTGATGTTAATTGTTTGCTCAATAAAAAAATAGGGTTAGCCCATGAACAATAACAAAACCGTTAAAACCTTCTGCAAAATATGCTCTGCCTATTGCGGCATTGAAGTCGATGTTGCCGACGAAAAAATTCTCGCTATTCGCGGTGATCAATCCCACCCTATGAGCAAGGGCTATACCTGTGTCAAAGGTCGACAATGGGCGTCCCAATATCATAATGACAATCGCTTATTGAGCGCCCACAGCCGGGCTAGCCGCGATCAGGACTTTAGCCCGCTTGGTAACGAACAGGCGCTGGACGAAATAGCCGACAAACTCAACAACATCATCGACAAACACGGCCCGCGAGCTGTCGCTATTTATCGCGGTAATGGTTTGTCGGTCAGCTCTAATGGCAACCAAGTGGCACAAGCCTGGCTGGCTGGTATCGGTTCAGAAATGGACTTTAGCAGTATGACTCTAGACCAACCGTCTAAAATTATTGCGGTCAGTAGACACGGCGTATGGGGCGGTGGCGCCCACGGTTTTGCTGGCGCCGATGTCTGTATGCTGATTGGTAATAACCCTATTATTTCAGCCTTGAATATGACCGGCGCACCACCGGGCTGGAACCCAACCGCACTCAAGGAAGAAAAAAAACGCGGCCTGAAATTAATTGTGATTGACCCAAGACGCACCGAGACTGCGGAGCATGCGGATATTTATTTGCCTGTTCGGCCGGGTGAGGATGCCGCTCTACTCGCAGGCATGGTACGCATCATTATCGAGGAAGAATTGTACGACAAAGAATTTGTTGATGCCGAAACCGAAGGCTTTACCGGGTTAAAAGCCGCAGTAGAAAGCTATACGCTCGATTACGTCGCCGCCCGCTGTGATTTACCAGCAGATGACATTGCCGCAGCTGCACGATTATTTGCCAACTGCAAAAGAGGTACTGCCAGCTCAGGCACCGGCCCGGACATGGCCAGCTTCCCGCATTTGTCCGAGCATCTAATTCTAGCCCTGAATACTCTATGTGGTCGCTGGAATCGGCAAGGCGATCCGGTATCAGCACCCAATTTATTACTACCCAATATTGCCCCTCCCGCGCAAACGTTGCCCGCAGAATTTTTACCCGCCATGTTAAACCCGGCAATGGATACCAAAACTTCGCGCATTCGGGGTATCAAGCAAGTCTTTCAGGAAATGCCCACGCCCGTTGCCGCTGAAGAAATTTTGCTGCCCGGAGAAGGTCAGGTAAAAGCACTGATTGTGATTGGTGGCAACCCGGTTATGTCATGGCCAGATCAACAGAAAACACTGCAAGCATTAGCCGCTTTGGATTTATTAGTGTGTATTGATATTGGACATACAGCCACCACCAAACACGCAGACTATTTACTCCCCGCTGCGCATGCATTTGAACGCGATGGCCTAGCCGAATTTACCGACCGCCTTTATGACAAACCGTTTGGCCAATACAGTAAGCCAGTGCTCAAACCGCAAGGTAACGTACAAGAAGAGTGGCGATACCTGGCCGGTTTAGCGAAGCGATTGGGTACTAAAATTGAGCTCGCCGGCGGCCCAATTGATGTTGATAATGCGCAATTAGAAACGATTGATATTCTGGAACTCATGTTTCCTAACGATTTAGTCAAGGTGACGATCAGAGAACTGGCCAAACACGAAGGCGGTAAACTCTATGAAGAGTTTGCGAACATCAAAGTGGCAGCACCTTATGAGGGGATGGACGCTAAATTAAAGCTATTGCCAGCAGAAGTTGCGCAGGACTTAATCGACCTGTACGCCACTCCAACCTACGCTGAAGGTCAATATGGTAGCGATGGTAGCTATACCCACTTGCTGACGGTACGGCGAGTAAAGCATGTTTATAATTCCTCCTGTCATGACTTCCCGAAAAACCCGCCGGGCAACCCAGCCTACCTGCACCCGGATGATATCAGCGCGCTGGGGCTCAGCAGCGGCCAGATGGTCAAGCTTCAATCAGAAACTGCAGATATTAAAGTCTTGCTTGAAGCCGATAGCTCCTTGCGCCGAGGGATTGTGTCTATGTCTCACTGCTTTGGTGGCGACCCAACCGGTGTTGAAGATATTGCGCAATTTGGAGCCAGTGCCAGCAAACTTGTTGCCGTGGACAAAGATTTTGACCCGCTTATGGGGATGCCGAAAATGACGGGTTTTCCGGTAAAACTAGCCGCGCTTTAAACCTGACGCGCTAGTACTGACCCGCCTTGGAATCACAACCACGCAGCGGGGTAAAATGACGATCCTGTCATAAGCAGCGCCTGCGAATTCACTCAGCTTTATCATCGTGCTAGCCTTGCCGCGCAATGCGTAAACCGGTTTACTCACAAGGCTAACACTCATGACAGCAAGCAACGCCCAGTGGCTATTAAGACGCCGCCCTCAAGGTATGGTCACACTCGACGACTTTGAATATAAAGAATCCCCTATGCCCAGTGCAGACTTAGCGGCTGGCGATGTGCTGGTTAAAAACCTGTACCTCAGTTTTGATCCTGCTATGCGCGGCTGGATGGATGATGCTCCCAGTTATTTACCCCCTGTTGCCATTGGTGAACCGATGCGCGCCAGTGCCGTGGGCCAAGTTATTGCTTCAGAAAATACAGCAATGCCAGTGGGTTCATTAGTCCAGGGCATGTTTGGCTGGCAACAATATGCTGTCTCTAAAAGCAGCGATTTATTTCCGGCGATGGCACTGCCAGAAGGCACACCGCCTACCATGCCGCTATCCATTTTTGGCGGCACCAGCCTCACCGCCTACTTTGGTTTACTGGACGTGGGACAATTGCAAGCGGGTGATACCGTACTGGTATCCGGCGCCGCTGGCGCAACAGGCTCAGCCGCCGCGCAAATGGCGAAATTAAAAAACTGTACGGTCATAGGTATCGCTGGCGGTGAAGAAAAATGCCAGTGGTTGCGCGACGAATGCAAACTGGATGCGGTTATTGATTACAAGAGTGAAAACATCGAACAGCGCATCGGTGAAATTTGTCGGCAACTGGACTGCGAGGGTATCAATGTTTTTTATGACAATGTCGGCGGCGACACCCTGGAAGCCGGCATCGAACATATGGCCAAAAAAGGTCGCATCGTGCTGTGCGGACAAATCTCAGCTTACAATGATGAACAGCCACAACCCGGCCCGAAAAATCTGATGAAATTAGTCGTCAACAGCATCCGCATGGAAGGTTTTGTGATGATTGATTTTATGGATCGTATCGATGAAGCGATGAACGACATTGTGACCTGGGTGCTGGAAGGAAAAATTGCCTATCGAGAAGATATCCAGGAAGGGTTCGATAATATCCCCGCGACCTTTTTCCGTTTATTTGCTGGTCAGAATACCGGCAAGCAATTACTGAAAATCGCCGATCCCGAATAACGTTTTTAACAAGTATAAATAACGAGTAAAAAACATGAAAACATTTAACAACAAAGTCGCTGTTATTACCGGTGCTGCCAGCGGTATCGGTTTAGGCCTGGCACGCCATGCCGCCAAACTGGGCATGAAGTTGGTTATTGTCGATATTGAAGAGCTACCACTTACTAACGCCCAGCGCGAACTTGAAGCATTAGGGGTAGAAGTACTCGCCATGAAAACCGATGTTTCCGATGCTGAGCAAATGGACCAGCTGGCTAACGAAACCATTAAGCGGTTTGGCACAGTCCATCTGCTATTTAATAATGCCGGGGTTGGTGGCGGCGGTGCTATTTGGGAATTGGATACCGATTATTGGGAATGGGTACTGGGAGTTAATCTTTGGGGGGTTATTCATGGCATTCGCACCTTTACCAAACACATGGTGGCACAAAAGGAAGGCCATATTATCAATACAGCGTCTATCGCCGGTTTGATGTCTGCACCGAGCACAGGACCTTATACTGTATCCAAACACGCTGTGGTCGGTTTATCCGAAACATTATTTGGCGACCTTAGGAATGCCGAAGCCAATGTTGGCGTCTCTGTACTTTGCCCGGCCTTTGTTGATACCAAGATCTATGCTGCCGAGCGCAACCGTCCCATGGATGATGCGCTAAAAAATGATCCCGCCCGCATAGCCGAGCAACAAGCCATTGAAACAATGGCTGCCGACTTTTTCAGCACCACCCTGTCCCCGGAAGCGGTTGCCGAACAGGTATTTAAAGCGATTGTAGAGGGTGACTTTTATATTCTTACTCACCCCAAGGGTTCAAAAGTACAAATCGAAAAACGCATGCACAGTATTTTGCAGAACGGGCACCCCACTGCAACCGGGCCGGAAGATTTCCCGCTGGAATAAATGTCGCCTGCAAGCATGTACTGCAGCGCATTCAACAAGTAGCATATCGCCCTGATATTAGACCGATAACTGTGAGATTCCCGCTGCTGCGGGAATTTACCGCCAAGGAAATTGAGCATGCGCTATTTGCACACCATGGTTCGCGTCAGCAACCTTGAACAATCATTAAATTTTTACTGCAATCAATTAGGTTTGGTTGAAGCCGACCGTTGGGACAATGAAGCTGGTCGCTTTACGCTGGTATTTCTGGTTGCCCCTGAAGATACTGACAGTTTTGATGCTAACAAAGCGCCCGCATTGGAGCTCACCTGGAACTGGGATGAATCAGGTTATACCGGCGGCCGCAACTTCGGCCACCTCGCCTTCAGAGTCGAAAATATTTATGACACCTGCCAAAAATTAATGGATAGCGGCGTTACCATCAACCGCCCTCCTCGCTGTGGCCATATGGCATTTGTAAGATCACCGGATAATATTTCAATTGAGTTACTGCAACAAGATGGCTCACTTGAACCGATGGAGCCCTGGCTGTCTATGCCCAATACGGGTGAATGGTAAGTAAAAAACCACCCCCAAACTTGATTTGCACAAGCCGATAAACCATTGCAACAATCAGCGGGTGACGAAGTAAATAGGCTATTGTTTAAGCGAAATAGTAACGCTAACCGTACGTCATAGAGGGGTGACAATAAATCATCAACCCCTCCACTGCTTTATGTAACTGTCAGACGTCTAGTTGAACTTTTTTCTGTTAAAACGAATAACCCACCGATAATCTAACAGTCCGAGGTTCGATCACGTGATAGTGGATATCTTCCACGGCCTGCGTTTCGCCAGCTAACTGGGATTCATAAAAGTAATCAATATCGTGATCGTTGCTATCGAGCAGGTTTAAGAGGTCAGCTTTAACTGTCCAGTTAGAGAGCTGTCGAGCAATGCGAAGATTAACCACTGTGCTGGAATCTGATTTGACCGAAGCATCTTCAATCAATGGGCGTTCGCCAAAATAGCGTACCCGTAGGCTACCAAACCATCCAGAGGGTAATTCAGCACTGATGCCGGCCTGTATGACGTGCTCAACAGCACCCGGGATGTGGTTGCCTTCGGGAGCATCATCGGTGAATTCTGCATCGGTCCAGGCGTATTCAACATCCAGGGTTAAGGCTTCTGTGAGATTGTAGTAGGCGGTGACTTCAACACCCTGTCGCTCGGACTTCCGGCTGGCCTCGGTATTACCGGCATCACCTACAAAGAGTAGCTCGCTATCCAGGTTTAATTGCCACAGGGCAATGGAGGTGTTGAGTTTTTCCATCCAATAGCCGCGCAGCCCAAGCTCGTAGCCTAATGAGCCCACTAAAGGATCTACACCTGAAACGGAACTACCATCCAAAGGGTCAACCGTAATAGTCGTGCCGCGAGCATCGTTAGAGTGAAAACCCTGGCCTACAGAACCATAAATTTCCCAGGCATTGTCCAGCGTATAAATTAAGCTACCTTTGACTGAGATAATATCGTCGTCAGCGGTTCCACTGTTTGGCTCAAGGTTGACGCCGTAATTGTTGATGCCGATATCACTCGTCACATCGAAGTCATAATAGTCGTAGCGCGCACCCACTATCGAGCGCAGTTTGTCGGTCAACTTAAGCTGATTTTCCCAGTAAATTCCAGCGCTAAATTCATCGGCGGTGTCCTTGCGGATAGTGCCTGTACGTTGTCGCTCAGTCGTGCGATAAAGCCCTACTTCATCGATTTGATCGTAGCGCAATTCGGTACCAATTCGGTTTGTCATCGGTTTTCCAGCGAAGGAACCTTCAAATTGATAGGAGGCCTGGCCACCATAAATCCAGCGTTTGTCGACCTGTTCAAACTGATCGCCATTAATTGGATCATCAAGAAAGTAAGTGAAATTTGACCATAGCTGTAGGTCATATTGTGTGGCATACGCTGATACCTGAAACTGATCTCCTCGCCAGGATGTGCTGAGGCTGTTGCGACTGGATTCACCACCGGCGGTATCGTCTATGGAGCCCAGTTCGTCAATTAAACCATTGCTAACTGCTCGAGTCGGAATTTGGTCGGCGCTATTCCAGCTGTTGTCATAGCCCATCAGGGTAATATCAAACAAGCCTTCATTAACCATTTGGCTGTACTTCAGTAGAAGGTTGGTTTTTTTCAGATCTTCATCGATATCGGTCCACGGGCCATCATATTGATTAACTTCCAGTGCATAGAGTAAATCTCCCTGGTCAATTTTTACACTATCCATCGTTACTAGCCTGCCGTAACCATCTTCACCGAGAGTGACTTCAATCAAACCCTTATCTAACCGGTTGAGTGTTTTGATAGATGCGCTGCCAGCACCGCTAAAGTCGCCAACATCAGCATAGTAAGCGCCTTTTTTATAGGTGATTTTCTCCACCAGTTCGGGAATCAGTGGGTTAAGGTCGGTGTAACCCTGACCGTGTCCGTGGGTGCGCATATTCAAAGGCATACCATCAACAAACGTAGCAAAGTCGGTACCGTGATCCAGATTAAATCCCCGTAGATAATATTGATTAGCCTTGCCAGTGCCACTGTGTTGCGTGACTACCATGCCTGGCACCATTTCCAGCACCTCACCAGTGCGCAATAGCGGTCTTAGTGCAATTTCATGTTGTCCAATGACACCCTGTGAAGCGGAAATAGCATCGCCCACCAGGTTTATTTTTCGGCCCTCAATGAGCATTGTTTCCAGTGTCTGGGCTACAGATGTTTGTGGTAGAGCCAATTGTGCTGATAAAATACCGGCCGTCCAAAGAATGTGCCTATGCTTTACTGATATCGCTTTAAACATTTTTCACCTTTTATTGTCGTGATGAGTGTGGCTTACATGCCATGTGACGGGTTTGACCCATATAGCCTAATCCTGCGTATTTATAGCAACAGTTATCAACATCGATAAGAGGTCGGTTTTAAATTATGAATAAATTGAAGGCGATACCAGGTTGGCTGGGCCTGTTAAAAAAATTCAGTAATACCCCGGCACTGGGCGAGCGTGAGCTATCAGTGCTGGAGGTGTTATGGTCCGGGCCTTCTTGTTCCGCTCAACAGGTGCTGGAAAGCATGCCCGATGCCGGCATTAGCCTTAGCACCGTACAAAGTACGCTGGAACGCTTGCACAGGAAAAAATTACTCAGCCGAACAAAAAACATCAGAACGTATTTTTATCAGCCGTTAATTACTCGAGAACAGATTATCAGCTCACTGCTTAGTGATATCACTCGCGAAATAGCAGGCGGGGATATGGCACCCATGATTTCCGGTTTTAAGGCTTTTATGGGAGAGGAATTACCGCTAAAAGATAGCCCGGTTGATCCTCATGTTGTTGAAGCTGACCGTGATCCTGATGCTTGAGCTATTTCTATCCAGTGGACTTGATCTTATTATTACCTGGCTTGTTGTTACGGTCATCGCTTCTTTTCTAGCGGCAATTATTTACCCTCTATTTAAAAAACTAGTGCGGCTTAATGGTTCGCAGACTCAGCCATCGACTTTATTTGTCTATGGTATTCTTCCCCCCTTGGCGGCCGTATTGGTTGTGGTTATGCTAGCGCATCCCGATTTATCCAGTCGATTAGTTCCAGAGCACTGCCATCCTGATACCTGCGCGCCACATTTACCCGAAATTGTTTTTTCATCCGAGGTCGGGCTGACGTTGGTAACATTAAGCTTATTGACATTATTGGCGATCATTCTTTTAGTTAAATTCAGTTTAAGTAAATCCAACCGACTGTTACAGATGCTTAATAGGCTGTCCGAGAATAGCCCTGATATCAATTATCGCGTGATTGATAGTCCTGAAATGTTAGCTTGGTGTGCCGGTATCTGGCAGCCCAATATTTATCTATCGCGTGGTTTGGTCGAAGCGTTAACCAGGCAGCAATTACAGGTTGTAGTGGTGCATGAATTAATACATATTGCCCGCCGGGACAATTTAAAAAAGTTTATGCTTCGATATACAACACTATTTTGGCTGCCCAAGTTACGCGCGTCTTTTCTATCTGATTTTAGCGAACATACAGAGCAGGCTTGTGAATATATCACCGCCACCAAGTTTAATGACCCAGCCCTAGTTGCCAAGGTGATGCAACGGGTATGTGAAAAAGCAGATAACCACGGTTCCAAAACAGCGGGATTTTTTGAAGAGAAAAAGCTGGCGATAAATCATATGTCACTTTCCTCTAACCATGAAGTGGCACGCATTAATCTTTGGAGCTGGTTGTTTGTTGTTACTTTCTGGATGCTGCAAATAATCTTATTGACCGGCATAACCCATCTTGGTTTTGAGTGGGCAACCGGTTGATGGTCTGCAATACCGACTGCTAAAACATCCCCCTACTTTACCGTGAGTAAACTCACTATAATTTTTCGTTGCCTTTTACATTCCAGCAGGCATCCAAGTTGCTATACCTCCAGCAAACCCGATGGTCTCGATTATCAGCTGTCTACAGGTCAACAAATAACTCCATTAACAATGGTTTGCATGTTGATCGTGCAAACAGCACAATATACTCGCCCCCAGTAGCCAGAGAGTAGCAAGTGATTTTTATAAACCCATATTCCTTCGTCCTGGTAATTATGCGAACGCAGTCTATTCACTTACCCCCAATTAACTTTTAACCTCGGCGATTACGATTGTATGATAGTGCCTATGAAAAAATTCATCCTTGCTGCAAACACCGGGCTACTAGCGTTAACTATAATTTTTTCTCCTCTGCTGTTTGCAGAAGCAACAAACACCATGGCCGCTGTGGCTGAAAAAACCTCGCAGCCAGAATCAAAACAAAGCAATACCCCTACTAAAAAAGCTGTTATTTCAACCGAAAAGCAATCACCATCCAGTAGTCCGGAAGCCGTAAATCAAACCACGCAGGTGACATTAGCCACAAACGATACGCCTAGCCAGACAAACAACACTGAGACCGGACAGCCATTGCTCACTGAAGAGCAGGCAAGCCCCGAAAACCCACCTAGCCATCAAGCAAAAAACATTGATTTAAAAGAAGTCATTGATGCGCCAGCGGCAGTCTTATTTCCAAGCAGCCCCGATGACATTAGCGATGATCTGGTCGAAGACAACAGCAACAGTGCCGAAATGGCTAACGGCCCTAAAGTGGTATTGAGTGCAGAAGCGAAAGCAACCACACCCAATTATGTACGTCACCTGCTTGATGTAGATATTCCACCAGGCACGACCACTCGTGTTAACTGGAGCCCCTCCCGTTCGTTCGCAGGTATAGCAGTAGATACACCGGTGCTGGTAGTTAACGGCGCTATGGACGGTCCTACATTGTGTCTAACGGCAGCGGTACATGGCGACGAGCTAAACGGCATTGAAATGGTACGCCGTATACTCTACAACCTGGATCCCAACCAATTGCACGGCATGGTGGTAGGTGTACCAATTGTAAATTTGCTCGGATTTTCACGAAATTCACGTTACCTCCCCGACCGCCGCGATCTCAACCGTTATTTTCCAGGTAACCCCACCGGATCTGTAGCAGCACGCTTAGCGCATACTTTTTTTAACGATGTAGTTAAACACTGTAATGCACTGGTAGATTTGCACACTGGCTCATTTTATCGCACTAACATTACCCAATTACGCGCCAACTTAAACGTGCCAGCAGTTGCCGAATTCGCTGAATTATTTGGCGATATTCCAGTACTGAATACCGTAGGAAACCACAATTCCTTGCGAGCCGCTGCGGTACGCGCAGGGATTCCCACAGTAACGCTTGAAGCCGGCGAACCCATGCGCATGCAGACCGAAGTGGTTGAAGAAGGCGTGATCGCTATTAAAACATTGCTTGAAAAAAACGGCATGTACCCAAGCTTTAGCTTGTGGGCCAAACCCAGCCCGGCGTTTTATCGCTCTGCTTGGTTGCGTGCCAATGCATCAGGAATTTTATTTAGCAGTGTCGCACTAGGGGAAAATGTCAAAAAAGGCGATATTCTAGGCCAGGTTATCAACCCCATCAGCAATGAAAAAACACCCATTATTTCCCGCTATCAAGGCCGGGTGTTAGGGATGGCGCTGGATCAATTCGTACTGCCAGGTTTTGCCGCTTACCACATTGGCATTCGCGAGCGTGACGCTAAAAAGCTTATCGAAACGCCAACAACAATTATCAATGGACAACTGGATACTGAAGAACCAAATGATCATGACAGCGACTCACTCGATAACATTAACAAACCCGAAAAAAATGGCGTGATTACCAATATAGATGAAGGTTTTGATGATTGAGGGCAATCAGTTTACCAATAACAATTAAGTCATGCTTACTCACAACTTAAATGCTTTGTTGATAAAGTTTTTTCACATACAGCTCCACACTCGCGGACCAATCAAACCGACTTTTTTTCGCCCCCAAGGCGATCTTCTGCCAGACTTTTGGCTTATCATTCAACAACTGTAACGCCCCATCTACACACTGCAGCAATTGGCTGCCCTGCTCAACCAGGTCGTCACCGCTAAAAGTAAAACCATTTTTATTATTCACAATGGTGTTTGCCAGCCCCCCTACCGCATGAGCAATACAGGGCTGTCCTGCGCGCATCGCCAGCATTTGACTAATACCACAGGGCTCAAAAGAGCTCGGCATTAAAAACAAATCGCCCAACTGATAGAGTTGTTCAGATAAACGCTCACCGTAAAGATTTAAAAAAAGAAAATTACTGTAACTGCCTGCCAATTCTAAAAACTCTTTCTCGATTGCAGCATTACCTGTACCCAATATAATTAGCCGGGCATTTTTGGCTGCAAGCCGGTTCAACAACTCAGCCAATAGACACTTCCCTTGATAATCTTGCCGTAATAATAAAACCTTTTGGTCTGTAAGCCGACCAATACTGGTTAATAACGGTCCCGAATGTTGCGCCCAGGTTTCAAGCCGCCGCAAGGCAATATAATCAACTGAACGCAGCTGGCTATACTTACCGATTGATTGCATTACGGCACTCTCTGCGGCGGCACAAAAACCTTCCAGCGATTGAGTATTAGCTGTTTCATCCGGATAATCACAGCCATTAAGAATGCCTACCAAACGCCCCTGCTGCTGCGCGCACTGCAAATCATACTCCAGCCCTCACCACCAAAAAAACCTAGCTCATGATCACTGGCCAGCAGGATTTCTTCCGCATAGCGAGGAGAAACCACATGCACCCGGTCAACCAGATTTAAACCCGCCCGCATAGGATTAATACAATGCCTTGCCGCAGGGTCACAAATTAATTCGCCATCATAGGCAATATGGGGAAACCACGTTTCGAATGCTGACTCATCATGCCGCAACGGGCGAGTACCCTGTAACGCTAAATTATGAATAGTAAAAACGGCATGCAACGATTGCAGCGATTGATAATCCGGATTAAATGCAATTAATACTGCGACTAAAGCTGTGTGCCAATCGTGCAAGTGCAACACATCCGGGCTGGCAATATGTGCTGCCACTAAACACTGGGCAACCCCTGCCGAGAATAAAGCAAATTTGGTCGCATCTGTTGAGAAGGGACGATCAGCAGGGTCATCACAATAAATTTTGCCTGCACCCGCCACTGTAAATAATGGATGTTGCAATAAAAACTGCCTGACACCTGGTTGAGGTGTCAACGGCAGCCACTCATATAACTCAACCGTTTCCAAGTGGCCAGCAAAAGGCACCTGTAAGCTTGTTAGATGTTTAGCCGAATCAAGCAGCCCCGGTAAATCATAGGCTGGCACCAATACGTCTACAGCATGGCCTTGCTTGCACAAAGCCTTAGGCACATCGCGCACAACATCGGCGACCCCCCCCACCTTCATACCAGTTATTGCATCATTTTCAGCGGCAACCATTAATATCCGCATGTTTTATTATTTCCTTAGCAATTTATGCAGCGGCATGTTGTTTTTTCTTTTCCTGTAAATTGGCAATCATTTCTCTGGTTACCAGTACTATGCCTTTTTCAGTAATTCGAAAACCGTTGTCTGCGTCTTGCTTGCCATCATAGCCTATTCGTAAACCATCGGGGATATCTACGCTGCGATCGATTATTGCACGCTTGATATGACAGCGTTGCCCCACTTTAACGCCAGGCAGTAATACCGATTCTTCAATCACGCTGTACTCCCGCACAGTGACCTTGGAGAATAACAATGATTTTCGAATCGATGCCCAGAAATAATACAACCACCCGCAACGGTTGAGTCTACAGCCATACCTCGGCGACCGTCATCATCATTGAATACAAATTTTGCCGGAGCATATTGCTCCTGATACGTCCATATCGGCCAGTTCTCATCGTATAAATCCAGCTCAGGCTCCGGCGATACCAGATCTATATTCGCCTCCCAAAAAGAATCCAAAGTTCCCACATCACGCCAATAGGATTGTCTACCAGCTTCAGGGTCACGAAAAGGAAAGGCCTGGACTTTATGATCTTTAATTATCGACGGAATAATATCATTACCAAAATCGCGACCGGACTCCTCACGCTGCGAATCTACTTTTAACTGCTCGGTTAAAAATTCAGTGTTAAAGATGTAATTACCCATTGATGCCAATGTCATACCTGGCATACCTGGAATTTCATCGGGTTGTTCAGGCTTTTCAACAAAGCGGGTGACGCGGCTATCTTCATCTACTGTCATCACACCGAATCGACCAGCTGCTTCTGCTACCGGTATTTCTATACAACACACAGTCATATCAGCACCTGACTCAACATGTTTTGCCAGCATCGCGCCATAGTCCATACGGTAGACATGATCACCTGACAAAATCATCACATACTTGGGTAAATCATGGCTGATGATATCAATATTTTGAAACACTGCATCAGCAGTACCGGTATACCATTCATCACTATGACGCTGGGACGCAGGCAAAATTTCCACCGACTCGCCTAACTCCCGTTTGAAATGTCCCCATGCACGATTCACATGACGAATCAGCGAATGCGATTTATATTGCGTTGCAATACCAACACGCCGCACGCCTGAGTTAATACAGTTTGATAGCGGAAAATCTATAATACGAAATTTACCGCCAAAATAAACTGCTGGTTTTGCTCGCCACTCCGTTAACTCTTTTAGACGACTACCACGCCCACCCGCCAGAATAATGGCGTAAGTATCTTTGGTCAGATTACTAATATAACGATCCTGAGGTCTAAGCATGGCAATAACTCCGGTCAACATTCATTGACGATTCAATTATAAATTCCAAATATTTTCGCTGTATTCACGAATAGTTCGATCACTGGAAAAAGGACCACTGGCAGCGGTATTAAGGATGCTCATTGACGTCCATTGGCTTTGATCGAGATACACCTGATCAACGCGCTGCTGCGCCTCGATATAACTGGCAAAGTCATACGCTGTCAGCCAAGGGTCTGTGGGACTGCGGATGGCATCAATTATGGGTTGAAAAATACCCGGCTCAAATAAATTAAAATGACCACTTTCAATCAATCGCAGCACTTCCTTTAACTCAGGGTCTGAAGCTATTGTTTGATTCGGTGAGTAGTCTGAGAAAATATCATCGAGCTGCTCGATACGCGCCCCAAAGAGAAAGAAATTTTCCTGACCTACTGCCTCCAGCATTTCAACATTAGCACCATCCAGGGTGCCAATAGTCAAACCTCCATTCATCATAAACTTCATATTACCGGTACCCGATGCTTCCTTACCGGCTGTTGAAATTTGCTCCGACAAATCAGTGCCTGGACAAATTTTCTCCATCGCAGTGACGTTGTAGTTAGGGAAAAATACAACGCGCAAATAGGGCTTCACGGCTGCATCTGCATTAATGGTTGCCGCCACATTGGAAATGAGCTTGATAATGGTTTTAGCCATAAAATAACCGGGCGCAGCTTTACCACCTATCAGCACACAGCGCGGTACCATATTGTCAGTATCACCTAAGCGAATACGCTCATAGCGATGAATGACATGCAGGATGTTGAGTAACTGGCGTTTGTATTCATGAATACGCTTAACCTGCACATCGAATAACATCGCCGGATCAAATTCGACTCCCGTCGCCTCTTTTACCAATAAAGCCAAGCGCTGCTTGTTTTTAAACTTCGCCGCTTGCCACTGCTGCTGAAATTTTTCGTCAGCATGAAAAGGGGCTAATTGATTTATTTTACTAAAGTCAGAGACCCACTCAGTGCCAATTTTTTCACTAATCAGCTGCGTGAGAATTGGATTACAGTGATGCAACCAGCGCCTGGGAGTGACTCCGTTAGTTTTATTATTAAATTTTTCCGGCCACAGTTGATCAAAGTGATTAAATAATCCTTCTCGTAATAATCGGGTATGTAACTCTGCAACACCATTGACAGAAAAGCTGCCGACAATAGCCAGGTGCGCCATACGGACCTGAGGCACATCCCCTTCTTCAATAATTGACATCGCCGCTTGCTTATCAACATCTCCCGGCCACTTCATTGCCACTTGCTGTAAAAAGCGTGCATTAATTTCATAAATTATTTCTAACAAGCGCGGCAACAACTTTGCAAACAACCAAACCGGCCACTTTTCCAAGGCTTCGGGCAGCAAGGTATGATTGGTATAGGCCATTGTGGCGGTAGTGATATTCCATGCAGGCTGCCATGACATACCATACTCATCCATCAGTAAGCGCATCAATTCAGCAACAGCAATACTGGGATGGGTATCGTTTAACTGAAAAACGTGTAGCTCACTGAAATAGGTAAAATCCTCGCCATAACGCTCCACCCATTGCACTAAAATATCCTGCAAGGTTGCTGAGCTTAAAAAATATTGCTGCCGTAAACGTAACTCTTTACCATTTTCACTGCTGTCATTGGGGTATAACACCATAGTGATTTGTTCTGCTAAATTTTTCTGTGCAACCGCTTCACTATAACTACCAGCATTAAATTCTGATAAATTAAATTCATCAGTGGCTTCTGATTTCCATAAGCGCAAGGTGTTGACAATATTGTTTCTAAAGCCGGGCACGGGAATATCATAGGGCACTGCCAGCACATCACGGGTATCTACCCACTGATGATGTTGACGACCGTTTTTATCTTCATACACCTCTACCCGACCAAAAAACTTAATCCGTCGACAATCATCCGGCGCTTTAATTTCCCAGGGATAATCTTCACGTAACCAGTTGTCTGGCTGCTCAATCTGGTGGCCGTTATCAATCGACTGATTGAACATGCCATATTCATAGCGGATACCATAACCCGTCACTGGCAAACCCAGGCTGGCACAACTATCCATAAAACAAGCGGCCAATCGACCTAAACCGCCATTCCCCAAACCCGCGTCATGCTCCGCAGCCTCAACCTCTTCCAGCTCACAACAATATTGCTCTAATGCTTCACGCACCCGGTCTTCCAGATCCAAATTTAACATGGCGTTATTCAACGAACGCCCCATTAAAAATTCCAGCGACATATAAGCCACTTGCCGATGCGACTGACTGCGATGATCATCTCGACTGGCCCGCCAGCGGCCAATCAATTGATCCCGAATACTCAGCACCAGTGCCTGATACAAATAACTTCGGGAAGTCCCAACTTTATCTCTACCCAAGGTGTAATAAAAATGACGCGTCAGGTCATCCTTGAACGTTTCTTCATTGATTGCAGGGCCATCATCCCGTCGAATCACTTCACAAAACGAAGCTTTATCATTCATTCGCTGTACCCTCACTGAAGTTTGCAGTTAACACCCAGGCAGATTGCGCATCTATCGACCAGAGACTGTTGGTTTGGTCTATCGTTTGAACACTGTTTTCGGCTACGGTGGATAAGAGTACCGTCCATTGATTAGCTGTTGGCAATCGTACTGCAACCGTTTCGGTATGCGCATTGAACAAACAAAGTAATTGCTGTGACTGGCCACTATCACACACCCAATAACCTAAAAATAAATTACTGTGGGCAAACCAATCAGCTTTTTGCATAGGCTCCCCCTGCCGATTCAACCAGCTGATACGGTAAGGTGTATTACCTTCATGAATAAAATCAGGATGCCGTAAACCTGGAAATTGCTGCCTAATACTAATCAGCTGACTAATAAAATCTCGTAAATCCGTATGCGGCGCTTGTTGCCCGGTCCAATCCATCCAATTACACTCATTATCCTGACAATAAGCATTATTATTGCCGCCTTGACTATGGCCTATTTCATCGCCACCGCGAATCATCGGTACACCCTGTGACAACATTAATGTCAGCAACAGATTCTTTTGCTGCTTAAGCCTGAGGGCATTGATCGCTGGATCATCGGTTATACCTTCCTCGCCATAATTAGCTGAAAAGTTTTCTGCATGACCATCGCGGTTATCTTCACCATTTTGCAAATTATGTTTCTGCTCATAGCTCACCAGGTCACGCAATGAAAAACCATCGTGGCTGGTAACATAATTAATACTGGAAAATGGACTGCGGCCATTATGTTCAAAAATATCACTGGAGCCATGCACACGGCGAGCAAACTCTGGTAGCAAGCCTAAATCTCCGCGCCAGAATCTGCGTACTACATCGCGATAGCGATCATTCCACTCGCTCCACGGAATTGGAAAAGCTCCCAATTGATAACCACCAGGACCAATATCCCAAGGCTCGGCTATGAGTTTCATTTGACTCAATACCGGGTCTTGCAAAATGGCTTGAAAAAAACCGCTGGTGGTAGAAAACCCCTCGGGCTCACGGCCTAATATTGGCGCTAAATCAAATCGAAAACCGTCAACGCCCATGACTTGTACCCAGTAGCGCAGACTATCCATAACCATTTGCAAGCAACGTGGATGATTTAAATCCAGTGTATTGCCACAACCGGTATCATTGATGTAATAACGCGGCTGCTGTGATTGCAATCGGTAATAGCTGAGATTATCGATGCCGCGCCAACTTAATAACGGCCCCAATCGATCAGCTTCGGCAGTATGGTTATAAACCACATCGATAATCACCTCGATGTGGTGCCGATGAAAACTGGCCACCATTTGTTGAAACTCACTAATTTCACCCGTTGCTAAATAGTCACCATGGGGAGTAAAAAAATTAAGCGTGTTATATCCCCAGTAATTACTTAAACCTTTTTCCTCTAGCCCCGCTTCGCTAATAAATTGCTGTACCGGCAGCAATTCCAGAGTGGTCACTCCTAATTGCTTTAAATGATCAATAAATGCCGGTTGACAGAGACCGGCAAACGTACCGCGTAACGCATCGGGAATATCCGGGTGTAAGCGGGTTGCACCTTTTACATGGCATTCATAAATAACCGTTTCTGACCAGGGAATCTCCGGCCTTAGTGCTTGATACGGTGTCATTGCAACCACTTCGGCTTTAGGAATAAAGGCCGCGTTGTCCTGTCTGTTTTCAAAATTATCTTCTTCCCGATGACCTATCAAATAGGGAAACTGTTCAGCAGACCACTTAAAATCACCCACCAGTTTTTTAGCATAAGGATCAATTAATAATTTTTGGCTGATATAGCGCAAACCCTGGGACGGTTGATAAGCACCGACAACGCGATAGCCATACACCTGCCCAGGCCGACAATGTTGTAGATAACCATGCCAAATCTGATTGCTGCGGGCAGGTAATTCAAACCTGGCAATTTCTTTAAGCCCTGCTGAATCAAATAAACACAGTTCAATTTTTTCAGCATGGGCAGAAAACAATGCAAAATTAACCCCGTGCTGATCGGGCGTGCTACCTAAAGGAAAAGGACGACCTGCGCTCAGTTTAAAAGCAGACATCAACACGCTCCCCAAGCAAACATCACCGTTGCTAACGGCGCCAGTTCAATATTAATACTGCAGGGCAAACCATGGCTGGCCAGTGGCTCACTGGTCACTTGCTCCACAACGGCACTACCCGAGCCGCCATAACATTGTTTATCACTATTAAATACTTGGCGATAACTGCCTTCAAATTCAACACCCAAGCGAAAGCCCGAATACGTCGCAGGCGTCATATTGACTACCACCACTACCGCGCGCTGCTTATCCTTACTATAACGAATAAAACTGAACACACTTTGATTGGCATTGCCGCTATCTATCCAGCGAAAACCTTGCTGATCACAATCCAGCTGATACAAAGCAGGTTCAGCTCGATAAAGCTGATTTAAATCCTTGACCAATTGTTGCAAACCCTGATGATGGCTTTCGCCAAGCAAATGCCAGTCAAGACTCTGGTCGTGATTCCATTCACTCCACTGACCAAATTCACAACCCATGAATAATAATTTTTTGCCGGGGTGTGCCCACATAAATCCATAATAGGCACGTAGGTTGGCAAATTTTTGCCAGTCATCCCCGGGCATTTTATTAAGCATTGAACCCTTACCGTGCACGACCTCATCATGACTGATCGGTAAAATATAATTTTCACTGAATGCATACACCATCGAAAACGTTAATTGGTGGTGGTGATGGCTGCGATACAGCGGATCACGCTGCATGTAGGATAGGCTGTCGTTCATCCAGCCCATATTCCATTTATAACCGAAGCCCAAACCGCCCTGATCCACATAAGCAGTGACACCTGGCCAGGCGGTAGATTCTTCAGCCACCATCATCACACCGGGATGTGAGTGATAGCATTTAGCATTGACCGATTGCAGCAAGGAAATAGCATCAAGATTTTCACGACCACCGTGCTGATTAGGCAACCATTCTCCTTCCTTACGGCTATAGTCCAGATATAACATCGACGCGACCGCATCGACGCGCAGGCCATCCAAACCACATTCATCCAACCAGTAGTTAGCGCTGGATAATAAAAAGCTACGGACTTCATTGCGACCATAATTATAAATATGGGTATTCCAGTCAGGATGAAAACCCAAACGAGTATCCGCATGCTCATATAAATGGCTGCCATCAAAGCGCGCCAACCCATACGCATCGGAGGGGAAATGCCCCGGCACCCAATCCAGTAACACGCCAATTCCAGCTTGATGAAATTGCGCTACCAGGAAAGCAAAATCGTTAGCATCGCCAAAGCGTGAAGTCGGTGTAAATAACCCTACCGGCTGATAACCCCAGGAGCCATCAAAGGGATATTCAGACAGGGGCATGAATTGCACATGGGTAAAACCCATGTCTGCCACGTATGGCACCAACTCCTCCGCCATCTGCCGATAACTCAGATAGCTGTGTGGATCGACGCTATTACGCCGCCATGATCCCGCATGCACCTCATAAATTGAAATTGGTTGATCCACTTGATTGATTTGGTCACGGCGCGCTAACCATTTTTGATCAACGGTTGGTGATTGCGATTTAAATAATATTGCCGCCGTTTGCGGTGGACGCTGCATTGCTGCTGCAAACGGATCCGCCTTTTCCATCCGTTCACCGGTAATACTGACGATAGAAAATTTATAACACTGCCCCGCTTGTAGTGCTGGAATAAATAATTCCCACAAACCCGACGCGGGATGTTTGCGCATAATATGGCAGCAAGGATCCCAATGATTAAAATCCCCAACCACAGAGACACAGCGTGCATTGGGAGCCCAAAGACAAAACCGTACCCCATCCACAGTTTGCTGCTGAGTAAACTGAGCCCCCAAATGGCGATAAGCCTGCTGCAAATTCCCTTCATTGAATAAATAAACAGCGGCCTCATCCAACCCGGATAGAAAGCGATAAGGATCAACAAGCTCTACACTCGTACTTTCATATTCAATATGTAACAGGTATTCAGCATCAAAGTCTTTTGCAGAAATGCTAGCGATAAATAATGCGGAATCTGCAACACGCTCAGCGTTGACAACGCCGTTTACCGACGTCACGCTAACGCGTACAGCTGAGGGTAAATAGCAGCGCACTTGATATTCACCCTGCGCATTTAAATGTGGGCCAAGAAAGCTGAACACATCCTCAAAACACGCTTGTTCTAACGCCGCAAGAGAAGCTTGATAAGGCATAGGTATCATTTCCGTTGACGGATTAGGTGTCAGCATGGGCTTTGCCGCGCTTGTTGTAAACTAGCCCAAAAAACCTGATCGGATAATAGCTCAGGTAGGGTGAGAGATAGTCGACGACGCCAGTTAGGATATTGTTTATCCGTGCCAGGAATATTTACAGGCGCAGGCTCGGCATCCAGATCCTCCAACTGCACTGCAAACAAACTTACCGGTGACCCAGCCAACTTTACTGCCAGTTGTTTAAATAGTTGCTGTGCTGACTGCGGCTCACTCACTACTGCCTGACTGTGATCAGCAGCGCCCAGCCAGCGCAACAAAGCGTCTTTATCGCGCTTGCGTTGTTGCAAGGCAGCTTGATAATCCTGTTCATCAGTAAATAAATTCAGCGTTTGCCGCAAGCGTAAATCATCAGTTTGCCACCAACAGGCAAACGGTGGTACATCATGGTTAGCTATCATCATTAAGGCGCGGGGGGTTATATGTGATAACGGCCTAAACTCACCCTGATGATCCTGTTCAAAATAAAATAATAGATTCGAGTAAAGTTGCCCGGCAGCCATGCCTTCTTTTACTTGTTCTGGAACGATACCCAAATCCTCTCCAATCACCACACAGCGATTGAGTACACTTTCCAATTTTAAAATTTCCATTAATTCGGCAAATGGATAATAAACATAGCATCCATTGACTTCACCATCGGCCGCTGTGCCACTCGTTGGCTGATTTTCCAAACACCACCACAAGCGCAATAAACCCATGACATGATCAATTCGTAAGGCACCGCAATCACGCATATTAGATGCGACTAACTGCATAAAATGCTGGTAGTTATCCGCTTTAAGTTGCAGCGGATCAATTGGCGGCAAGCCCCAATTTTGACCCTGCGGGCCTAGCGGGTCAGGCGGAGCACCAATACTGGCACTGGTCACAAACAGTGCAGCATGACGCGCGACTTCACTGCCATCGCCAGTGCAGCCTACAGCAAGATCACGTATCAAACCCAGCTGCATCCCACTGGCTATTGCTGACGCCTGTACATGCGCTAATTGTTGATGCGCTATCCATTGCAAATAAAACGTAAACTCCGGCATGTTATCCGTAGCCGCCATTGCGCCTGGCAGGCACTGACTCAACCAATCCGCGTGAGTGCTTAAGCGCGCGTGATGCAGGTCACAAAAAGTATTAAATTCTGATTCCCGAACAGAGCCGGAGCCTAACTCCTGCGCACAAAAATGTTCAAACATCAGGCCAAACAATGCATATTTAAGCTTCACAACTGCACTGTAATCAATCCAGTCGGCGCTGCGTAGCTGCTTTAACTGCTGCTTAAAAGCTTGCGTCTTTAGATGAGCGTTTACAGCAGCACTAGCAGTAAAATCGACTACATCATCAGGAAAAATATACACCGGATTCAATAAAAACCGATCACTGGGGCTGTAGGGACTAGCCCGTTCCGGCTCATGCGGAAACAGTGCATGCAGTGGATTAAGCATCACAAAATTAGCGCCGGCACTGCCCGCTCTGCGTACCAACTCGGTCAAATCCCGAAAATCACCAATGCCATAATTGTCATCGCTTCGCACACTATAAAGCTGCGTTGAAAGCCCCCAAAATCGCTGGTCCAAGTAGGGGTTATAAGCTTGATCCGGGCTAACAATCAGTAAAGCTTCAGCAGATTCACCATTCACTTCAATGCGGTAACGATAATAAGCTGGCGCTAACGCATTGAGCGACCAACTGCGCTCAATATAAAGCTCTGAGCCAATTTGATAACGCCCGGTTTCTTGCTGCAAGCTCGCGTCAACTTCACCCTTGACCACCAGATCATCGCCAGCAAATATTGACCAGTGCACCATTGCCGGTTGCTGGGACTGAGCTAAGCGGATTAGTAACTTTGGTGCTGAAGCCCTGACAAATACCGTGGCAGGTAATAAATCCTGCCAGGGTTTGGCATCCAGTAAGAAATTACTATTAGCTATAGCAGCAGCATCTTTGATGTCATGACCACAAGCGGCTAGCACTGACTTACGGGTTGAGTCAGCTATCCGACATAAGTTGCCACTATAGTCACGGTAATCAAGCGCAACGCCTTGCAAATACATCAATTGCTCAATTGCAGTCATCGCTGCTTAGCCTCTAGGTTTACCTGGCAACCTGCGTATAAACAACACTGTTGTCAGTGCCAAAATTATTAGGTATATACGCATCGGCCTGATAATCATTTTCCCACTCACTGTCATTTAATAAGTAGCGAAAATAAAAAACTTCGTCTTTTGGTAATTTAACTTTTGCCCTGAACACTTTATCCTTTCGGCTAAAGCTCATATCCAATGGCTGCCAGTCATTAAAATCGGCTACCAAACTAACGGATTCAATATCTGCTCTTGAAAATTCAAACGTCACTTCAGTTTGATCTTTGGACTTGATAAATTTCTTTTTCAACATGAGGCTGCTCCCGGACTAATGTAATGATATATAAATGAACCTATTGCCATTTTTAGAGCACGACTTCTGAATCATACTGAGTGGATCACGAATTGGGCAGATCCGCCAAGCACTATATCGGGGCACAGCAACAGCATTTCGCTACAAAAAAGAGCTAAAATATGCAGCCACCTTATTTCACGTGACTCATTAATGAACACAGCAAAAGTAGAGCCATGTTTCAGTATTACACTGAAATAATTTTTCCCACAGCCACTCTTAGCCATCGACATCTAAAGCATGAAGAGCAATAGTCGCATTGCTTAAAGGTAAGTTATTGATTTTTTATATAAACGTTAGAATAGCAGTGCGCTGGCAACCATTTCGCAACCGGGACTGCCAACAATAAGCTAGCTGGATGAACAGCCTGACTGAAATTATTGATATCGACAAAAGGATCTATCAACTAGAGTAAGTAGCTGCCATTTTTCCCTGCTTCTTTTACCCGGTACATTGCCGAGTCAGCAAGATTCAATAACACTTCTGCGGTTAACTCAGCTTCGTGTTTAACGTCAGGAAAACACACCACACCAACCGAGCAAGTAAGCTCTAGCGTTTGTTGCTCAATTACCATTGGCTCAGTGCAATGCTGCAATAGGTGATCAGCTATTTGTTGAGCATGGGTTTCATCCACACTTGCTAGCAAGATACAGAATTCATCACCTCCCAGTCGGGCCGCCGTATCCGACGAGCGTACAATGCTAGTGAGGCGATCAGAAAATTCGACCAATAAAGCGTCACCGACTTTATGCCCATATTGATCATTAATGATTTTAAAGTTATCCAAATCGATATACAGCAACGCCCATCGCACCTCTATTCTTCCGGCTAAGGCGATCGCCTGATCGATACGGTCTACCAATACCGACCGGCCCCACAAACCGGTTAGGGCATCGTGATGCGCAAGATGCATAAGCTTGGAGAAAATAAAATTATTATTGACGGCGTAACGAATAGCCCTTTCAAGGTTACTCGCACTGAGTTCAGACTTAGGTAAATAATCTATACAGCCAGCATAGATAGCCTGTTGATCAACATCAATAGAGTTTTGTTGGGAGACTAAAATAATTGGAAAATCAATTTCTTTTGAACCCAGCATCCCAAACAAAGCCAGGCCTTGCTGGTTACCCATATTGTAATCCAGCAAGGCGACATCATAATCATGCATCAAGATAAGCTCTTCAGCACGCTCAAGGCTAATCGCATGATCAACCGTGTATTGGGTATAATCAACTCGCAATAAATAACGTTTGAGAATTTCGATATCCTGCTCATTGTCATCAATAATCAACACTCGCAAATGCGCATGCAAGGTAGCTCGAATACCATTGGGCCTGAAAATCGAGGGCTGCTTTTTACTTAATTTATTATCAAAGTCTGTCATTTACTTTTTGCTACCTCATTAAAGTAACGGTCAAAAGCTCAAACTTATTCCACAAGACTAGCCAATATCAGTATAAGCATTAATTCGCTTTAGGTCACACCCCGGCTAACGCTTCTTTCTTCTGTAAACTATTACTTACTTAGCAATTATGTATCAACGTACTATGCTTATTAGCGGTAACACACCATAGCGGCACCGCCGTGAAAGGACAAGAGGATAACCCCATGTTGCAATGGCTCAATGACTTATCCAACCCTGCATTTATGCCTCACGGCCATTGCTATTTGTGGAGGCCCGATATCCTGGGGACGCACGTCATCTCCGACCTCAGCATTGCCATGGCCTACTATGCCATCCCTGCCGTACTGGCGATTGTGCTATATAAACGACGCCAAAACATCCCCTACCCGGAAGTATTAGCGCTTTTTGTAGCCTTCATCTTTCTTTGTGGCACTACGCATCTGATCAATATTTATGTGACATGGTTCCCAGCCTACGAAATACAAGGCTGGGTCAAAGCACTGACTGCTGTAGTGTCTGTCGCCACAGCCTTAACCCTAATCCCTAAGCTGCCCGCGCTATTAAATCTGCCAGGGCTCAAACAAGCTTATGAGGAAAGCCAGCAAGCACTACAATTACTCAACGAAAAAAATCAACAGATGGAAACGATGTATGCCAATGTCATGGAACGGGAAAACCGCCTTCTGGAGCTAAAAGAAGAAGTCAATAAATTACTGGAAGCACAAGGCGAAACACCTAAATACTTGCAAACCCCAGGCACGGCTCCATGAGACTTCTGCAATTATTATTATGTGTACTGCTATTGGTCATAGCGATTACTTATAACTATACCCACCGGCAAAACAACCTGACGGCGGTTCAAACAATATCGTCGCTAAATGAAGTCCTTGGCAATCGCGGCCGTCTCCGTAACAGCATGGTCAATGCCTATGCTTCACATCTTGAAAGAGAACGCCAAGGAATAAAGGCCCCTTTTATCTTTACTATTCAGGCCAATCATCTCCCCCTTTCTTACGGGCTATCTGATCCACAACACGAACTTTGGCCGCAAGCAAAAGAAATCCTCCGTCAAAATGCCCGCTTGCAATCCATCTTAAAGACTCTGGAAATTAAAATACAGCAACAACATTCCGACCAAGCCTCAGTGGACATTAAAAAAACAATTGATGAGGCCATTGAGGTTATAGATCACTTGCAGCAGCTAGATATAGAAAAAACCCAGTTGCTTGTTAACTTTTTACTACAACAACAAACCCGGGGATTACTAATAAATGCAGGACTAATCGTCCCTGCACTGTTGTTACTGTTCTGGTTTAGTTTTACCCGACAAAAAAATGCTCTCAATCATAGCAACGAGCTAAATAAAGCGCTGAACAACAAGCAATCCGAACTCGTTAAAGCCCAGAAAATAATGACCAGCATTCTGGAAGACACCAGAATCGAAAAAGAACTAGCGGTTAAACTTGCCAAGCAAAACGAATTACTTGCAAAAATGGTCGCTGAGGCTTCTGATGCCATGTTACAACTCGCCCCTGACGGTAAAGTACTAATTAAGAATCATGCAGCGGAGAAATTATTTAATTTGAAGAACAACAATAACCCAGACCTCAATATCAAATCATTTTTTACCCCTGATCAAGCTATCGATATTCAGGATACGTTAACCTCTACTATCAAACACCATCAAGCTATATCAACGACTATAAATGGCGATACTCTCGGCCGATTAACTAGAGAAAAATACCTGTTAAATTTTTCACCAATGAGTGGCGAAAAGGCCAATAGCAATAGTATCTCGCTAATTATCCACAACACTACGGCACAATATGAAGAACAGGAAAATTTAACCTTATTGATTAATCAGGCACCCATCGCACTGATTGTTGCCGATGAAGACGGGAACATAACCTTTGCCAACGCTCAAGCCGACCAGCTATTTGGCTATCAACCTGAACAACTCCAGCAACTCAAAATTGAAGCTCTCGTTCCCGATAACGTAAAATCCCAGCACCCGAAAAATCGACTCAACTTTCGCAAAAACCCCGCCGCTCGTGCAATGGGAGAAGGTAGAGATTTAAAAGGACTACGAAAAAATGGCACCGAAATCCCGATAGAAATAGGTCTGAGTCCCTTAACAACAGCAACTGGAAATTATGTTGTCGCGTCTATAATAGACATTACGGAAAGACGTAATGCGCAGAGTAAGCTCGAAACACTCAATGAACAGCTAGCCACTAAAAATAAGGAACAAAAAGCTTTTTGCTATAGTTTGTCGCATGATTTCAAAGCATCGATCAGACGGATAGACCAGTGGACCCAATTACTGGAAGACGATTTAAAACATCGGGCAAGCCTAAACGAAAAAGATGCAGAAACCTTCGACGCAATCGCCACCAACATCGATCAAATTAATAATCTCGTGGAGAATTTGTATCAGCTACTGTATGCAGAAGCCGATGACCAGCTCCCCCAACCCGTTGACCTGAATCGTATATTGCAAAGAATAGAACAAGTAATGCGCAGCTATCCTGAGAGAGAATTTGATATACAAGCTGCCCCCCTTCCTACTATCACCGGCAATGAAGCACAGCTACTAATACTGTTCCAGAACATTCTCAGTAATGCTATCAAACACAATGATAACGTAGTCCCCACAATCACAATCACCGCCGAATTGGATCGCAACACGTCAACTCAGCGAATTATTTTTAGCGATAATGGACCTGGTATTGAAGACGAGTGGATTGAAAGAATTTTTGAGCCCTTTTTCCGCGCTGAAAAAAGCCATTACAATGGTGGCACCGGCTTGGGGCTCAGTATTTGCACGCGCGTTATGGATTGGCATGGAGGCTCGATCAAGGTCAAAAGCCAAATAGGAAACGGCAGCCAGTTTATTCTTAATTTTCCTGCGTAATCAACCATCGCCAAATACAGAAGTTAGATATATAAACTATGGCCTGCCATCATCTTCGGCTTCATCACCTTCCTTCACTGGTAACATAAGATCTTCTTTAGAAATCCCTAGCAGCAATAAAATATTGGCAGCAACGTAGATGGATGAATAAGTCCCTACCATCACACCGACAATTAACGCACTGGAAAAGCCATGGATTAATTCGCCACCAAAGATAAATAAAGCTACCAGCACCAATAAGGTGGTCAATGAGGTTACCAACGTACGACCCAGCGTTTCGCTCAAAGAAGTATTAATGACTGACACGGGATCTGCCTTGCGAATTTTACGAAAGTTTTCGCGAATCCTATCCGACACCACGATGGTATCGTTCAAAGAATACCCCACTACGGCCAAAATTGCGGCCAGCACTGTTAAATCAAAGTCTAATTGGAAAAAGGAAAACACCCCTAATGTAATAAGCACATCGTGCACAAGGGCCGAAACAGCTCCTACTGAAAACTTAAGCTGGAAGCGGAAAGTGATATACAGCATCACCATCCCTAAAGCCATTAGCATTGCTAAACCGCCCTGCTCTTTCAGTTCGTCTCCCACCTGCGGGCCGACAAACTCGACCCTGCGCAAATCAAGATCGCCTGCAAAGTCTTGCTGTAACGTAGCAATTAATTCAGCACCCAAGGTGTCGCTGTAACCTGCAGGCAATCGTACTAAAATTTCGGTATCTGAACCAAACTGCACCACTACAGCATTGTTATAACCGGCATCGGCTATGGTTTTCCTAATATTAGTTAATGGCTCGGGAACGCTGTAACCCACTTCAACCAGAGTGCCTCCGGTAAAATCCAAACCAAAATTCAAACCCTTGGTTGCGAGTGAAGCTATCGAGCCAATCATTAACAGCAAAGAAAATAAGGCTGCAATTTTACGCTGCCCCATGAAGTTAATGATTTTCGTGGTTGGCTGTGTATCTTGTTCGTTAGTCATAAGCTGCTTCGTTTTACCGATGAATTAAATAGAAAGCTTGGTAATTTTTCGGCCACCGTAGACCAAATTAATCATTGCCCGTGAGCCGACAATAGCGGTAAACATGGACGTTAAAATCCCTAAACCGAGAGTCACGGCAAAACCTCTTACCGGACCAGCACCAACTGCATACAAGATAAGGGCTACTAACAAGGTTGTTATGTTGGCATCCATAATGGTGACAAAAGCTCGGTCATAACCCGCATTTATCGCTTGCTGCGGCGACATCCGATTTTTCAATTCTTCTTTTATTCGGGAGAAAATAAGCACATTGGCATCTACCGCCATACCCACTGTTAATACGATCCCTGCGATACCAGGCATGGTGAGCGTTGCCGATAAAATCGACATCAAGGCGATCAGCAAAATCATATTAGCCGCCAAACCAGTCACCGCTGCAACACCGAACAACCGGTAGTAAAACACCATAAATACTGCGACCAAGGCTAAGCCTAGCTGTACTGATATCACCCCAAGCCGTATATTTTCTGCGCCCAATGATGGCCCTACCGTGCGCTCTTCAACAAAATCGATAGGCGCAGCCAGTGCACCGGCGCGTAATAACAGCGCCAACTCCGAGGCTTCAGCGGGATTGTCCAAACCGGTAATACGAAAGCGTACACCCAGCGCATCCTGAATCGTGGCTAAGCTAATGATTCGCTCTTCATTGTAAGGCACTTTAATAGCGACTTCTTCGCCGTCAGCATTGGTTTCGTAGCGGGTACGACTTTTACGCTCAATAAATAACACCCCTAAACGCCGCTGGATATTATTGCGTGTCACCCGGTGCATTAACGCACCACCATCGCTATCCAAATTAATATTAACCTGTGGCTGACTACTCTGGGCGTCAAAACCAGCGGATGCGCCGGCCACACTTTCACCGGTAATTACGATATCCCGTTCTAAAAAGGCCGTATTCTGACCGCGATCAGGATTGCGGAATTTAAATTCTTCTTTAGCCGAGTTAGGTGCATCAAACTTGGCTTCCAAACGAAACTCCAGATTTGCTGTTTTACCTAAAATTCGTTTTGCCTCGGCGGTATCCTGAATACCAGGCAACTCAACTACAATACGATTGCGACCTTGACGCTGCACTAAAGGTTCAGCCACACCTAATTCATTCACTCGGTTACGCAGGGTCGTCAAGTTTTGACCAACGGCATAATCTTCTATTTCTTTAGCCGTGAAGTCCGCCAACGTTAAATACAGATAAAAACCATCTTCAGCGTCAACTTCTTCACGCACCAGCTCTCCGTACTCAGAACGAATTTTACTTTTTGCTGCAGCACGCAACTCGCTGGTTTTAAACTTACCAGCTATACGGCCGTCATCCTGAAGTTTAATAAAACCGCGAATCTTATCTTCTCGTAATACCCGCTTGATACCATTGGTATAAACGTCCATACGTTTTGCAACCGCTGACGCAGTATCCACTTCTAACAAAAAGTGCACGCCACCACTCAAATCCAGACCTAACTTCATTGGTTCGGCACCCCATGCCTGCAACCATTCAGGCGTGGTTGACGCTAGATTTAGCGCCACAATGTAACCATCACCTAAAGCTCGCTGAATAATTTTTTGCGCTGGTAATTGCTGCTCACGATCCTTTAGTCGAATCAGTCCGCTGCTGCCTTTTTCGCCTATCTCTGCCCCAAAAAACTCAATATTGGCTTCAGTCAGCGCATCACCCAAAATATCCAGGGCTTTTTCGTCGATGATCATGGCGCTGTTTTCACCTGAGATCTGCACAGCGGGATCAGGGGCATACAAATTGGGCGCAGCATAGATAAAACCGATACTGATAATAAACAGCACCAAAAGGTATTTCCAAAGAGGGTATTGATTCAACATAGAGATTCCGTCAGATTCTATCTAAAGTTCTTTAGCTATGATGCAAGGATTAACTAGTACACCACTGAATAATTACTGCTGTTTTATTGACCACTTATTGCAGCTGGGCATTATATAGTATTTAACTCACCGTTATATGTGGTCAATTGCCAAAAATACAATGCATCCGCTGTTATTTGTTTGACTGCACGTTATTAACCCAGCCAATGACGACCATTACGGAATAATCGCATCCAGGCACCATCCTCGGCCCAACCTTCAGGCTGCCAGGAATTCTGTACCGCCCTAAATACCCGCTCGGGGTGCGGCATCATGATAGTGACACGGCCATCGGCGCTACTGACGCCACTGATACCCGCTGGCGAACCATTAGGATTAGCCGGATATTGTTCGGTAATGTGCAAATGATTATCGATGTATTGCAATGCCACCTTGCCACTATCAGCCATAGCCTGCTGGTGTGCAGCGTCAGTAAACTCAGCACGGCCTTCACCATGAGCAATAGCCACCGGCATATGTGAGCCCGCCATTCCCTGAAAAAGGATAGACGGAGACTCCGGCACTTGCACCAGCGCAACCCGCGCTTCAAATTGCTCGGACAAATTGCGCACAAATCGCGGCCAATGCTCAGCACCAGGTATTAACGATTTTAGATTCGACATCATCTGGCAGCCGTTACACACACCTAAGCTAAAGGTATCTTCACGCTGGAAATACTGTTGGAATTGATCCCGCGCGCGACTATTAAACAAAATCGTTTTTGCCCAACCTTCACCCGCTCCCAGAACATCACCATAGGAAAAACCGCCACAGGCAGCCAAGGCTTTAAATTGATCCAGTTCCACCCGACCAGCGAGAATATCACTCATATGGACATCGACAGCATCAAAACCCGCGCGATCAAAAGCCGCGGCCATTTCCAGCTGACCATTAACCCCCTGCTCACGTAAAATCGCCGCACGGGGACGAGCACCTTTATTAATCATTGGCGCAGCGATATCTTCGTTTTGATCAAAGCTCAGCTGTACCGACAAGCCGGGATTATCTGCCAGCAAGCCATCAAACTCTTGCTGTGCGCACTCAGGGTTATCGCGCAAGGCCTGGATGCGATAACTGGTTTCACTCCACATGCGCTGATAATAACTGCGATCATTCTCTAACAATAACGTTGTGCCGTTAACGATACGAACTTTATCATCGTGATTTACCGAACCAATGGCAGTCACCGCCGCCGCTAAACCATGCTCGGCAAATACAGCCATCACCGCCGCGTTATCGCTGCTGCGAATCTGAATAGCCGCGCCTAATTCTTCACTGAACAAAACGGCAATAGCATCAGCACCTAGCTCACCAATATTGATATCAATACCGCAGTGACCAGCAAAGCTCATTTCCATCAAGGTGGCTAATAAACCACCATCAGAGCGGTCGTGATAGGCCAGTAATTTTTCTTCTTCCAGCAATTGTTGAATGGCATTGAAAAAACCTTTCAATACTTCCGGACTATCAACATCGGCTGCTTGATTACCAATTTGGTTGTACACCTGCGCCAAACAGCTCGCGCCGATCCGGTTTTGACCGAAGCCCAAATCCACTAACAGAATATCCGAGTTACCCTGATCTTCACGCAACTGCGGGGTTACCGTTTTACGTACATCCTGAACCGGAGCAAAGGCGGTGATAATTAAAGACATCGGTGCAGTCACCGATTTATCTTTGCCATTCTCCTGCCAGGCCGTGCGCATCGACATGGAATCTTTACCCACTGGAATAGTGATACCCAACGCGGGACACAACTCCATACCTACCGCCTTGACCGTATCATAAAGCTTCTCGTCCTCGCCCTCATGCCCCGCCGCACACATCCAGTTAGCGGATAAACGCACATCAGATAATTTTGCAATTCGACTGGCCGCAATATTCGTCAGCGCCTCAGCCACGGCCATGCGACCTGAAGCCGGCGCATCAATCAAAGCCATCGGGGTGCGTTCGCCCATCGCCATCGCTTCACCGCAATAGGAATCATAGGCCACGGTAGTGACGGCACAATCAGCAACAGGTACCTGCCAGGGTCCCACCATCTGATCACGGGTCACCATTCCGGTGATTGAGCGATCACCAATGGTAATCAAAAAGTTTTTACTG
Organism: Oceanicoccus sp. KOV_DT_Chl; assembly: GCF_900120175.1. Classification (NCBI taxonomy): domain Bacteria; kingdom Pseudomonadati; phylum Pseudomonadota; class Gammaproteobacteria; order Cellvibrionales; family Spongiibacteraceae; genus Oceanicoccus; species Oceanicoccus sp. KOV_DT_Chl. The sequence continues at coordinate 284,198 of NZ_FQLF01000002.1, forward strand.
GCGACGGTGGGCAGTTGCAAAATACGCTCTACTGCATCGTTTAATTCGATTCTTGCGGTTTTAAATGGCGGTTTATTATATTTTTTACGCTCGATGTCACGGTGCATTTTTGGTGGTTTACCAAACAACACCGACATAGGTAAATCCACAGGATTATTTTCGAAATGACTGTCACCCAAGCGCAGATGTTTTTCATCCGTGGCTTCACCGACAACCGCAAAAGGACAACGCTCACGTTCACAAATAGCGGTAAACATTGCCAGATCTTCTGGTTTCACCGCTAACACATAACGCTCTTGGGATTCGTTACACCAAATTGCCAATGGCGACATACCAGGTTCATCATTAGGCACATTACGTAACTCAAAATTACCGCCACGGTTACCGTCTTTTACCAGCTCAGGAAACGCGTTAGATAAACCACCGGCACCGACATCGTGAATAAAGGCGATTGGGTTGTGATCACTCATCGCCCAACAGCGGTCAATCACTTCCTGACAGCGGCGCTCCATCTCGGGATTTTGTCGCTGCACCGAAGCAAAATCCAGATCTTCGCTGGAGCTTCCCGATGTCATGCTGGACGCGGCCCCGCCCCCCAAACCAATCAACATGGCAGGGCCACCCAAAGCAATCAAGTGACAACCGGCCGCAAATTCCGGCTTGTCGACATGTTCGGCTTTGATGTTGCCATAACCACCCGCAATCATAATCGGCTTGTGGTAACCACGACGTTCGATACCCGCAGCGCCATTCAGCGTTTCTTCATAGGTACGAAAATAACCATTCAAATTGGGACGACCAAATTCATTATTAAAAGCGGCACCACCAATGGGGCCCTCAATCATAATATCCAGCGCAGTAACAATACGGTCGGGTTTGCCGTAATTTAATTCCCAGGGGTGGTGATAGCCATCAATCTGTAAGTTGGATACGGAAAAACCAGTAAGACCGACTTTCGGTTTCGAGCCACGACCCACTGCGCCTTCATCACGAATTTCTCCACCAGAGCCCGTGCCTGCACCTGAAAAAGGCGATATCGCAGTGGGATGGTTATGCGTTTCTACCTTCATCAGTAAATGAATATCTTCCTGATGATAACGGTAAGTGTGGCTTTCCGGATCCGGGTAAAAACGACCAGCGTGGCTACCTGTAACCACGGCCGCATTGTCAGAGTAAGCCGACAACACGCCTTCACCACCCAGCTCATGCGTATTGCGAATCATTTTAAATAAAGAATGGGATTGTTCTTCGCCATCGATGGTCCAGCTGGCATTAAAAATTTTATGGCGACAGTGCTCAGAATTAGCCTGCGCAAACATCATCAATTCAACATCGGAGGGATTCCGCCCAAGGTCGGTAAAACTTGTCACCAGATAATCAATTTCATCTTCTGCCAGCGCTAAACCCAGCTCCGTGTTGGCATCGACCAAGGCCGCGCGTCCGCCCGATAATATATCTACCAGCGTCATGGGTGCCGGTTGTTCGTGACGAAATAGCTGCTCGGCCGCCGCCATATCCGTTAACACCATTTCGACCATGCGATCGTGGATAGCGCCAATAATCGTCTGTTGCTGTTCCCCGGTTAGCGGCTTATCGGCACTAACGTAGTAGGCCACCCCGCGCTCAATACGATTAATCAATGTCAGACCCGCATTATGCGCAATATCTGTCGCTTTGCTGGACCAGGGCGATATCGTGCCGGCCCTGGGTACCACTAACAACAACTCACCGCTGGCATCAACCGCCTCAGCTTTGGGGCCATATTGCAGTAACTGCTCTAATACTTGCTGTTGCTCTTCAGATAATTCAGCCCCTGACTGCAGCTCGGAAAAATGCACAAACTCCGCCGCGATTGCGGTTAAATCAGAAATTGATGTTTGCAGGGAGGAAAGCAACTTTTGCAACCGGAAATCAGACAGCGCCGGTGCGCCACGGGTAATTAGCATTTTACTAAAGAGCCTTTTGAGAAAGGGTTAGATACATAGGTGGTAACAAGGCCGTTATTCTACTGGAAGTTGACCGCAGACTTAAGCCCGCAGCCGTTTTAATTTGCCGTATCCGGCGGTTCAATGCCACGGATGATGGTATTCACCAGGCGCGCATTGTCCCAACCGGGTTTTAGTGCCTGATATCCGGCAAATGGCCCCAGCCTGACGACTACCAAATCATGTTCAACGGAGACATAAACCCGCTGCCCGCTATAGCCCAACAATAAAAAAGGTCGTCTACGGCAAAGGCCTCTGATTGCCAATATTCATATGCGCCGGGTTTATCGGCTATCTTTTGGTCTGCAAACGCTTTTAAGTCTTTCCCCAGCCATGTGAAATACCCATAACTGCTATTCAATGTGGATGGCGTCAGCATAGCTGTGATCCAATCACGAGGAATAATCTGCTTGCCATTGAGCTCACCGCCATTTTTCATCAACAGACCGATCCGCGCCCAATCCTGAGCAGGTGCCAATAAACAACAGGCCGTCATTGCCAAGCCCTGCTCATGATCCAACCATACTTGCGCCGCTTGTCCGCCCATCGGCTGCCATAATTTTTCTTGTAGATAATCCCGGTAACGCATGCCGGTAGCACGCTCCAATAGCAACCCTAATAATTGCGCATTGATATCGTTGTAATCATATGTTGCTTGCGGTTGCCAGCGCTGCACGGTGGTCAGCGCCACTCGCTCACGATCACCCGCGAACAAAAACCGGAAGGCACTCTTGCCCGCAAACGGGTTGAGGCTAAAAGGATATTGCTCCAGACCACTGCTCATGGTCAATAAATCACGGATAGTGATAGCACCACGGGAGTCAGCTGCCCACTCGGGAAAATAACGCACCACCTTATCGTCGACCGAGCCAATCGCACCGTCAGCAATAGCGACACCTACTAGCAATGCCACCACTGTTTTATGCATGGACTGCGACTGCGTTAAACGATCACTATCCCAGCCCTCGTTATACCACTCGCGCTGAATTTGACCCGATGTATGACCAGCAAAGCAAAGGAATCAAATTCCCTGGCATACGCTTGCGCCTGATCCAACGCCCCCGCCGCAATCGTGCTCTGTTTCGCCTCCGGGATAATAAATGGCTCAGTACTGGCGACCGTCTCAACCGGTTTATAATTCATATACGCGGGATCCAAATGCGTCACCAGATCCCACCAGCGCCGCCAGAATATGGGGTCTTGCCAATAACTCACATTTAAATGAACAAAAATCAGCAATAGTGCAGCGATAAAAACACGTTTTATAATTGTCATTTTGAGAAGAATTTCGCCATTATTTACAAGAAGTCAGATGGCACAGCATATAGAATTAAGCTTCGCGAACCAACTCAGGTAACCATGCAAAGCATCCGCCAATTAATACCCCTTAGCCTTCTACTCCCGGTACTGTTACTGGCGCTTCTGGCTGGCTGCACAAAAACCGATCAAGCTCAACCCATCAAACAAAGCGGCAGCTTAAAAGTGATCACTCGCAACGGCCCTACCACTTACTTCGAAGATCGTAGCGGTCCTACCGGATTTGAATTTGAACTGGCCCATTTATTTGCCGATTATTTGGATGTGGAATTGGAACTGACTGTTGCCCATAGCCTTGAAGATATTTTTACCGCACTCGAAAATAATGAAGCTCACCTGGCTGCTGCCGGTCTCACTGTCACCGCAGAGCGGTTAAAGCGATTAAATTTTTCCCCTGGTTATATGGAGGTAAAACAATACGTCCTTTATCGCGCCGATCAGATTAAACCGCGCAGCATTAATGATTTAGTTGGGAAAAAAATTACCATCATGGCCAATAGCAGCCACGATGAAATCCTGCAGACAGCACAGCTACAGTACCCGGATTTACATTGGCGCAGCGCTACCGATGTTGAAACTATCGACTTACTGGAACTACTAGCTGACGCCGAAATTGACTACACCATTCTCGACTCCAATGAATATCTAGCCAACCGTGGGTTTTATCCACGCTTAAAAATTGGCTTTGAAATTGGAGAGCCGGGACAACTTGCCTGGGCTATTCCCGGTAACAACATTACGCCAGGGCTCAATCAGCAACTGGAAAAGTTTTTTGAAAAAATAACTAAAGATGGCAGGCTTAGGCATCTGGAAGAGCGTTTCTATGCCCACAGCAAACAAGTGGATACCATTGGTTCTCTCACCTTTAGCCAAGCAATGGAAAGACGACTTCCCAAATACCGCGATTTAATTCAACAAGTGGCAGAGGAATACCATATTGACTGGCGTCTATTGGCCGCCATTAGCTATCAGGAATCCTATTGGAACCCAAAAGCAAGATCGCCGACCGGCGTGCGTGGCATTATGATGCTAACACTGCCCACCGCCAAAGAAATGGGGATCAAAAACCGGCTCGATGCCGAACAAAGTCTTCGTGGTGGCGCCCGCTATTTTAATAAAATTCACAACCGAATCCCTGACCGAGTGGCGGAACCGGATCGTAGCTGGTTTGCACTGGCTGCATACAATGTAGGATTGGGGCATTTGGAAGATGCAAGAATCATCACCCAACAACGCGGTGGCGATGCCGACAAATGGGCTGATGTAAAAGACAGTTTGCCGCTGCTAAGAAAGCGCAGCTGGTATAAAAATACCAAATATGGCTACGCCAGAGGAGATGAACCGGTGGGCTATGTTCATAACATTCGGCATTATTATAATTTACTAACCTGGGTAGACAGGTCTAAAGCCAGAACCCCACCACCGCAACAAGTTGAACAGTATCTACCGGAAAGTTTGCGCCAAAATTTTCAAGCGCTGTAAAAACATCTATCAGGAAGGACTGCGTGCAAATCGCGGTATAGCATCTTCTATCTGTACCCAAGGTTGCGCGCTGTCACACCAAAAATGCATAGTAGGTTTAAGCCAGGAGTGATCATCCAGAGTACCGGCTTTTATTATTTCGAGATCCGGCGCACTCTCTACAATTGATAAAAGCGGAGAACCGCAGTTGCGGCAAAATTGCCGACGCACAACGCCGCCACTCTCGCCCTTGTCCATATATTCAGCAACATTGTCTTTACCCTCAAAAACAACCGACTTCGCAGGCACACCAATGATGATAGAAAAAGCCGTTCCCGATTGGCGCTGACAATTGCGGCAATGGCATACCGCCGTCATAATGGGCTCAGCAGCACAGTGATATTTAACCTGCCCGCATAAGCAGGCACCTGTCATTTTTGACATAGGAACTCCTTTAACACTATATACACAGTAAATGGTAGCAATCGACAGCCACTAAAGCGTCATTCCATTCATCCAGTTGGCATGAAAACCATTTGGAACCCGCACCGGAATACTAATTTTTGCTAGCGGCCCCCGCGTTAAATCACCAGCACTTAAAATTGATAAATAAGCACCTTCTTCAGGACTATTGACATAACACATCAAATAACCATCTTCTTCCTTCGCACTATCAGGGCTGGGAACATGCACAGGCTCACCCGCATTTGCACCCACGCCATAATCCCATAACTGAGAATGGCCACTATCCATATCGTAGGCTATGGTAGCGTTATAACCATGATTGGGATCGTCAGCCCAACTTTGGGTAGACGCAGCCGCAAAACCATAACGATAGGACTGACCGCAACGACGGCTATCCGCCCGGGGAAATTCACAATAGGTTGTCCCCAATTTTTCATCACTTAACGTCTGTGTCTTTAAGTTCAGAGTCAGTCGGTGCATATTGCGCATTTGTGCTTCCACACCTGTTCCCAAATCATTAGACACCGGCATGCTGTCCATCCAGACATAATCGATATACAAGTTCTCGCCACTTTGAAAACCATTGCAAAAATGCCAGCTAAAAAAAGTGGGGGCCTCGAACCATAGCGGCTCGCCCGCTTCGCGGTGAACTACAAAAATACGGGTCGCTCTATCGGCCTCCCAAACAAAAGGATTTTCACCTCTCATTGCCGCTTCAATATCCGGAAATGCAGGCGCAAAAAAGCCGACAATATAATCGCCGCAAATTTGCATATCGTGAATCATTGCCCGCCGGTGCATACCATGAATGGGTATTGAGCGTTTATGACGACCGGATTTATCAAAAATCTGTACGGTAAAATACGGTGCAGAAAACGTTTGAGTATTGGAAATAAGATCGCCGTTTCGACTGCAAATTTTAGGATGTGCAGTGAGTCCGTCACCTGCTTGCAACAAACCATCATAGTCGTATTCACCGACAGTTGTTAAATCACTATTCAATAGATGAGGAAAGCCGGCCTCGAATAGCGCAAATAATTTATCACCGTGAAAAAGCACATTGGTATTTGCCGGATTTTTCAGCGGGTTAGGCGAGCCACCCGCAGCAATGACCTCTTTATCAATGAGATGCGGTTTGCCGTGGCTGCCCCAACATGCGCGTTGAAATTGCGCCTCTATTTTAAACGATTGGGTCTGCACCCAACGGTTACGATAATGAACCCGACCATCTTTGATATAAATAGCATGAATCATTCCGTCCCCGTCAACAGGGTAGACATAATGATCGGGCTGCCATGCGACATTGGGGCCATTGCGCATAAAGGCCCCGGTGATATTAGCAGGGATGGTTCCTTCTACACGAAGCTCCCCTTCGCCCTCATTTAAAGTCGACTCTTCTAACACTGGCGCATAGTTTCCCTGTAAATAAGGAAACCGCAGCAAATCCATTTCAGGGCGGGTCGTCATCAGCAAAATGCTCCGTATTGAATTTGATTTAATATCTAGAAAAAGTTACCGCCTATCAATTGATGGGCGGTAACAAGAGAAACCTCTCGCGAGGTGAGAAATAAAAACGCGGCGATAGCAGCAGCGTGTATTTAACAAACCGGTTAAGTTCTAGCGGGACACCAGTAGTGACAAAAAACATCTGACGCCCTGATTGAAACTTATGCGGTTAAAAATATTAACCACACCCTCACTAGAACTCGTAGGTTAACTCTACACCGTAGTTACGCGGAGCATTGTACTGACCAAAATGAGTAAACCCAGGGATGATAACTACCCGCGCATAACGCTCATCGGTTAAATTACGTCCATAAATACTTAACTTATAGTTTTCCTTGAACCTTAAATCAGCACTCGCATTGTGTATGCCTTGCGAATCCACTTTACCTAAAGGGTGATTTCTAAATACCGTTTGGTACTCATCAGCCCAGCGGTAGTTATAGTGAAGACCCAATTCGCCAACGCTCACATCTGTCACATAATCTGCGCCAACAGCAATCGTTTTTTCGGGGGCATTACGAAGTTGTAAACCGGAATTATCAGTGGCAATACCATCACCACTGATATCAGCGACAAAATCGGAATACTCACTATCGAGATAACCGACATTCATATAGACACCTAAGCCGCTGCTCACCTGTGCCGTCAACTCCAACTCAAGACCTTGTATTTCAACATCCGAGGCATTACGCACAACCGTATTAGCCGATAACTGCTCCTGGATAAGAACTTCTTCCTGCTTATCTTTGTAGTCACTCATGAAGGCAGTAACATTTAAACGTAAACGCTTATCGAGCCACTCACTTTTCATACCCAGTTCAATAGTCTCAACTGTTTCCGGGTCAAAAGCGTTACCATCAACCTGTGTCGAACGGGCAAAATAACCGCCACTCTTAAAGCCTTTTGCATAAGAACCAAAGAACATCAGATCATCGGTTAAGGTGTATTGCAACGCTACTCGCGGAGAGAATTCCTGCCAATCGTCTTTAAATGTCTGCACCTCACCATCCGCAAAAAACAAGTTCACTAAGGGCTGCGAAGCGGACACCCACCCTGCATTACCGGCGGCATACGTTTTTTCCTCGTCGGTGTAACGACCACCCAAATTCAATGTCAACTGATCAGTTAACTTCCAATCCAGACTGGCAAATGCAGAATATGCTGTATTGGTACCTTTATTATTGAGTGTCTGTGTCACATCACCAGGTGGCAGTGGTGCCCAACCGGGGAAACCAATTTGCGGGATAGGTGACATACCATCAGCACCAAAAAGAAACTCTTCGCCAGCACCAAAGCCAAGGTCAATCGGAATATAGAACCACATATCGAAGCCGGTTTGGGTCTGCTTATATTCTGAATCCCAGTAGTACAACCCCGCCGTTACATTCATATTGTCATTGATATTGCCATTGATACGAAACTCCTGACTGAATTGTTCATACTCACTGGCACTCAATATATAAAGAAACTCCACGCTACTGGAGTCATACTCTAAACGTGCATCCTCTTCGCGATCAACGGTCCCGGTAATCGAGGTTAGCTGCCAATCACCAATCAACCAGTTCATCGTTAAGCTGACAAAATCATTAGTCACTTCTGCACTGTTAGGTGCATTCATTGAACTATTATCTTCGCCGCTGTTTGGGTCGGTACCGAAACAAACTGCGCCACCAGAAAGTAAACAAGGCACTGTCGTAGCATCATTGAAATTTGACCAGGCACCCCAGTCAGAATCATCTTCGATACGCTCAACGGTAAGAGCAACATTAAAGCTATCGGTAATATCAAAAGCCACAGTGGCACCTAGCTGCTGAAAATCAACGACACCAACATCCGTATCAGCCACGTCATTTTCCATATAGCCGTCATGCTCGGACTTATTGGCATACAGTTTTAGACCACCCGTATCTGTGAGCGGGGTGTTAATTACCGCTTTAATTTCCTGCTTGTCCCAATCACCTACTCCCAGCTGTACCTTACCGCCAAACTCTTTAGTAGGTGCGGTACGAATGACATTGATCGCACCACCAATCGTATTTTTGCCAAATAAGGTACCCTGTGGCCCGCGCAATACTTCAATACGCTCAATATCAAAATTATTCAGAATCTGGCCCGCAGCGGTACCGATATAAACACCATCCAGAATCACGCCAACGGGTGGATCAAGACTCTTATCCGGCTCCTGAAAACTGATACCCCGAATTGAAATAGACGCAGAAGTACTGGCTGGAGTCGAATCTATCGATACATTAGGCACAAAGTTCTGCAAATCTTTCAGGTTTTGCACGGCTGAATTCTGCAACTGCCTGCCAATCGCGGTTACGGTAACCGGTACATCCTGCAAGGATTCCTGTCGTTTTCGAGCGGTAACAATCACCTCTTCTAACTGAATTTGTTGTTCCTGAGCCTGAACAGCGAGCGGCACAGAGGCAACAGGCAGTGCAGCAGCACAGGCTAGAGCCAGAGTTTTAAGTTTGAATAATGGATTAGAGTTTTTCATTTTTAGTTTTCTCATACCTCTTATTGAACCGACTGAATAGCAGAAATGCAGAGCTTTATTTGCATCGCTGCCCTTATTTTTGTAAAGACTTAACAGCAGAAAACAGAGTCTAAACCGAATAAAAAAAATATAAACAGTCATGGCGGTTTTTTTTAGCCATTTCTGGCTTTTTTGACTGGGCATCGCCTTTCCGGTACCCTCGCGGCGGACTCCAGCAGACAATTATTCGCCATTAGAAGGAACGTGACCCAATGTCACCCACAAAAGTAATGCCAGACGAGAGCCCCGAGATCGCGCTAAATTGGCAAGCACAAAAAAGCGCTTTAACCAGAGATCGAATCCTGGACGCGACTATCAGCGGCTTTATTAAACTCGGGTATAACAAGCTCTCTACCACTCAAGTCGCAGATATGGCTGGCATATCACGGGGCGCAATGCGTCACCACTTCGATTCTAAAAAAGAGCTGATTCAAGCAGCCATTGAGTATCTGCATCAAAAATTACTAGAGGAGTATCTGGAGAATATTTCGCTTATCCCTGAAGCACTTCACGGTAGCGGCCGGGCGCTTATTCGTGCGCGGCTCGATGCCTTTTGGAATTATCTTAATAGTGACCTCAATCTGGTCTACCAAGAACTTACCATGACCGCCAGAACTGACCCTGAACTTAAGGACTCACTGGACAGATCAATCAAAAATTTTGATCAGATAGGTCGCCAATCGGTATTACGCTTATTCAGTGATTGGGAAGGAAAAGGTGAACGGCTATTTTTTATCATCGATACAAGCCGGGTAGTACTGGAAGGGCTGATTCGGGTGCAATGGCAAACTGCAGCTAATCGAGAGCAATTTATTGAACGCCAATTGCATTATCTGACGCTCTGCATAGAACAAATCGTCAACGATGATGGCAACACGGAAATATCCCAATTTTTTAACGAATCAGAATAATCAAAGCTCTATAACAATTTTAGGCTTCGCCCTTTAAGTAGCCCATAATTACTGTGTATTTCAGGATCACCACGCCGGTAACTCTTCAATAGTTTTTAACCATTGCTCCAACTCATCCAGCAAATGCTGCTGTTGTTTTTCAGACAAACTTTGCTGAAAGGCAATGGCCAAATCTATGCCGTGATTCATATTGTCAGTAGACACCTGCTGGTACTCCGCACTCCATAAGCTTTGTGGCTCAACGAACAGCTGATGTATTTGCTGAGAAAATCCAGGCTCCGCCCTCGAGTTTAATGCCTGCATAAACTTTGTATTCCAGCGTTTTCTGCTTTCGAGCCAAAGCTCGCTTCCCGATACCTGCTGTTCCCAAGTTGCTATCATCCCCAACTGTTCTTTGCTGAGCTTTCCTAACATACTCGTAGCAAACTTTTTAACAGATTTAATCCTGCGACTGGATTGCTGGTCCGCACTCTCTTGTAAATATTTCTTTTCCAGCTTTTCGACCGCCGATGCTAAATTCTTCTCAACGTCCAACACTTGTTTATCACTTAAACTGGACAGCAAGGCCACCGCATCTGGCTGCACTCTGGTTAGTAACTGCGTGAACAGCACCTCTGTTTGGTCAACGCGCTGTACCAACAGCTCTCTAACCAGGGGTTGCTGTACATCCTCATGTAACTGTCGCAGCAAACCCGCATACTGTGGCACTAGCTCAGCGTGATGCCAGGCCAATAGCACCTGTACGCGCTGATCAAAATCCACCTGCTGCGACCTATCCCAGTCCACGTAATCATCCACTGACCAAGCTACGACCCAATCAAGAAAACGGTAAGACGCTTTAGCTGTGCAAGAAGTGACAAATATCGACGCTAACAACACCAAGCTGAGAACTTGAATACGCTTGGCTATTGGCGAACTGACGACTGCAGTCAAGCGGGAAAAAACAGAGTGTATAAAGGCCATAACAGATCTCTATAGAGTTACTAATTGCCACTCTTTTACGTACAGAAATCAAAAGTAGATGTGATTATTTCACCAATAAAACAGCTTTGACAGAGGCGTCAACCAATTGGGCATCAATATAACCGATCATATTGGGATTTTGCGAAACTAATAACTTCACCTCACTATTATCCATAATAGACATTGGTGGCTCACCCTGACCAGTGAAAACTTGCCGCGCCCAATAGGCTTTTAACTGTGAAGCTGATTTATTGGCGGCGAGCCGATAAAACTCATCCCGCACCGAGCTTCCCGCTTGCTGATCCAGGGGAATTAATCGAGTACCATTGCGCAACTGCCGCGTCTTACCAAGAAAAACATCAATCGCTTCACGCTGCGTGATAGCCGTCACAGCCGAGTCAGGGTGCACAATGACAGCAACATCAGCCATCAATGTGGAACAAGCAAATAATAAAATCAAACCGAACAATGTTGTTTGCCGAGGGTGAAATTTAAATAACATCATTTCCCCCCCCTTAAAACACAGCGTCAATTAAAAAGGTGTACACATCTACCGCATCAAAACTCTCACCACTAACGAAAGCGTCAGGACTTTCAAAGGGCCCCGACGTGCCTTTAAAATCATAAAAGTGATTCCACTCCAACTTCGCTGCAATACCCGGGGTGATATCATAACGCAAACCGACAAAATTCAATTTGTAATCTCGGTCTTTTACCCGGGCAAATAAATTATCCGGGGCAGAGCATCTTTATAATACTCGCGACCATAACCGCCGTAAGGCATCCATTTATCGAAACGATGACCAAGCGTCAATACCCCCAACACTTCATCACCGATAAAATTTCCTTCACTGACGTCCTGAACTGAAACTTCCAGAATCGCTAACCAATCGCCATCGTCATAGGCAGCCCCATAAGTGTAATAATCGATATTTTCTGACAACTGTCCCTCAAAAAATATCGAGTCTCCAGTAGTGACGGTTGAACCCGGCACCAGGGCGTCGGTATCAATAACACCAAAATTACCCCCTAGACGATTAAAATCCTGCTGCTTGAAACTCGCCGTAGTGCGTAGATGGGTATAAGCAAGGCGAAAAGTCCAATCCTGCCAGTAAGTTGTCCAGTTAAGCCCTAGTACATCATCACCTTCAACTTTTGCATCTAAATTGACACTCTTTTCTTCAAAGGCATAACCACCATAGTAAGCCGAAACCCGGTGATTCATTTGACCATCGTTAAAGCGATAAGTGACATCAAATCCATCGTAATCACTGATTTCGGTAATATAAAGACTCAGTGGCGGTCGCACCCATGGATAGGTATACCCCACATCCAAAGATTCTGAAAAAAGGTAAATGGGCAACCGCATACGACCAGCACGCACTTCCCAATGTTGATCAAGCTCGTACGCTAAATAGGCCCAGCCAATATCGGCATCCCAGCCATCCCAGCCATTGGCCACAATTTGAGTCACCACTTTAGCCTGATCATTGATGCGAAAATTCATTTGCACACCAAGCACTGCATCCGACTCAAAATCAGAACCCATATTAAAATCATATGGCCGATGCTTTAAGCCCCCACTTTCATCATTAGTGGTGAAACCTGCAGACAAAAAACCATTGATTTTAATTCGGTCACGGTCCTGACCAGCAGATTGTTCAAATCGATCCATACGTCTGGCGACTTCAAGCTTGCTTTTTTCGTTGGCAGTAATGCGCTGTTCAATCAGCGGAGAGGAAGGATCTATACCTTGTTGCTTAAGCAGTGATTCAACCTGCTCAAGCTTTTTTCTGAGGGTATTATTTTCTTGTTCAAGCTGCAGAAAGCGACGCTCGATGTCTTCATCAGTCAACGCATTCGCTGATGAATTAACCGCCAACACCATTGCAATTGCGAAGAGCCTTAAGACTCTATGCATGTATTCCCCCAAGCTATCTATTTTTATAATTTTGATAAAAAACCGGCGACCAACAATTGAACATTAGGCACCTCTTTTCGCCGAAACTATGCCCCATCTAGAGTTGATATGCAATGGTTTTGTGACAGCTGCCTCAGGGCTAGGCGTTAGCAATAAGTTCTATGCGCCCCCCCTGTTTTCGATCATATTTTTTTACCGGTGTGTTCACCACCTCCGCTAACGGCAGGGCATTAACCGCGGCCTCAATTCGTTCCGCAGGCACTGGACCATAAACAGTTGAACGCTGTCGATATTGACGACCAGCCAGAGCTATTAAGCGCTGCATTTCCACTGGCGAACACTCCTGACCGTGATCAGCACCCGCTGCACGCGTGATAGTCTCATTCATCAAAGTACCGCCTAGATCATTAGCGCCGGCCTGTAAACACGAGACAATTCCCTGCTCCCCCATTTTCACCCAGGAGGTTTGAATATTCTGAATAAAAGGAGACAACACCAACCGCGCGACTGCATGCATCAAAATAGCTTCACGGAAAGTAGGGCCTTTGCGCGCCCTACCCTTGAGATACAGCGGCGCCTCCATATGCACAAATGGCAGTGGTACAAACTCGGTGAAACCGCTGGTTTTTTGCTGCAATTCGCGCAGCTGTAATAAATGCCGGGCCCAATGAGGTAACTTTTCAATATGGCCATACATAATAGTGGCGGTGGTTTTAAACCCTTGTTCATGAGCATCAGTCATTACCGATAACCACTGCCCGGTATTGATCTTATCCGGACACAAATCCGCTCGAACTTCATCATCCAAAATTTCAGCAGCGGTGCCCGGCAAAGAATTCAAACCGGCTTGCTTTAATTGCTGCAAAAATTCTGCCACAGAAATCTTTAAGGTGGCGGCACCCTGCCATACTTCCAACGGAGAAAATGCATGTACATGCATATCCGGCGTTACAGTTTTAACTGCATGTAAAATATCGATATACGTTGCACCAGTATATTCAGGATGAATCCCACCCTGCATACATACTTCTGTAGCTCCGCGCTGCCAAGCCTCAACACAGCGGCGTTCGATTTCCTGATGCCCTAAATCATAAGGGCGCCCGCGTAAATTTTCGCTGAGCTTACCTTTTGAAAACGCACAAAACTGGCACTTGAAATAGCAAATATTGGTGTAATTAATATTGCGGGTGACCACGTACGAAACGGTATCGCCATTCAACTGCTGACGGAATTGATCAGCTTGTTGACACACATAAGAAAAATCTTCACCGCGAGCCTGAAACAACCGCACCACATCCGCCTCTGTTAACGCCTCACTGGCCCGGGCACGCGCAACAATTTGTTTGATTTCTGCGGATACATGATTAAGTGTGGATGCGGATAATTGCTCGACAATTTCTGCTGGTGGCGCAATGACCTCCCCCGGTGACCAGTCATCAACTCGAGGAAAACCTTCGGTATCAATCATCTGCAAAACTGCCGTCTGCAGAGCAGAATCCAGCCAGCGCTTGCCTTCAATGGCGTAAGCCGGATAAATCGTTAACCGCTCATGCAGATATTTGCCACTGACTGCCGTTTCTTTTGCTAACTGTTCAAGGTGCGGCCAAGGTGCTTCCGGGTTCACATAATCAGGGGTAATTGGCGATACGCCACCCCAGTCATTAATACCTGAGTAAACCAGTTTCGGCAGCACTCCGGGGCTTAAGTTAGGTGGCGCCTGAATACTCATGTCCGGCCCAAAAATAATTCGGGTTACCGCAATAGTCCACAGTAATTCATTGAGATCAGGCTCCGGTGCCTGCGACATTTTGGTATTGTCCTTGGCGCGAAAATTTTGCACGATAATTTCTTGCAAATGACCATACTGGTGATGCAAATCGCGCAATGCCAATAATGATTCAATACGTTCACGCCGGGTTTCACCGATGCCAATTAAAATACCTGAAGTAAAAGGTACATTTGCCACTCCTGCGCGCGCGATCGTTTGCAAACGTACCGCCGGGTCTTTGTCAGGCGAACCATAATGCGGCATACCTTTTTCGCATAAGCGGCTAGATGCGGACTCCAGCATAATTCCCATAGAGGCCGATACTGGCCGCAGCTTGGCGATTTCCTCTTCTGTCATGCAGCCAGCATTGATATGGGGCAACACGCCAGTTTCTTCAAACACAATTTTGGCGACATGAGCGACATAATCCAGCGTCGAGTCAAAACCCATTTCCGCCAAAGCATTACGTGCCGCACTGTAACGCAGCTCAGGCTTCTCACCCAAGGTGAATAGCGCTTCCTTACACCCTTGCTCGGCACCTGCTCTGACTGAAGCCAATACGTCTTCAACCTTCATATACGGCGATGGAATATGTTTTGGTGTTTGCGCAAAAGTACAATAGTGACAAACATCACGACATAAATGAGTTAACGGAATAAAGACTTTTCGCGAATAAGTCACAACATTGCGGAACCCTTGGTCGCGTATAGCACTGGCTGCAGTCATTAACTGCTGAGTAGTTTCTTCGCCAGCAAACATGTCATCTGCCAATGACAACGCTTGCTGATTAGTCAACATCGTACCAGCATGGACCTGGTTCAATAACGCAGTCATATTTTTATTTTCAGCCGTTGAAATATTAGTGGCAGTCATCATTGCGATAACTCGATTAGCGATGCCACTTTCTTGCAGATAACGCAGCGTATGTTTTGTTTTATCGGTTTCCTGACAGAGTAAAATCAGATCTTCAGGGTTATCAATATCAGCTGCTGCTCCCGTTAACGTCAGGATATTAACAGCCATTTTTTTTTGCTGTGCTTGCTCGCAATGTTTTTGAAAACTGTAGGCGCCATATTGGAAGTTCAACGCCGCCGGCGGAGACACGATAAGACAATTACTCCCCTCTTTTACCGTATCGGGGGCAATAGTCATACAGGGAGATAACGACGCCTGATGTTGATCAATTAACTGCTGTATTTCGGTGGCATTAATTAGCGGCAAATCACCGTGAATAACTAACAAGGAATCAACGCCCTGCTGCTGTATTTTACCAGCAGCCGCATCCGTCACCGCAGACAAACCTTTAGTATTATCTGCCGACGCCAGCAGCGAACTTTCATCCCAGCAGCTGACACCGTAATGCTCTGCCAACAATTCCGCACTGGGATCATCAGAGACAATAACCACATGATCAATAGCCGGATGAACGGACAATACATCCAGCACATCCTCCACCATAGTGTGAAATAAATGTCTACGCTCGTGTGCTGCCAGCACACCGGATAAGCGCTGCTTGGCGTTAACAAAATCTTTTAATGGCAATAAGGCCCACAACATTAGTGTTTTCCAGCAATAGAGTCAGTGAATAATTGATCAGCAAAGGATAGCACTGCTGTTGCCAGATCAATACGATCGTCCAATGTTTTCATAATGGTCGGCACCACTTTAGTGGCTAAGCCCAATTGATCAATCTCTGTCTGTAACGATTGATCCGATTGATCGAGTACAAAACCATCCAGCAAATCACCATAATAAGCGGCAACCGCCGTAGCAGTCGCAGGTATTGCGAGCTCTGTCATCATTTTTGCAGCCGGACCTTTTATCGCTAAACCCGCCACAATCGGCGAAACAGCAATCACCGGTGCAGCACTGGCCTTCATTGCAGCACGCACCTGTGGCAACTGCAACATGGGGTCGACACTGACAAAAGGGTTGGAGGGACAAATAATAATCGCCGCCAGATCCTCGCTCTGCAATAAATCCAACCACTGCGGCTGTGGCTGTGC
This sequence comes from Oceanicoccus sp. KOV_DT_Chl, assembly GCF_900120175.1. Classification (NCBI taxonomy): domain Bacteria; kingdom Pseudomonadati; phylum Pseudomonadota; class Gammaproteobacteria; order Cellvibrionales; family Spongiibacteraceae; genus Oceanicoccus; species Oceanicoccus sp. KOV_DT_Chl. Next base: position 301,040 of record NZ_FQLF01000002.1, read on the forward strand.
GCTGTCAATCCCCGCAAAATAAAAACCCTGCACCGCTGGCCGGCATTGCTCGCGGACAAAATATTCCTGAAATGCCAACTCACCGCCTGCCGTTTTCACCCGGGTGCGTACCGGGTCGTCAGTCATCGGCAATAGCGTGTGCTTAACCCCCAAACGATGACATAAATACGTGGTCACTGAGGATAAACTTTCCCCCGCGGCCAGTTGTTGGCTGCGCACCAGGTGCGTCGCTAAATCACGATCACCCAAGCGAAACCAGGTATCACCACCTAATGCACTCATAGCATCCATAGCCTGCCAACTTTCGTTGGCCAAACCCCAACCCAACTCCTTGTTATTTAAGTCAGCGAGGGTGTACATCACTGTATCCAGATCAGGAGAAATAGTTAATCCCAAATGAGTAAAATCATCAGCGGTATTAGCAACAATAGTTAATTGCTCGGGAGCTAATACCTTGGCCAAGCCAAGTGCTAATTTGGCGCCACCAACACCACCAGACAGAGCCAATATTTTTTTCGGCTTATCGATATTGTTAGATTTATTCATTACTGGAGGCACCACGTTGCTAGCTATTATTATTGCGTTATCTGTTTACAGCGATAGTAAAAAATTAGTCCGCCTTTGATCGTTAGCGAAAAAGGTCTTTCGATTTTTCACGAATCAAACTGCTTGAACCGGTTTCAGCCGAACGTAGATTAGCACCACGAATTAACACGACTGGACAGCCCTCTGCAGCCTGCCCCATCAAAAAAGAAGCCGCTGCAGCCAACTCATCGGCCACTGCGACTTCTGTCACTTCTAATACTTTTTTAAATAGATCCTGGTCACCCACCATGTCAACCAAGGGTTCAAAACCGGCGGTACCAATCGCCATGCCGACAGTACCATTGCGCCAGGCACGGCCCGCACTGTCATTGATAATGACAAACGTCGAGCGGCCTGTTTGGGCTTTAATTTGTGCGCGCAGTTGCTGTGCGCTCTTGTCAGAATCCAGAGGCAATAATAAGACCCGGGGATTGTCTGGATTAGATTCAATATTGGACTTATCAATACCGGCATTAGCATGAACATAGCCAAGCCGATGCTCAACCACAACCACGCCGGGGCGCTGTCGAACAACTTCATTGGATTCGGATAATATTAACTCGATAATGCGGGGATCTTTATCCACTTGCTGTGCCAACACGATAGCTTCTTCGCTTGGGCTTACCTGATTCAGATAGCCATAGCGGTTTTCTGCTTTGGACACAATTTTTTGCGCTAATACCAACACATCATTGTCTTGTAACGACAAGCCCGCACGCGTTAGTGAAAGCAGTATCTGCTCCAGCAAATTATCCCCGGGCTCAACCATGGGGAAATCCGGTAGCGCTGTTAACGTCATTGAATTCATATCACGACAAATTTAAAGCAGAAGTCAGAATAACATTACGCCTTGTCATCCAAACCAGTAATACTGATACCGGCATGACAACCGTATTGCTTGTTGATAAAAATCAGCACCGAGGTTAATGCCTCTGTCGCCGCCGAGTTTGCAATGCTGCCGCCATGAAAACCGCGCATGCCTGCAGCTTCAACTAACTCAATCACTTTAGCGCGTGCATCTTTTTTATCACCGCAGACGATCACATCACAACTCAGACCCTGGCCTTCTTGCAAATGATGGGCGGCGACATTCTGAAACGCTGAAACAACTTGAACGTCCTCACCTAAAATCTGCTGGGCAATTTGACCGGCAGAACCCTGCTCGGGCAGTTGCACCCGCGCGACCTTGGGCGGTACCAGCGGCACAGTGACATCAATTAAAATTTTGCCTTTTAGCGCCTCTTTCACTAATTCGAGGGTACCCGTTTGATGCGCAAAGGGCACCGTCATTGCGCAAATGTCCGCCGCTTCAGCAGCCGCCAAATTTTCCATCGCCCGCACATTAACGCCGTCGATGCCACGCGCCTGCATGACCGCCTTCAAATCTGCGGCTGCTGCCACGGCTTTATCTTCAGTGCGCGAGCCGATAATGACTTGATAGCCTGCCTGCGCCCAGCGCCGTGCCAAACCGGTACCTAAATCACCGGTACCTCCCAAAATTGCAATAACCGCTAAAGAATCACTCATAACTAATAAAATCTCTCTCTTAGAACAAACCGCTCGATCATTAAACGGGGACACGTCAGTAGCAGCAATAGCCAAAACAGCCAACACTGACAACATTTCAGGCCAGCGGCATTGTGCAGCAAAGCCCAACGACTGTGAAGGCTTATACTGACTTAAACATCGGTAATCTCGTCCATTTAAACCATGCTTTTTGACGCTCAAACTCTATAATAAAGGCCTTTAGAATGTTGCAACGTACAAAAGGTAAATTATGGATAAGCAATTGGATTTCAGCGGCAAAGTCGTCATCGTCACTGGTGGCGGCAAAGGTGTTGGCAAAGGTATTAGCCAGCGCTTTCTCGCCGCCGGTGCCGATGTCATTATTTGCGGGCGTAATGCCCCAGAAGAGCTACCCCAAGCCGGTAACAAACAGGCCATCTTTACCACAGTGGACGTCAAAGACGTAGAGCAAATACAGGCCTGTGTCGATTTCGCTGTTGAGAAGTTTGGTCGGCTGGATGTATTAGTGAACAACGCCGGTGGGGCGCCAATGACCGATGCCGCGACCGCTTCCCCACGCTTCTCGGAATCTATTATCCGCCTCAACTTGCTTGCGCCGCTGAACTTTTGCCAGGCCGCCAATGCAGTCATGCAGCAGCAAGCCGAGGGCGGAACTATCGTCAATATCGCCAGTGTCAGTGCTATCCGCCCCTCGCCTGGCACTGCAGCATACGGTGCCGCCAAAGCCGGCCTCGTCAACTTAGCCACATCCTTAGCAGTGGAGTGGGCACCCAAAGTCCGGATCAATAGTGTGATTGCCGGGCTGATTCGTACCGAGCAATCCCATCTGCATTATGGTGATGAAGACGGTATCGCAGCGGTAGGTGACACTATCCCTCTGGGACGGATGGCCGAGCCCAAAGACATTGGTGATGCCTGCCTGTTCTTATCCAGCTCACTATCAAGCTATATCAGTGGTTCAACCGTTACCGTACATGGTGGCGGCGAAAAACCGGCATTTTTGGATGCGGCTAACACTGACAAGTAAGCCATTGTCATTTTTACACCCCAAGGAATACCTATGCGTATCGCTGTATCATTACTGCTACTCACTTTTATGCTTATAAGTGGCTGTCGCATCAGCAGCAATCCGGTCATTGATTTCGATGGCCCCACTGCCGAGTGGTCATCCTTTGGAGGCAATGAACAAGCCAACCGCTATTCGCCGTTGAATCAAATCGATCTCAATAACGTCGATCAACTAACACTGGCGTGGAGCCATAACTCGGGAGACTTCGCCGACGGCTCTGGCGAATGGGCGTTCACCTCGATGCAAGTCACCCCGATTGTCACTAACAACACACTCTACTACTGCACGCCCTTTGGCCGGGTATTTGCACTAGACCCTATCAGCGGCGAGGAACTCTGGGTATTTGACCCCAAAGTGCAGAATAAAAAAGGCGGCTACTACCCCGCCGTGTGTCGTGGCGTCTCCTACTGGCAAGCAGAATCCGCTAGCGACCAAGCCTGCAGTAAGCGTATCGTCTACGGCACCCGTGATGCCGAGTTGATCGCTCTCGATGCCGATAGCGGCAAGCCCTGTGCGGGTTTTGGCAATCAAGGGCGGGTGGCTTTACGGGAGGGGATCAGCCAGTCAGAACCCTGGGAGTATTACCCGACCTCCCCCCCCATTGTGATGAACGACACCGTAGTGATAGGTGCGCTGGTGCCCGACAATAATCGCACCGATGCCCCCAGTGGCGTCGTCCGCGCCTTTGATATCCGCAGTGGTAGTTTGCGCTGGGCCTGGGAGCCGGTCAGTGAAAACTACAAACAGCGCCACCGTCAAACCGATGGCAGCGTCGAATATCTACAGGGGACGCCGAATGTGTGGGCGCCAATGTCTGGGGATTATCAGCGCGGACTGATATACGTCCCCACCGGCAATCCCTCCCCCGATCTTTACGGCGGCCATCGCGATGGTATTGATGAGTTTGGCTCATCGGTGGTAGCTCTGGATATTACTAACGGCAAACGGGTATGGAATTTCCAAACCGTCCATCACGACTTATGGGATTATGATGTTGCATCGCAACCGGTCTTGTTTCAGCTACCTGGCGTCGCTGAGGGCAAAGCTGGCGTTCTACAACCCACAAAAATGGGTCATATCTTTTTATTAGACCGCGAAACCGGAGAGCCACTCTATCCGGTAGAAGAACGACCTGTTCCGCAAAATGGCGTCCCCGGTGAACAACTCTCCGCCACTCAACCCTTCCCAACGCACCCTAAACCACTGCATTTACCCGCTCAACTGAACCACGACAATGTCAGTAATATCGTATGGTTTGATCAACAATCGTGTCGGGAAGAGTTAAGCAAGTACCGCTCTGAGGGCCTGTTTACACCCCCCAGCTTTGAAGGCAGCGTGCTGTACCCGTCAACTGTGGGCGGCATTAATTGGGGCAGCGTCTCCGTCGACGCCGAAAATGGACTGATGTTTGTCAATCAAATGCACATGGCCGCCGTGGTACAAATGATCAAGCGTGAAGAGTTTGATGCCCGCAACCCGCAAACCAAATACCCCGACGAATATTTTGCAATGACCGGCACCCCCTATGGCGCCAAGCGCTTTCCCTTGATGTCCAGTTTGGGGACGCCCTGCAACCCAAGACCCTGGGGCTCGTTTGCTGCAGTCGATTTGAAGAGTGGCGAGGTCATTTGGCGAGTACCGCTAGGCACTACCCGGGATCTAGCGCCCTTCCCACTCTGGTTTAATTGGGGTACGCCAAACATCGGAGGTTCGGTCACGACTGCAGGAGGGTTAGTGTTTATCGGGGCGACAGCGGATAAATATTTCCGCGCATTTAATACCAAAACCGGTGAGGAAGTTTGGAAATACCGTATACCCACCACTGCCAACGCCAACCCATTAACCTATCGAATCAACAAGGATGGCAAACAATATGTGGTGGTCGCTGCGGGAGGACATGGCTGGTCAAAACCGGGAGACTGGCTACTGGCCTTTGCACTGCCTGATTAACTGCCGCTAGCGAATGAGTATATCTATAAAAAAACCAAAAGCCTTAAAGCAGCCCTTTGGTGAAATCGACAATCACAGCTTCCAGATCACTCACCTTAACCGGTTTGGCAATAAATCCGTCCATACCTACTTCAGCGCAGACTTGAGCTTCACCTTCCATGGCGTTTGCAGTTAACGCGACAATCGGGATATGGACACTGCCATTTTCGATACTGCGAATTTCACGGGTAGCCTGATAGCCATCTTTTATTGGCATATGGCAATCCATAAAAATCAAATCATATTTTGATTGCTGCCACATGCTCACCGCCTCTGCGCCATCTACAGCGATATCGACATTACAGCCCAGCCTTTCTAACATACGCACCGCCACCTTTTGATTAACCAAATTATCTTCGGCCAATAAAATACTCACTTGTCCACTGGTGCGAGAGACTGTGCTCTCTTGTGGGCGGGTAAAGGTATAGGGCGTTATAAAAGCCTCACTGTCTTTGGACTGCTGTTGGCGGTTAATATGTTGTAAGGTCTTCAACAATTGCGACTCTCTAACCGGCCGGGTTAAGTAACCTGTGTACCCAGCCTCTTCAACCAATTTAGCTTTATCACCACCGGAACTCACCGCCATAAAGATCAGTGATAAACCTGCTAGTGCCGGATTCTGTCGAATGCTCTTCGCCAAATCGAGGCCACTATCAAAGCCGACAACTTCATCAACAATCATCACCTCAAAAGGTTGGGATTGCTGAATCGCCTGCTCAACTGCAGCTAGCGCTTCATCAGGCGCCTCTACAGAGAGCACATCCATTCCCCAACGACGGCACCAGTCGCTGGTTAACTGATAACGTCCAGTAACATCACCGACAACCAATACGCGTAAATTAGTCGCTTGATCTGCCACTACCACAGGTAACTGTGCAGCCGGCGTTAATGGTAACTCCAGTACCAACGTGAAAACCGATCCCTTTCCTTCACGACTTTCTACTTCCAAACGGCCATTCATCAACTTCGCCAGCAGTGACGAAATACTCAGACCAAGGCCTGTACCACCGTATTTACGCGTCGTCGAACTATCAGCCTGAGCAAATTCCTCAAACACATAATCCAGTTTCGATTGTGAAATACCGATACCAGTATCTTCCACCGCAAAACGATATTCACATACACCAGCTTTTAATTGACGCGCCGATACATCAACCATCACGCCACCAGTGGAGGTAAATTTAATCGCATTGCTAATAAAATTGGTGAGGACCTGACGAATTCTACCAGGATCACCTTTAACATATTCTTCAACACCTTCGGCGAAGCGTAACTGCAAAAAAATATTTTTCTCTACAGCTTTTAGCTTCATCGACTCGACCATGCCCTCAAGCACTGTCCTGAGATTAAATGGAATCAACTCCAGATCCATTTTACCCGCTTCAATTTTTGAAAAGTCCAAAATATCATTAATAATGCCCAGCAAGGCATCGGCAGAACTTTGAATAGTATCGGTACTATCGCGCTGTTCTTCATCTAGTTCCGTACCGGCCAATAATGAGGCCATACCGATAACGCCATTCAATGGCGTTCGAATCTCATGACTCATTGCAGCTAAAAACTGGGACTTGGAGCGTGCCGCAGCTTCCGCTCGCTCCATTGCAATCGTCAGTTCGGCAGTACGCTCTTTTACTCGCTGCTCCAATAAATCTCTGGAATTGGCCAGCTCGCGGTCACGATCCTGCACCTGTTGCAACATGGTATTAAAAACATTCGTTAATTGACCGATATCATCATCATTGATTACCGGCGCACGAACGCCATAATCACCTCGGTCGGACACTTGTTGGGCGCTAGCTGATAGCGCTTGAATAGGATCGGTAATACTGCGCTGAACGCGATGCGCGAGAAATACGGCTAACAACATCGCAAGGAGGCCAACCCCCATATCCAGCAAAAAGACCTCTACTAACAAGGCGTAAGACTCAGACATATCGTAGCGCAAAAAAATCATGCCGATATTGTCGCCATCGAGAATGATAGCCTGATACAAATCTACATGGTCACCTTCAAAATAATATCCCTCAGGCCTAACCTCCGGCGCTTCCAAACCAGGCTCACCAACATAGCTGGCAAACAATTCGCCACTATCACTATAGATAGCTGCGACCACAATACCGGTGACTACTTCCAGGGATTTTAAAGACTCACGAGCGCTAAATGGCTCATCAAAAACGATAGCCGCAGTATTATTACTGCCGATCACTTTGGAGTGGCTATCCATTAGACTAACGACTTCACTTTGCTGATTGAGGTAGTCGTTATACATGCCCGCTATGGTAACAACTATAACGGCAAGACCGGTCGCCAACAGGATCAATTGATTCAGCTTAGCTGCTACCGTGCGCTGATTTCCCCAAATATTCATTTACTGCGAATACTCCGATTCGAGATGTTGAACTTCCAAGTAAGACACATGCTTATTATATGACGCAACAAAGTATAGTCTATCAGGGTTT